>NZ_DCAP01000042.1:0-140164 GCF_002311535.1 Salegentibacter sp. UBA1130 | reverse complement strand
ACAATCAGCCGCTTATCTTCGATCTTGTAAGTTTGATCTTCGCTAACTTCAAATAAGAAGCTGTATAGACCATCGCCGACATACTCCGAGAGCACGTGCAAAAAGTTGGTAATATTGAAGTAGTCGGGATGGATTTTAAGGGTCTCCAGCAGCTCATCTTTTCGCTGCTCGATAAAACGGTAAAAACTATCTAAGGAATGGTTTCCCGTGGTGTTTTTGTAATAGTAACGGAGGATCTTTTTTATGGCTACGGATTGTGCTTTAGTAACCTTGTCATCTGCAGCAATGAGTTCCAATAGGAACACCGAAAGATCCTCCAGCCGATCCGGGCTTACATCATTGGTATTGGATATGTAGAAAGGATTAATACCTAGACTTTTTCCGCTCTCGTAGCGCAAAACAGTGTACTTATCAGGATAGAGCTTAGCGAACTTGGTATAAGAACCTCCAAGATCGATAATAACCAGGCGCACCCCGTTTTCAAAATATTGACGAAGGATGTTATTGGCCAGAAAGGATTTCCCTTCCCCGGTAGGGGCGAAGATGGAAAAGTTTCGCGCCTTAATGCGTTTCTTTCCCTCATCCCAAACATCTTTTATTACGGGAATATTATGTTCACGGTCATTAAAAATGATACCGTTAGGATCCGATTTATAATTGCTGTTATTGATAAAAAGGCACAAGGCATGTTTCAAATCGGTGACATAGAGATCTTCATCGGAAAAATTGGAAGAGAAGCAGCAGTAGCTGTTTAGCAGGTAATTTTTTCGTTCCTCACCCCGTGGAGCGTAAGGGGTAATATCGAGTTCCTTGAACTCAGCCTTAATTTTAGAGGCAATGCCTTCCAAATTACGAGGATCGCGATCCCAAAAGATTACATTGAAATGGCCACGGATAATCCGCGCATTATCATCGCTATTAATTTTCTCCAGGATTTCCTGGATCTTTCCTAAAATGACTTTGTTTTGAGAGCCAAAGTTGGAACTCTTGCTGAGCTCTTCTACTTTTTTATCCAGTAGCTTGCGCCATTTGTGTTTATCATCCAGGTAGAGTACCTGGTTGACTATATGGTTTTCTCTTAAATGAAGCCCCAGCCCATCAATAAACCCCTGGTGAAATACAAAGTCATCAGATGTGAATTTCTCATTGGTCTTGCTTGACTGTACCCTTTCGCCAAAGCACAGCTCGCTATTGATAGCCAGAGCATCAAAATAATTGTTCCCCGTTTGAATATGTTGTTTTTCCAGTAGCATATCAGTATCGAAACCATCATTGAAACCATTGAAATATTCCGTAGTGAGTTTGGTGATTTCTTCTGGTGGTAATGCTTTTATAGAAACCTTTCGGCTGTTAGCAATAAAGGAAACACAATCGTTTACTGATCCGATAAAGCTTTTAAGGTTGGCATCCAGTTCCCTTACAATTTCTTTGGAGACTTTTCGAAAAGGGTTTAGGTATTTCGGATGCTGTAAAGTCTTATTTCGAGTCAGGGTAAAGAATAATAAAGAGCGGTGTTCAATAAACTCCCGATCCTTAAAATGATTCTGGGTGGCCTTTTCCAAAAAGGTTTTGTTTGGAAGTGACGTTGCAGTGAATGCCTTTTTCTCATAAATATCCTGCTTATGCACTACTGTACCTACCGGTAGGGACTTAAGCGCCTGGAACCAGGTGGCGTGCAGGTCTTCAAAATCTTTTTCCGATAAAGAATAGATTTCAGGTAGGTCCAGCTGATAACACAGCACAACATTACCATTCTTGGCGAAAATAATATTATCCCGGATATCAGCAATCGGCCAGTGGGAGGAAAGATTAATCTTCTTCATAATCGATACCTGAGTTTCTTTTATTACTAATCATTTTTGGAAATGCCCCGGTCATTTGTAGAAATTCCAGGAGCCTACTGATACGGTTTAACCCGATATACAAGAATGCATTAAAGAGCAGGGCGCTAATAATCACACCCAGACTGAAGGAGAAAATGATCACCAGTAGGGACGCGATTATCGAAAGCATCATTAGCGCGAATAGGGTAAGGGGAAGCCCAAAGATTACCGCACCTTTTCGAATATTCCTATAAGGTTCATACTTTTTCATAATTGTTCCTTTGTGTATTTTTAAATCTGGCTTAGCTTCCGATCTAGACTACAATGGTGATCAAATAGGTGAAGATGCCTACCACAGCGCCTGCGATAAGAACAAAGACCAACACCCGGGTTATTCCTTTTTTCAAATCGGAGTTTTCCCCAAAGAAGTGGCCGGCATTAAAAAGAAAGCCGACTAAAAAGATGACTCCAAGGATGATTGGAAATATATTCCTTATAGTATCGGAAATATCGGCTACGGAATCTTCGATCCCACCGATTTGCGCAAAAAGTGACGTGGATAGCAACGAGAAAAAAGTTGCCAGAGAGATAGATTTTTTCATAACGAATAATTTTAAATTTTGGCTCGTTTTCGTTATGAGAAAATTAGAAATTTAATCACTTAAATAATTGAAAATCAATGAATTGTGAATAAAATATTTTTTATATTAAATTGATTTTCAATGCTTTCATTTAGCATTAAATTCTATGAAATTCTGAAAATGAGGTGTTGATAACTTGAAATGTGGAAAGGGGAGAAGGGTACAAAGACGTCAGTTTTGTGATTTTGTTCCTGAATATGTACATCATTTTTGGACAAGAAACTGAAATAAGAAAAGAATAGTGATTGCTTTAGGCTTGGATGATAAAGAGATCGATATTATTGAAATAAATATTAGTGTTTTTAGTAGATTTTGGTGTTTTTATTCAATGAAGTATTTCATAAGAGTTAAAAAACTTCAAGATTGAATTTTAATTTTTCACTGAAGTATAGCTCGTCAAAAAAATTTTGTAGTGTCGGATCTGTTATAACCGTATAATCACTTTTACATAATTCCTTGAAATGTTTTGGTGTTTTCAAAAACATAGCACACAAATCCAATTCATCATTAGTTATTAATCTACCGTGCAATAATTCTCTATACTTTAAAAATTCAAAAAATTTTCTAGCGGGATTATTAAATTTATAATTTAGGACTTTTAGAAATGTTTCTAAATCATCAACATATATAGACCACGGATAGGGGTCTTCATCATTTTCTTTGTTAAGCAATAATCCTAAATCTGTTTGTATGGAAGCAAACCTTTCGGAAGTAACTACGATTGAAAAAATCTCATTAATACTATATGTATAAATTACTTCGTGTTCCTTTTTGTAACTTATAGATACAATATCATTGTTCAATAACTCCTGTTCCACCTGATAGCATTGGTCATAACCTTTTTGAATACATTCTTTAAAATCCGATTTGATTCTTGGATATGCTTGTTCAGTAACTCTTCTTGGTTCTCTGTATCTAGATGATTTACATTCAATAATATAAGCATTGCCATTTACCAAAACTAATATATCCTTTTCCTCAGGTAGGTTGTTTACGAAATAATTAGTGAAAATTTTTATCTTCTTGGATTTCTTAAAAATTTTTTTAAATATAGCTAAAGTATGGTTCTCCAATACAACTTTACCTCTTCGAAGGTTTAGTTGTTCTTTTTCTTTGTTTGTCTTAGTGAGGGTATCGTAGAGTAAATCATAAAAAGCTGATGGTAATTGTTTTTGATGCACGTTTAAATATTCATCATTATTAATCTTAATAATAGGTTTTTGTTCTAAAGGATTTCCTTCAGAATAAAATAAGTTGTCGTGAACATCTTTGATATCAATGGAAAATAAACGACAATAAGTGTCAATATCTTCTTTTTGAAAAGAAGGATAATAGTCTGCTTTTTTGAAAAGTAAACTTTGGTGAGGTTTTTCTACAAAACTCCAAAAAGTCTCTAGAGTATCACTTGGTAGTTCTGAGAATTTTTCTTTGAATTTATGCTCATCTATTAATCCGTTGGCAGATAATCGAGTTAATTTATCAAAGTTTTTATCCAATATAAACGACTTGGACTTAATTGATTTTTCACGATAAAATGATTCCGAATAATTACACAGATCAATCAAAGTTTTAAAGTCTATTTCTAATCTTTTTTTGATTTTATCTTGATAGGGCTTGAATAATCTAATTAACTTATTTATCTCCTGTTCCCTATAATTTAAAATCCCATTTTGAAAGTAATTTTTGAATGCCATTTCATGAACAACTAGTTGTTTTCTCTTATCAGAGATATCATTGAAGAAACCGGCAGGATAATTTTCGGATAAATAAAAGCTAACTATCTGCGAAAGAATACCTGCTACTTCTTGAAGAACCAAATCATTTTCTTTAGAGTAATAAAGCTCTTCATTCCCTTCAGTAGGAGTTGAGAGCCTTAGCATAATCAGGTATAAAGAGTCTTTTAATTTCGATTTAATTTTTTTTGCGAAACCCATATTACCTCTTTCTGGATGATGCCGGATAAAATCAGCAAAAAAGCATACGAAACTCTCTTTTGAATATCTAGAGATTAGCTTCTGAATCTCTAGTGATTTCTGTTAGACATCAATTTTCATCATTGCTTAGAGTTCATCAAATTCAAAATCTAACCCTTTTAATTCTGGTGTAATCTCTAAAGGATTTCCAGCTCTAGTTTGTCTGCCAGTTTCTGAAATTAAATGCAAGTTGGTCTTTGCCCTTGAGCAAATAACATAAAGCAGTTTTTTTGAAGCTGCCACAGGGTCTGCATTAAAAATGTCATTCCAATGAGGAACATAACCATTGAGTAATCCATACGCAATCACAGTTTCAAACTCTTCTCCTTTTACACCGACACAAGTGTTAATGACAACACCTGACATTTCTCTGTAAAAACTCATAAAGGACTTTATATCACTAGGTACTTGAAATGTTGGGTCCTCTAGGCGGCTCTTAATTACATCGAAAAAGGTCTTACGATTTATAAGAAGTTGCTCGTAAATGTTTTGGTCAATGCCAACAGCATCAAGAAATTTGTCAAAACAATCCTTTAGATAATCTATGCCTTCGGTTTCATCAGATGTAATCGAATTAATCAGTCTTAAGACGTTCCTTTCTGTTTGATACTCTTCTTTGAAATCTGTATTCGTATGTTCTTTGAAGTTTTCGATTACTTCAGTACACCATTTGTATCGCAATGAATATATTTTTGGTTTTGGTTGTGTCAAGAATAACCTTGATAATTTATACCAAATATTATTTCGATTTTTTGACATTGGTGCCAAACCAGAAGCATCAAAGTTTACATCTGGTAGTTTTGCCCTTAGCTGTTTTGTGATTGTGGTTATTAACCACCATTGTGGTACCAATACGCAAATTTCATCCTCGGGAATTTCATTATCCAAGCTATGCTCTATAAGTCGTGCAATCTCATCAACCAAATGTCCTTTGTCAACGGTTTGGTTGTAAGTTATTGTGCTTTCAGCTTTATTGTTTTTACCAATTGCTATGATGTCAATAGGATTTGTCTGAAAAATGGAATAAAAGTCAATAATTTTTTGGGTTGACCTATAATTTCCAGACAGCGTAAGTTGTTCGATGGGTAAAGTATTCAACTCATCTTGTATTTCTTCCAGACTCTTGGCAATACCTCCCAAAGAAGCATAGATTGCCTGGTCAGTATCTCCAACTAAAAAAAGGTCTGTACTACCTTCTCCAGCCGTTACAATAGAAGAAATAATTGCGTAAAGCAAATCTTGTGTATCTTGATATTCGTCAACACATATAAGGCTGAAAATATTAGCTAGTGTTTTTTTTATTTTGGGATGTTTGGTTAAGAGCTTATAAGAGTAATAAAGTAGAAGTTCAAAATCAATTAACTTCTCTGCTTGGAGCCTTGCGTGATACTCTTTAAGAACTCTTTTCTGAATTGTTTTTGGCTCGGCAAATGTGCCTTCCCTATTGAATCTGAAATCAATCGGGTCAATAGGTTTTAATTTATGTTTTTCTTTAAGCTCACTTATAATATCCGAGGCATAAGTTTCGTCTGCAATTAAAAATCCATTTTCAAGTTCCGGCAAATAACAGGAATAGGGTTTAATAATCCACTCAAGGCAAAATGAATGCAAAGTACCAGACCAAACCCGCTTGCTGTTGATGCCCATTGCATTTAATCTGCGATATATTTCTTCAGAGGCCCTCACGGTAAAAGTAAGCGCGACTATTCTTTGTTTACTGTCTTCATCAATGTTTTTTAAAGCATAGGCAAGCTTATGTATAATTACCCGAGTTTTTCCACTACCTGGACAAGCGGTTAGAAGTACATTACCATCCTTAACAACGGCATCCTTTTGCTGGGTACTTAAAGTATCTAAAATCATAAATACGATAAGAATTTGGTAAATTGGTCATTGGGAAAACTAGCTACATATTCATCAATAATCTCTTGGTCTTCCTTACCCTTAAAGCTCGTTTTCTTTGCTAATTCAAAATACTCATTGGTTTTGCTACGGCTAATTTTACGTAATCTGTATTTAGCAGTTTTAACTTTAGAAGCATTATTTAAATGTGAAGAAGCAAAAGCTACTGCTCTTAAGATGTATTCTGGAATATAGGTATTATACACTAAATTATCAGCAACCACCAAAGCTAACCATCCCTTACCTTTCTTATCAGCCAATCTTAAAACTTCTACGCCAGCAACTGAAACTGATTTGTCTTGCAATTTTTTCTTTGATGAATCGATAGCTGCCTGTTGCTTGAAAATTTCATCAAGCGATTCTACGAATTCGTAACTATTACCATTCATAAGAAAATCGACCTCAAATGTATAATCTGAATAGAAAGGGTTTAAAAAATCGTTGTTCTTGCAAAACTTATCTAATTTTACTTTTCTTTCTGCCCCACTAACTTGAGATGCCCTGCAATGTTTCTGATAGGTAGAATCATCTTCTTCATTGGCTGGTAAGTCAACTATGCTAGCATCTAAATCAGTAAGGATAGCACATTTTTTTTTAATTCTATCATTGTGAAAAAGTCTCGCCACATTTTTAAAGCCAGTACTCCCAATGTTTACAAGACTAACTCCAATTTCATCGAGTGAAATCCCAAAGACTTTTTTAAACATTTGAGGTATGAGTATTTGTTCTGCATCGCCTTCAACTAGAACAATCCCTTTTGCAAAAAGTAAATTACTTCTAATAGCATCTAAATATCGTTCGGCTCTTGTAATGTATTCATCATCAAGATTGTTTGCAGGCTGATATACCAATGTCTGCTTATTCCCTCTACTCAAAATATTTACTGAACTTATGCGACTAACGGACGAAATATGTGTTGAGTGAGTTGAAATGATAACCTGGGTTTTATTTGTTTGCACGTTATCAAATAGTGTTTTTTGTATATGTGTATGAATATGTGCTTCAGGTTCTTCAATCAGCAGAAAATTTGCGATTCTATCTGTCCTAATTTTTTCATACTCCAGTAATTTGAGTGATAGGTAAATCATATTTGCACCACCTAGACTAAGCTCCCATATTTTACCCATATAACCCTCTTCATCTGGGTCTCCAACCCATAATTTCAGTGATTGTAATAGCTTTTCCATGTTATTCGGAAGCTCGGATTTTACATCTATATTTGGCCCATACGTTGTGCCCACGGCCTCCTTAATACTTTTATCAATTCCGTCTTTAACTTCTTTCACTTCTTTAAGAGAACTAATCTGCTCGTTGAGTTTGTCAATGCTATCAATTATATCCGTTTGTTTTGAAACTTCAACAGTTTTTTCTTTTCCTCTTAGCAAGTTTATTAGGGGATTGGTTGAATAGGAACGTAAGTCGCTTTCAACATCACGAAGTGCCTTGATAAACGTGCAAGAAACTTCATTGTGTACGCTAATTTCTCTTGGTAAAAATGTTCCAAATATTAGTTCTTCTTTATAATCTGGATTGGGGAATTCAACTGTTTCAAAATCTCCAACATATTTTTTGTAAATTTCATCATCGCTAAAATCTCCCATACCTCTACATAGATACGATGTTTCATAATCATCGATAGTGAGCTTATCGAGATAAAGTTGAAGCCCTTCTACACTCTTATCAGGGGATTGCGAGTAATCGTAAAGTTCTTTTCTAAATTGATATTTTGGTCTAAAATAGACCGCATAACTTCCAGTTTTTTTGCCTCCTTCCATATCTCCTGAAGATTGAACGGCAAGCACTTGGGCTTCTTCACTTGCATCTAATTCTTCAAAAGTTACTGATAGAATCATCCAATGCCCAGCCCATTTTCCTAAGCTTCTATTAAAGTCAGACTCATAAAATCTTATATATCTTGGAAGTTTATCATCAATTAAAACCCGTAAGGCAAAAAATAGGTTAGTTTTACCTGAACCATTTTCTCCAATTATAGTATTAGTTCCTTTTTTAAATAGGAATTTAGATTTATAGAAATTTCTAAAATTTCTTAGGGATAATGAACTTATATGCATTATAAAATTCTTATGATATTACTAATGTAAAACAAAAAAAGGCCAATGATAATTCATTGGCTCTTTAATAAATCCTTTTACTTTAAAACATAAATATAATAATATGTTAAACAAAAAACTTATGATTTACCATAATTTGTAAATTCTCATGAATTATAATCGCTTATCTCTACTTTGTTTTTCAAAAGCAATCAGATTAAATAGCTCACGCATCCGGCTGCGAACACGATTACCGTAACGTTCTTCCAATTCTTCAGCATTCAAATTGGTAGTGGCATGGGTTTTTAGTTTTTGACGGGTTTCTGTAAAAAGTTCATACCTTGAGAGTAAGACTTCACCCATAACATTTAAGTCTTTCCCATAAAATCTTCCCGGGGGCTCTACACCTAGATCGTCAAAACAAAAATATTTTGAATTACCGTAGTCTTCGATAGTTTTATATCCTAAATGATTAAAGCTAAAGGTTACATTTCGGCAAGGAATCATTTCGTAAGGGCGTTGAGCCGGAACCAGATGCCTTAATAATTTCATTAAAGAGGTTTTACCGCAACCCACGGGCCCTGAAAGTAAGATTCCCTTATTGATGTCAATATCAAATTTTTTACAAGTAGCTTCATCCCGTATGAAGTACGATGTGAGTTTTAATAGAACAGCTTTATCTTTTTTATAAATTTTAAAATGTTTACCGAATAGCAGCTTTCCTTTTGCATTAAGATAAATCAAGATTTTTGGGAAGTCGTAATGTACACAAGTTCCATCAAATTTGCCCAGAGAATACTCAACGCCACCTTCAGTTATTTTAGAGGGGTTGTCCATAATCTTTATTTTTAGTGGTTCGCAGGTTGTCCTTGAAATGGGATGCTTGCTTTTTATTTAACTTATTTTTTTCTTTCATAAGCGCTTTTTGATGGACCCAATATTTTGCTAAAGCTCTCCAATCTCTCACCTCAGAACCATCGCTTGTTTGCCACTGCCTGTCTTCATAGTACTCGTAGAACTCTTTTGCATATTCCGGATTAAAATTTTTATTACTAAAAAAATCCAGTACCACCTTCAAACTGTTTGGATGTTTATTATGTTTTATTGGTTTAGTATTGTTTATTGTAGATACCAATACTTGTCCACTGACGGGACGCTGCTGGTCTACTACTTGTTCCTTTATGGGATGGTAGCGTTCCGCAAGTTGTTCTAATTTGGGATCGTAATGGGCTTCCTCCGGTTCATCACTTGTCCCAATAATGGACATCTTGATTTTACTGCCTTTGTATGGGTTATTGGAAGGAAAGTATTCCAGGTAACTCCAGGCATTCAGATCGGTTATACATCTGTGATAGGTAGATTTGGAACCTATCTTTGAAGCATTCATTAAATCCCTTCGGTTCACGAAAAAATCCAACGCAAACCTGCTACTATTCCATTCCTGGAATAAAGCCATATACAAGCTGATATGCGTTGGATTAAGACGATCATCAAAATAGAATTTTTCAAAAGCGGCGTTTAAAAGCTTAATATAATTCATTGCTTAATATTCTAAATGATGTACACGGTTCTCTTCCATGACTTTCTGGATTTCCGCTGCATCGTAATAGATAATACCGCCAATCTTAGTGAAGGGTAGCGTGCCATTTATTCGTAGGTTCTGAAGTGTTCCCGGACTTATTTGTAAATAATCCATTACTTCTGCAGATTTCAGGTATTTTTTTATTTTACCTGATTTCTGCTGGTTCAGCAGTTGTTTAATGTCTTCGAGTAACTCCATTTTGAAATCCTGAAGATCGTCCGTAGTAATAATTGATGTTGGCATAATAGAACAAATTTTATGGCTCGGAACATTTCATTTGTTTGTTCCTGACCTGGTTTATAACTGTTCTATAAAATTGAAATTGTTTTCAGGAAATTATTCCCTAGGTTTTTCGTAGTACGAAAAAAATTAACGTTTAATAGAAAACGATGAAAATTGATATAATTTGCTGTTCAGGTAGGAGGGAAGAGGTAGAAATTCTTTGTAAAAATTATGGAGAGCTGATTTTCGTAGTTACGACTTACTACGAAAAATTCACTTTTCATCATCCCGTCGCATTTTTGCTTCTAGGTTAACAGCGATCTGGTATAGGTATTTGGCTCTTGGATCTTTTCTGGCTCTCATCTCACTATATGTCTTATGATAATTATCGAGCTTAATATTAAAAAAATCCTCAAAGGCAGAAATAAGCGTTTTTAGATCTGCAGTCCCGTGGTTGATATCCCCTTTTAAGTATAAACTATAGATTACTTCTACTAAAGAAGTTTTAGAGCCTGACCATAGTAGAAGGTTTGGTTGGCGTTCTCGGAAATCTCCGCTACTTCCCGGTTGAATCAGTTCCAACTTCTCCCTAATATAATGTATATAGCGGTAAAGCGCCTGTACTTTTGACCATAGCATATCGTGACTGGTCGAAAATTCGGGATTTTGATAATAGTTAATGGTTGGGCTAAAGGAGAAATCCATCTTACCACTGCGACTGAAAAATTGTGGATCCAGGTAATTGTGGTTTTGCTCCATATAGTTGACAAAACTGTTATTTTCAGAAAAAAATCTATTGATCTTTTTAATCTCTTTCTCCAAGTAACGAACTTTATGAGAGTTTCCGACCTTTGGGAGCTTTAATTCACAAGTCCTGACTTCGGTAAAATAAATAAGATAGCTCATAGGGAAAGGTTTTATATTTTTAAAAAACTCTATTTCGGCTTGAGTATCTTCAAAATCATCCTTATCTACTTGCTTTTGTAATTTGGAAAGAATTTTAATACATAAACTAATGCCATCTTCAGCTTTCTTCAAATCAGGTTTATCTGACTGAATTAAGCTTTCGACATTTTCGCTGAATATAGACATTGTTTTCTCGAACATGAGACTTGTATTTAATGAAAACAAATAATGCCTTTGCTGTGCTATTTTCAATACGGCTTTTTAAAGGGTAAATATTTAAAAATATGCTTCAAAGGGGGTGTTAATCTTTTTGTAGCCAATCCAAAGCTTCAAGACTGAAGTTATCATCTGCTTGAACATAGGCTATTTTAGGTATTAAAGTGGCTCCCAATTTCTTTTTTTCAAAACTGGCGCTAAGGCCAAAATTAATTTTTTCGAATTTGAAAATCCCGGCTATTTTTATTGCCTGGAATAAAAGCTGGCGATAGACATTGAATTTTTCATTATATTCATAATCCATGCCTACAAAAGCGGGTATGAAAGTTTTCCCGGATCGCGTTATAAACATCACGCCAACGATCTTATCCGATGCGTCGTGATTATCTGCTTTAAGATATAAGGTTAGAAAATCCCACTTCGGACTTTTAACCATTTCAGAAAATAGTTTTTTAGGAAATTTAAAAGTGTTAATTCCTAAATTGTTATTCCAAACCTCTTCAAATAACTGGTAATATTTGTCAATTTCTGCTGGGGTAGGGGAGCTTACGATCCTGGTGTTAAAGTAATTCTCAAATGCCTTAATGTCCTTTTTAAAATGTTTCCTGGAGCGTTTACTGAGCGTGGAAATATGTTGTTCTTCATTTCGCCAATTGAGGTTGGCAATTTCACAGGAATCGGGCATTTCTAAGGAAATAAAACCTTGCTTGTGAAGAAAAGCGTTCAACGTATTTGTTTTTTCAAAATCCCTTAAAATGATGAGTTTAGCCCCTACGTTAGACTTTATTTCATCAATTTTCTCTAGAAATAACCGCATGGCTTGAATATGTAGAGGATGATCATCGTCTAAAAACAAATGGGCTCCCTCTGAAAAAACTGATCCTAAGGATAGCACCATATCGGTCATATAATAGGGATCCTGTTCACGTATTTCTTCAATGGCTTTCGAGGTTTTTGCATCCGATAGCATATCATTTTTTAAAAGCGCACTAGTAAGGGGTGCCGCCAAAATGATTTTCCCTATTTTGTCTTTTATGGTAATGTAATGGAAGGCCCAATTATGCTCCTTTAAATTATTATTGGTAAACACTTTCTCTAAAAAATCAAGACCGTCCCAATCAAATGTACCTTTTCCGAAAAAACAGGTATCCCATTCCGATTTATTTATTTGTTGAATGGTTTGGGTATATTCCAGATTTAGCTCTTCCATTTGAGTAGTTACAGGATTATTCTTTTCGGTTGTTTGAATTCCAAATGATTTGTAAATCCTGGTTAAATCAGTATGGGTTTCTTCCATAGCCAGGGGAAAGTAATAATTCATCGCATCCACTAGGGCCTGAATATCTTTCAATTCGTTATGCCTAGAAATCGTGATTCTAACTCCGGTATTTTTAACCGGAACTGCTGGAAACAAACCAAGATTAACAAAAAAACCGGCATTCATCATTTTGCGTACAAAATTATATCCTGTAGCCGGTAACCCTGTACCAATATAAAATACCGGGGAGGTATTCTTATGTACCAGCGGTAGATCTGAAGCCTCTAGTAATTTATTAAAATATTCAATTTTAGCAGCTAAACCTGACTGTAGCTCATAGATTTCAGGGGAGAGATGAATTTCCGCAGAAGCAGTGGCAGCAGCAACTGAAGCAGGTTCCAATTGGGCTGAAAATGTTAGGGGTCCTCCGAAATTTTTAATTTTTTTATGCAATTTTTTATCAGGACATACTAGCACTGCACCACTAGCCCCAAAAGTTTTACTCAACGTGCCGATTAAGAGTAGATTCTGGGGAAGCTCTTTCAATACAGACATAACATAACCCGAACCGTGCTTTCCTTTCCAACTCATTCCGTGCACATCATCTATATAGAGGTGTAATTGCGGGTACTTTTTGGACAACTCCATTAAGTCCTGTAAAGGGGCAAAATCCCCGTACATGGAATAAACCCCGTCTGCCATATACCAAATTTTATTGGCCTTATTTCTTAAGTCTTTGATATAATGTTCCAGCATATCCATATTGCTATGCCTGATCATCCTTACTGTTACTCCTTTTGATTTTAAAACCTCCGTGGCACTTTGAACACTCCAATGTACCTGGTGATCCAAGATCACCGCATCACCATCCCTTATAGCTGTGGGAATGACTGCTAAATGCCCAAGTGTACTATTTTTAGTAATGAGTATGGGGTGCTGGTACATTTCAAATATTTTTTCTTCCAGCGGAGCATAGAGCGGGTGCGAAATATATGTTTTGGATAGTGGAAACTGGGTTCCGTATTTTTCAATAGCATCTATTGCTGCTCTTTTTAACCTTTTATCTTGTTCAAGTCCTAAGTAACCCGTGGTTCCGAAGTGATAGGAAGGTTTCCCGTTAATGGTTATACGCCGCCCGTTTAATTCATTGCCCTCTGCATGGAGATGGATTACCCCAGCATTGGTTGCATTGGTGATTACTTCATCAACCGTATCCAAGAAATTATTGTGTTTAACTTTAGCCATAACTTTTGATATGAAAATTTCCTTTTCAAGCTATGATAAAAATCTATTACAATTCTGGCTGTTACAATAAAAAGTCTTTTCAGAACAGTTATTCGGCTTTTCGTTCAAATAGCTTTAAAACTTATGAGAATAACTTTATCACATAATATATAATTCAAGAAAAATGTTCTGGTAAGACGTATTGGGATTTTGTTTTATATTAGTGATATCCAAATTATTACGGGATGGTTGTGGATGGTACTTATGCAAAAATGTGGATTTCCAAGGGGATCCTTTATTTTATCTATAAAGAAATTTATGAGATTAATAGGAGTATGGCCAAACAAATCGTAAGCCAGCGATTACAGCTGCAAAATGAAAATTCATATCCTATATTTTGTGATCTAAGGGCTGTCACCCTTGCTCAAAAACAAGCCAGGGACTATTTGGCTATTGAAGGTGCATATATGACAACGGCACTCGCACTCCTGGTTAAAGATGAGCACGCCGAGGTAATCACCCAGATGTATATTAAAATAAATAACCCGGCTTATCCTACCCGGGTATTTACTAATAAGGAAAAGGCGCTTTCGTTCTTGCAGGACTATAAAAGTAACCATTAATAAAATAATAATTATGGAAAAGGAAATCAGCAACGAGGAGAAAATGAGGTTCAATTCTTTGTACCAACAAATCATCGAGATTGCCTGTGGTAATTTTATGTTTCGCCAGGAACCGTCAGGTCGCCGAGACCCACTAGATACTATTGGCGTATTACTAAATATGATGTCCGAAGAAATTTATAATTCCTGTTTTAAATCCCAGCAGCAGGAGGAACATACGGAATATCATTTTTCAATATTCCTGGATAATAGCTACCATATAACTTCATATACTACCCAAACTCCCAAGATCCTGAAATGGGATGAGAAAAAAATTGATAGACCAATTTCAGAAATTCTTTCCAATAATTCCGTAACTGTTTTAAAAAAGGAACTGGAATTAAATGATGGAAAACCTTATCAGCGATTAATTACTTTAGACTTTCTAACTGAAAATAAAAGTCTATATAGGACTCCCTGCACTATTCAGAAGATGACAGGTATTAATTCAGACTGTTCATATGTAATTACCGCTTTTCGTTTCGAAAATAGGATTGAGGAGGACGAGAAAGATAGTAACCCAGCCAGGTCTTCAAAATCAGGAAGGAAGGAGAGTGCCGCAACAAAAATACTGCTAAAGCAAGTACGTCTTTATATTCTCCGGAATCTGCATACTGAACTGCCATCCCTTAAGGAATTAGGACTTATTCACCGTACGAACAAAACTAAACTCAAAGAAGGATTTAAGAAAATGTATGGCACTACCATACCCCGGTTCCATATGAAAAAAAGACTTGAAAAAGGTGCCCTTTTAATTCGAAGTACGGAATTGCCTATTTCCATAATTATGCAGAAATGCGGTTTTAAGGATCATTCACATTTTTCTAAAAATTTCAAACTTCAATATGGTCAGACGCCTTCGCAGTATAGAATGGAAAATGCCTGGTCCATTTTATAACAGAATAGTTTTTCGGCTTTAGCGACCATTTTTTTTGAGGTTATTTGATGAAATTTACTATTGTAAATGATAGTAGCCTTAAGCTTATACTACTTTCAAATTTCAGTATTGTACTGGAATATTTACACCATAAAAGAAAAGTTACAAATCTTTTTGCGCAGAAAGTAGGAGAAGCCGAAAATCCTTCAAAGAGTAGGTATATTTTTAATCTTTATATTATGAAAAAGCTATTTTTAATTCCAGCAATGGCGCTTCTTGTTGTTTTAGGCATGTCCTTTACAAATGTAGGAGGTGAAACCGACAATGAGCCGGCGACCCTGGTCAACGATTATGTCTTGATTAGTGGGAACTGGCAACCAATTGCTGAACAGGATTGTTCAGGTGGACAATATCATTGCCAGGTGAAATTCAGTGAGAATGGACAGGCTTATGATGTGTATGATGAAATGAATGTCAATACACTCAAAGAGAGCCCTACCAGACCACCAAAATTGATTAATCCATAATCATTTAATTTAAGTATCCCGGATTTGTCCGGGATACTTGTTATAAAAGAATTCTATTTATTCTTGGGTATTATTATTATTTCCTGTCGTTTATCCAGAGACAGGTATTTTTTTGCGGCCTCGTTGACATCTTCCAAATCGATGAAATGTTTTAGTAAGGAGGAATACTGTAAAACTTCTTCTGTAGCACTTCTTTCACTGTTCTCATATCTTTTTAGAAAATCCGGCCAAAAATTTACAAGGTAGAACCTATCCAGCCTTGGTTCGTACCTATCTATTCTCAACGGAATGGCTGTCTCCAACCAGGTTGGGGCAACTCCTTTATCACGGAGTTGTTTAAATTCTTCAACAGCCGATTTAATCATTTTGTCCTGATTTCCAAGGTCACTATCAAAACTTATAATAAAAGCATAGATCCCTTTTTCAAAATCCATCCACTTACCATAGGCATGAGGCATATAGGAGCCACTTCTTAAGCGGTCAAAAATCGCCTCGTCTAACCTTTTCCATAAAAGATCCAGCACTACCTGTGTTTTAGAACTATAATCTATTTGCACCGGGAAGTATAGTTCGACTACGGCATTATTGACATCTTCGTATTCAACCGTTTCTGAAATGGTCTTAAAATTATAGGTGAATTGATTCTGGAACATATTATTCTCTATAACCGTTGGAAATTCAGACAGGTAATTTTGAACCTCTGGTATTAATTCTTCTGAGTTAAAATCTCCGGTGATAATAAAGGTGTAGCCATATAAATTTGTAAATTTATTATAGCCTTCATAATAATCTTGAAATGTGAGGGCGGCAATATCTTTTTTACTTATTTGCGGGACCTTGGTAAATAATGTCCTTTCAACCGTTTCACGAATCATCAGATTATGATCTAAGGTTTGGCTGAACTTCAATATTTGATCTTCTTTCCAATTTTCAAATGCCTGTTGATTGTATTTAGGATTGAGCAAATAGCGATGTAATACATTAAAAAAAGACTGTATATCGTTTTTTTGAAAAACTCCGTCAATAATAAACTGATTTTGAATATGATAATAATTCAATCTCATCTGATGATCCAGCATGAACTGCTTTAATTCAAATTTTGAGTAATCTTCAACATCTCCGTAGAACATCAAATCAGGTGCTGTAGTCGCAGTTATATATTCTTTTTTATTTCTAATAGAAATTGGAACTTCTTTGTATCCGTAGATTGAAACTTGATTCTTATAGCGTTCCATCCAGGGTTCTGAAGGCTTAAAGATCAGCTTTATTCCATTTGGCAATATTAATGAGCTTACTCCAATTTCATTTTCCTTTACCATGGATAGATCAACATTTTTTAAAGGTTGAAAAACGTTTGAAATAGTGTCAATTTCCCGGAAAATTAATTTGGATTTTTTTCGGGCTTTTACTTTCGCTTCCTGATACCATTTCATCACATTCTGATGCTTTGGTATGGATGAAACCGGAATATTAATAAAGGTATAATCGGTATTTTCAGAAAGTTGCCAACCGGTATTGATGTAATTCTTGATCTCCGATATTCCAATATCCTCCAATACCTGTCTTAACTCCCTCTCGTATCTTTCGCCAATAACTGCTCTATTTCCTAAAACAAAATGATTCAGTAAACTGATAGATATATCCCTTGATTCTGAATTTTTTGTTACGAGATCATCATATAAAACTTGTTTTGACTTTTCTAACATTTCTTTATCAATAGTCCCTTTCACTAATTCATCCGCTGTAAATAATTGCATCATATTTGACTTGATATCTAAATCATTATCAGTATCCACCATCCAATAATTTATCTGTAGTTGACCGTTCGCTAAAGAATTGCTACTAAAAGAGCTAGTATAGTTTTCAAACGGAGGATCGTATTGATCTTTTAATTTTTTTCCGATTTTATCATACATCATGCTAGTTAGCTTTTGCAGCAACATTTTTCGCAGATCTTCTCGCGAACGCACGAACTTTTCATCATTTTTACGCTTACTGGTAATTACTATCCTGGATGACTCATTAATGGAATCTTTAAGCGACTGGTACTGGTTTTTACCAGGAAGGATAATTTTAAATTGCTCATTGTACCTCTCAGGGCTTTCCGAATCGTAGCCGGACTTTAAATCGTTAAAACGATTAATTATTACCTTTTCGAGGCTGTCGGGGTTGATGTCTCCAACTATGATGGCAGCTTCTAGGTCCGGTCGATACCATTTATTATGGAATTCTTTTAAAGCTTCAATATTCACATTTCTCATACTAGCTTCTGAGCCTGCTTTATCCTGTAGCCCAAAATTCGTATTTGATAGGACGATATTGGAAATCGTATCTAGATACCAATCTCTATAATAAGACTTAGATCGGCCTTCGCCGATCACCGAACCGCTTTCCACCGCTACATCATTCTCTCTTATTATCATATTCCCCGACCATTCATATAGAAATTCCAAAGCAAGGTTCAATTTTTCCGGGCGGTCTGAAGAAAATGTAAGTTGGTACTCTGTAAAATCATAACCGGTTCTGGCCGCAAGAATAAGACTGGCAGAATCAGCAACCTTTAGAAGTTGCGGATATTTTACCGTATGAACGGCGCCAATATGCTCAAGAAGATGAGCATATTCTTTCTGATTTTGTTTTTGTTGATAATAACCCGCCTTCACTGCTAATAGCATTTGAATTTGTCCGGGAGGAACCTCGTTTTTCTTTATATAATAAGTAAACCCGTTTTTCAATTTGCCATATCTTACAGTCGTATCAAGATTTTTTTCAGTCAAAGCTTTAACTTGCTGAGCGAACAGCTGGTTTCCTAGTACTAAGAAAAGTATTGAAAGAAATATATAATTTTTCATTTTAGTACCCTTCATTTTGTGTCAGATTCGGATTCTTTTTTCTCTCGGATTCCGGTATTGGATAAAGCAAATCAGTTGTATTCCATGATGGATCTTCCCCTAGAACCTGTCCAGCCTGGCCGGTTCGCTTTAGATCAAACCAACGATGACTCCATTCCGAAAAAAGTTCCTTTCTTCGTTGTAATAAGATTTCTTCAAAAAGCTCCATCTCTGATATTTCGGGTTTAATTTCCGCAAATGGTTGCAGTCCTGATCTTAATCGGATCTCATCAACATCCTGCAAAGCACCAGCTAAATCACCCTGCTCCAAACGTGATTCCGCACGAATGAGGTATTGTTCGCCTAGCCGAAGAACCATAGAATATTCTTCTATTGGGAATTGGTTGCTAAGGCGCACTTTATATTTATGCACGTAATGAGCATCCAGTGCTTCGTTATACCCCACCCAGTTTTGAAACCTTTTATCGATGGAATCAAATTCAGCTATGAATGGTTCCTCCAATTTAATAGCCGCAAAAAATGAAAAGATTGGATCAATGATTTGAAAATTCCCTTCGTTAGTTTGTGTCGACAAACCCCCAGCTCCTATCGGAGAAATTTGCCAGATTGCCTCAGCACTATTGGCCAGAAAAACCTCGTCTAAGTCCTCTAATAATCCGTAGTTGCCAGTATCATTTATCACCAGACTGCTAAATTTTTCAGCTTCCTGCCAGTTCTCGGAATATAGGTAAACACGAGACAGAAAGGCCCTAACCACTTGTTTATTGATACTTGTTCTCTCGGTATTCCAATATTCTTCAGGAACCTGTTCTTCGGCCATTATTAAATCGGCGAGAATCTGATCATAAATGTCAATTTGGGAAGTTCTTGAAGCCAATTGGTTCTCGCGATAATCTGTCTTCAGTATAAGCGGAACATCCCCGTAAAGATTAGTCAGGTAGAAATAAGTAAATGCACGGACAAACCTCGCCTGACCTTCCATTTGATTTTTGAATGACTGTTCCAGATTATCCGCATTTTGCAAACCTTCCAGAAAAGAGTTCACGGCATAAATCATATTGTAGGCACTGGACCAGATACTTAGATTTTCTATATTATCGGGATCAATTTCATGTTCCTGGAATTGCATCCTGGAAACATTTCCTGTACTAATGGTTTGAATATTATCCGCTGATAAGCCTGCCATAGTGGTGATACTGCTTCTTCCCCCATTAGAATATTCCAACTGAAATAATTGGTAATAGATTCCTGTCATGGCACTTTCCACCGTGGCCTCGCTTTTGAATACCTCTTGCCTTACCAATTGGTTTGCAGGAGGATCGAGATCTACCATCTCTTCACAGGAGTAAAATAGGCAAGCCACTAATAAAATAATGAACTGGTATGTATAAGAATATTTTTTCATGATAATGTGTTAAAAATTAAGCTGTAGTCCTGCTGTAACAGATCTAAGATTTCCCATAGATATTGCTGAGGTAGGTAGTTCCGGATCTAGACCTTCATAAGGCGTCCATGTTAGCAGGTTTTGCCCATGAATAAATAACCGGATCTGGTCGGCATGCAGTCTTTTTGTCCATCTCATTGGTAAATTATAGCCCATGGAAAGTGTTTTGAGGCGTAGAAAAGAAGCGTCAGTAAAAGAAAAATCACTGTTTACCGCATCTATAAAAGCAATTGATGCTTCGTAGGACGCAGAATATCTCTGAAAATCTTCATTACCCAAAGCCACATCAAGAACATTGCTGTTCGTTCCGGCCTGGAATTCGGATAGCCTTCCTTCCTGTTTCACGTATTGTAAAAGAAATTCGAGATTGAAATTTCCATAACGTAAAGAATTGCTCAGGCCGCCAAAGAACTCTCTATTCAGATTTTTAGTAATAATCTGATCTTCAAAACTCAGGTTTCCGTCGTCATTTACATCCCTTACCGTATACAAACCTGTTTCAGGATCCAGGCCAGTATAATCATATAATAGTGCAATATTTAGGGGCTCACCTACGCGGTAAGTATTTGAATAAGAGGATTGATCGATATCCGGATATCGTAGTAATTTATTTTCCGGAAAACTAAGATTCAGATTTGTTCTCCAGCTAAACCTGTCATTACTGAAATTGATAGTTGCGAGTTCAATCTCCAGACCTTTATTTTGAACCGTGGCCGGCAGGTTAGCCTGTACGGAATTGAATCCAGCGATGTAAGGTAGCGAATACCCAACCAGCTGGTTGGAGGATCGGTTACGATACCAACTTACTCCAATATTCAACTTATCTTTCAAGAATCCGAGCTCTGTGGCCAGTTCCAGTTTTTTATTGACTTCCCAGGAATAGTCAGGATTGGCCAGTGCGACAGGATAAAGGCCTCCGGGACCTACGGTTGCCTGGTAGGCATCCAGATAACCATAATCTCCTATTTGGTCGTTCCCCGTGCTTCCATAGCTACCTCGTAGCTTTGCAAAAGATAGAAAGCTATCTACCTTTCCAAAAAAAGACTCTTCAGAAAGAATCCAGGCAGCGCCTATTGCCCCGAAACTGGCAAACCGGTTATTAGTACCAAACCGGGAGGAGCCATCCCTGCGACCGGTAAGGTTTAAAAAATACTTTTGATCCCAATTTAGACCGATTCTGGAAAAAAGGGCGACATACTTATATTCAGCCTGACCACTGCTAGCATTGATTATACTCTCCGCTGAACCTAAATCTCCTATTAATGATTCCGAAGCATAGCCCTGCCCCTGGAAAGAACTTCGGTCAGATCCATTTTTTTGCAAGGTTCCTCCAATTAAAAAATGTGTTTCCAGTTTTCCGAAGTTTTGATCATAGGTCAATTGCGGCTCAATAATCCATGATTTTCTATTAGTTGAAAGATGAGACGACCTGTTAACCGGGTTGGATGCCGGGGCATATGATCGAATGGGTAGTTTCCATAATTCGTCACTGGTAAAATTAGCATAGCCAAAACTGGATTTCAAGCGTAAACCTGATACTATTTCATAAGAAAGTACCAGGTTAGCGTTCAGGTTCCTGGTTTGGGTAGAGGTCGTGTTGAAATATCCCTCCATCGGATTAGATAGCCCGGCCTCACTCCAGTCCTCCCAATTAAGACTTCCATCATCATTAAAAACTGATGGAGCATTTGGAGGTAACAAGATGTTGGCAGGGTTAAGGCCGTTTGTACCTGTTAAATTGTTTTGGTCAATTCCGTAATTCACATGGAGTTTTACCTCAAACAGGTTATCTTTTGATAGGTGATTTAGGGCTAGGTTACTGGTACCTTTGCGATAATCATAATCTCCCGGGTATATCGTTCCCTGTGAGAATACAGAACCTCCTATGCGGTACGTGGTATTGCCTTCCCCACCTGAAATTGCCAGGCTAGCATTGGTCACTTCGGCCTGACCGCCAAAAAAAAATTCCTGCCAGTCTGTATATCTTTCCTGATCCCATAAGACCAGATCGTAGGCATTGAAATTATCTGGCTCCACACCATCATTCTGGAAAGCCTCCCGCCGTACCTGCAAATACTGCGGGGTATTCAATAAATCAAGCTTCTCTGCTATAGAAGAACTACCGGTATAAATACGCGCTTCCAGCCCTCGGTTGCTGCCATTCTTAGTGGTAATTAATACCACCCCGTTTGCCCCCCGTGAACCGTAAATTGCTGTTGCATCTGCATCCTTCAAAACTTCAACACTTTCTATGTTTGCAGGATTCAAATTATTTAACGGATCTATACCGGAATTCGATAAAACCGAATTGCTCTCAACAGGAACAGAACTTACGGGAACCCCATCTATAATGTAAAGCGGATAGTTTCCTTCGCTTCGTAAACTGTTCGTTCCCCGTATCCTAATGGTGGGAGCGCCCCCAGGATTTGCTCCTCCAGAAATTATCTCAACACCTGCCATTCTTCCCTGCAATGCCTGAATAGGGCTCACCACCGGCTGGTTTTCTATTTCCTCGGCCGTTACCCTGGAAATATTACCTGTACTCTCGCGCCTGGTAGTATTATAGTAACCAGCATTAATTTTTACTTCGCCAAGGGCAGAAACATCCTCCTCTAATTGAATGCTAATTTCTTCGTTGTTATCTACCAGGATTTCTACAGTTTTATATCCTATATAGGAAAAGACCAAAATGCCATTGGCAGGAGCAGTGATGTTGTACTCGCCATCCAGGTTAGTTATTGTTCCTCTGTTGGTATTTTTAACTGTAACGGTCACCCCAGGTATAGGAATCCCGTTTTGATCTTGTACTACACCTGAAATTTCTTGCTGTTGCAAGGGCAGTGGGGCAGTGGTTGCCGCATTAGCAGCACTAGCAAGGAAGAAGAGTATCCCGCCTATAATAATTAGCGCCACCCATTTAAGGCGCGAGTAATTATTTTTCATAATTTTACGTGTGATTTTAAGTGAAACATTGTTTTACTTAAGCTTAGGCCTTCCCCTCCAGACGCCAATCTTCAGGGAAGGCTTTGAGCTTAATTCAAATAGTCCCTTTACTCTCGATGGAGGAGCAAGGGTATCCCGGCTCCCTATAGCCGAAACTGCAAACCTATTACTAATGTTCCCAAGCCCTTTTAAGGCTTTTCCCAACCCACGCTGTAAAAAAAATAGGGTATCACAGCACCCACGGGATTGTAAAAATTTTGGCCTGTCCCGCAACAAGCCTAAGATTAGACATACTTTTAGATAACCAAAACAGTTGTTTTGGTGTTGCGAGACTTAAAAAATTGTAGAAAATCACTTTGAAAATTAAGAAGAGAAATGACGTAGTTCGAACTAAAAAATAGACGTGGAACTCAACTTATTGTATAGGAGGTACTGGCGGTACCTTTACCACAAATAAGTGAGCCCACGCCGTTTTATGAGCGTGAGCATGATCACTTATCATCCCGTGGTAATATTAAAACGCCAGTTTTCCTATACGAGATTCAAAGCGTATGCTTCTATATTTTTAGAAGTAAACGCAAATATAATATCACTCAAATATATATAAAAATTTTTAAGTGCGTACGATCGTGCGCAATTATTTTTCAAAGTTCCTCTTCTTTTGTTATATGGCTGGTATAAATTTTATTATTTGTGATTTTATAAATAGGGAGTGGATAAAGCCATGGCTTGATCAGAAACGATCGCAACGTTCTTTCGCTGATAAATGTAACGTAGAAGAAGGAATCATAAGAAAAATTAGAGGAAAAGCAGAATATCGTATTCCGGTGGAAACTCTCGAAAAAATTTGTGATGGTCAAGGAATTACCCTTCATAATTTTTTCAAGAAATTGGGGAAATAATTATTCAATTTCGAAAAAATAAGCTTCACTAACTGGTCTAATTGTTTTTGTAGAAATAATTCTGGTATACCTCAACTTCAAATTGAAAAGTCTATAGTTCCAACTGATTGCTTATTCTCTAACTATACTCACAACTCTTTTCTTTACGGTTTTCCGTATTCTTCTATTATTTTAAGGTTTTATATTTAGTAAAACTGGGTTTATCCTGGTATTTTTTTTAATTAAAAGGGTATTTTAGGTGGGGAGTTGTGCAACATATTTAATGAAAATTCAAC
Organism: Salegentibacter sp. UBA1130; assembly: GCF_002311535.1. Lineage (NCBI taxonomy): Bacteria > Pseudomonadati > Bacteroidota > Flavobacteriia > Flavobacteriales > Flavobacteriaceae > Salegentibacter > Salegentibacter sp. UBA1130. The sequence goes on along the minus strand of NZ_DCAP01000042.1, from coordinate 115,884 downwards.
TTCAATATAAAATAATTGTATTTTTGATTTGTGGAAAAAATTGGTGACATAGAAATTAGAGTCGTAGGAAAGTCTGGAAATCTTGAATTAAGTCCAGACAACTATGATATTAAGCAGATTGCATCCATTTTGCAAAATGTCGAGGATTTGTTGTATCCAAATAATAAAAAAGATAGACCGATTATTACCTATGATATAGAAGAAGGATCGGTTCGCCACATTTTTAAAACTTCTATTCAAGCGGTTATTGGATTTAGTGCTTTACTTTCTCAAGTTCAAGCGCAAAACAATATTGATTTTTTAGAATTAAAAACTGCAAGGGCCTTAGAGGAAATTCAAAAAATGTCTCGTCAAAAGAATTATGAATTTCAAATTAAGACTTCTTTAGAAAAGGACTATGAATTAAAGATTAATCCCTCCACAAAATTCTTTCGTACAGAAAATATCTGGTCGGATGCAGAATTTTATTTCTATGGTGTTTTAAAAGATGCAGGAGGAAAAAGTAAGGCTAACATACATCTAGATACAAAAGATTACGGTTACTTATCAATAGAAACTGGAGAAGAATTTTTGAAAGAAAGAGAAGAAAACCTTTTATATAAAAAATTCGGTGTTAGAGCATCTGGAAAACAGAATGTGGAAACTGGAGAAATTGACACAAAATCTTTGAAATTACTAGAATTAATAGATTACAATCCAAAATTTGATAACGATTATCTGAATACATTAATTAATAAAGCAAAAAATAATTGGAGAGGAATAAATGCAGATGATTGGTTGTTAAATATGCGGGGAGGTTATGAAGCATAGCGTTTTATTAGACACTAGTTTTTTTATTCGATTACTAAATGACGAAGATCCCCTTCATAGAAATGCAGTAGGTTATTACAAATATTTCTTGGAGAACGATGTAACCTTGAAAATTTCAACAATTTCAGTTGCAGAATATTGCGTTTTAGGCAAATTAGAAGATTTACCCTTAAAAGACCTTCAAATTATTCCATTCAATTTAAAAGAAGGAGAAAGAACTGGCGAATTTGCCAAAATCATTTTTAGTGAAAATAAAATTGAAACTGAAAAATTAACTCCTAGGGCTATAATTCCAAACGATTCAAAGTTATTTGCGCAAGCCGATTTAGATAAAACAATATCCCATTTTGTGACGTCTGATGTGCGATCAAAAAACACTCTCGCACTATTAAAAAGAAGGGTGACTCCAAAATTTTCGATTATTTCCATTGATGTACCTCACACAGAAGCTTTCGGTATTTTAGATTTATAGTAAAAATACGTTGCACAACAAGTCGGTTCATCGCAAATAAAGACGGGTGTTGTCGAAAAAGCGTAATTTAGAAAACCAGGAAACAAAAACGGTAAGTCGGCAAATCCGCTTCCCTACTCCGCCAACTTGCGATAGTGTGCCGACCAAGCAATGACCGGCAATTCAGGCAAGAATCTGCTCAATCTTTAGAATCCTTTAACATTAGAAAGATTTTTCCTAAATTGCTGCGGCTTCTTACCCTACTTCATGAAGCTATTGAAATATTTACTTGTAAGACCCGAATTTTAATAATGGCCAAAAAGAAAACGAGCAAAGAAAAATCGATTGAGGAAAGTCTGTGGGATGCTGCCAATAAACTTCGTGGCTCCATTGAACCTTCAGAATACAAGCACGTAGTACTCGGGCTTATCTTCCTGAAATTTGCTAGTGACAAATTTGAGGTCCGCCGCGAGGAGCTTATTGCCGAAGGCAAAGAAAAGTACCTCGAGATGAAAGACTTCTACAATATGAAGAATGTCTTTTTCTTAGCTGAGACTTCCCGGTGGAATTATCTTATTAAAAATGCAAAACAGGACGATATTGCCTTGAAGATTGATACTGCCTTAAACCGGATAGAAAAGAACAATCCTTCTTTAAAAGGTGCATTGCCGGATAATTATTTTTCCCGTTTGGGACTGGATAAAAGTAAGCTGGCTTCCCTGTTGGACACCATTAATAAAATCGATACCCAAAAAGACAAATCCCAGGATATTGTGGGGCGTGTATATGAATATTTCTTATCCAAATTCGCCTTGGCGGAAGGAAAAGGAAAGGGAGAGTTTTACACGCCAAAAAGTATTGTAAACCTTATTGCCGAAATGATCGAACCCTATAAAGGGATTATTTATGACCCGGCTTGTGGCTCTGGTGGTATGTTTGTGCAGTCTATCAAGTTTATAGAAAGCCACCACGGCAGCAAACGGGAAATTTCCATTTACGGCCAGGAATACACAAATACTACTTACAAACTGGCCAAAATGAACCTGGCCATTCGGGGAATATCGGCAAACCTGGGGGATAAAGCTGCCGATACGTTTAGCAACGACCAGCATAAGGATCTGAAAGCAGATTATATTATGGCCAACCCGCCATTTAATCAAAAAGACTGGCGCGGACCACAGGAATTAATCGATGATCCTCGCTGGCAGGGCTATGAAGTGCCTCCAAAAAGTAATGCGAACTATGGTTGGATCTTAAATATGGTTTCCAAATTATCAGATGATGGGGTTGCCGGATTTATTCTGGCTAACGGATCGCTTTCGGGTGGTGGTGAGGAATATAAAATACGGAAAAAACTAGTGGAGAATAACCTGGTGGAAGCCATTATTATCCTGCCACAAAATATGTTTTATACCACGAATATAAGCGTAACTGTTTGGATCCTGAATAAAAATAAAACTGCCCATACCCGTTCCATTGGAGACGAAGTCCGCCACTACCGCAATCGGGAAGAGGAGGTGTTGTTTATGGATTTGCGGCAAATTGGAGAGCCATTTGAAAAGAAATTTATCCAGTTTAGTGGAACGCAAATTAAAGATATTGCCAGGACTTACCACGATTGGCAACAGGAAGACACGGATTATAAAGATATCCCGGAATATTGCTACAGTGCCACTAAAGCCAATATTGAAAAGAAAGATTTCTCCCTGGTGCCCAGCAAATATATTGAATTTGTAAACCGGGATGAAAACATCGATTTTGATACCAAGATGGCAGGTTTACAAACCGAACTTACAGACTTACTACAACAGGAAGAGCAATCTAAAAAAGAATTGTTGGACGTTTTTAAAGAGCTGGGGTATGCCATCAAACTATAGGCCTATAGGCGATTATATACAATTGGTTGATGAACGTAATAAGGAGTTAAAAGTCACTACACTTTTAGGCCTAAGCATATCCAAAGAGTTTATTCCTTCCGTGGCCAATACGGTAGGAACAAATATGCGCAACTATAAAATTATTCGTGAAAATCAATTTGCCTGTAGTATTATGCAGGTTAGGAGAGATGGTAAAATGCCCGTGGCATTACTTGAAGATATTGAAGAAGCCATTATTTCTCAAGCTTATCCTGTGTTTGAAATAATAGATACGGAGGTTTTACTCCCCCAATATCTAATGATGTGGTTTTCCCGTTCTGAATTTGACAGACAAGCAACATTTCACGCAGTTGGAGGTGTTAGGGGGAGCTTGGAATGGGAAGATTTTTTAGCTTTTGAACTTCCCGTTCCTTCCATAGAAAAACAGCGGGAAATTGTAAAGGAATATAATGTGGTTAAAAACCGTATAAAATTAAATGAAGAAATAAACCAGAAGCTGGAAGAAACTGCCCAGGCCCTTTATAAACATTGGTTTGTTGATTTTGAATTTCCTAATAAAAAAGGTAAGCCTTATAAATCTTCCGGTGGAGAAATGGTTTATAATGAAGAGTTGGATAAGGAAATTCCAGAAGGGTGGATCGCTGGTAGCATTGATGAAATTTGTGACATCGAAGATGGAGATAGAGGGAAAAATTACCCCAAAAAAGAAGAATTCTCAAATGATGGTTATTGCCTATTTCTAAATGCCGGAAATGTAACAAAATCAGGTTTTGATTTTAGTAATAATAGTTTTGTGACTAAAGAAAAGGATGAATTACTGCGAAAAGGAAAATTAAAAAGAAAAGATGTCGTAATGACCACTAGAGGTACGGTTGGGAATATAGGTTACTACAATGATAAATTAGATTTTGAAAATGTCAGGATTAATTCGGGAATGGTGATTTTAAGAAATCCCAGGATTTCATTCTTTTTATATACAAAAATGAAAAGTGCGGAAATGAAAGATCTTATTATAAATCATTTATCTGGATCTGCTCAGCCACAATTGCCGATAACAGACATTAAAAGGATGAAATTTCCAATGCCTGGAAACCAAAACAATCTAACAGAAAATTTTAATTCAAAAGTCACTCCATTGCAAAATTCAATAGATGATAAAAATTTGCAAATTAGATATTTAAATCAACTTCAAAATCTTCTGCTTTCCAGAATTGCAAGGGTAAAACAAGAAAAAATATCTCTTGCCTATGAGTGAAAATTTACAAAAGAATCAGGAAATTAAGGATAAGAAACAAAATATCCCTTTTAACTCCCTTTCTCCAGTTAGTGATCCAGAAAAGCATAAATTTTACTGTGATTCTTTAGAATGGGCTCTGTCTAATCGGAAAGAAAAAGATATAAAAAATATCGCGCTATCTGGAACCTATGGTTCCGGCAAAAGCAGCATTTTAAAAACTTTTCAGAAAACCAATAAAAATGAAAGTTTAAAATTTTTAAATGTTTCATTGGCGACTTTTAAAGAAGAGAAAAGGAATGACACTGATAAATATGCACATTTAAGAAGTGAAAACATAAATAGTGACAAACTTTCAAAAAATGATCAGCTTCGATTAGTAGAATTAAGCATTCTTCAACAAATCTTTTATCACGAAGAATATGATAATATACCTGATTCCAGGTTCAAGAAAATAAGAAGTTTGAATCCCAAGGAAGTTCAGGAAACTACTTGGTTAGTATTCGGACTTATCTTTGTATTATACACTTTTTTTAATTTCCATTTCCTTAGAACCCTAATTAATTTGCCAGAACCAAAATTATGGTTCGCATATATTGTACAGGGCTTATTGGCTATTGGAGGTTTAGTTCTTTCATTTTACTTCCTACGTGCTGTGGTAGGATTTTCTCAAAAACTTACGATTAGTAAATTAAATTTTCAGAATCTTGAAATCCAGGTAGCTGATAAAATAGACAAATCTATCCTGAATAATCATCTGGATGAAATTTTGTATTTTTTTGAGGTAACAGATTATAATGTTGTAATCATTGAAGATCTGGACCGTTTTGAGCAAACAGAAATTTTCACCAAGCTTAGAGAAATAAACCTTCTAATTAATAATTCAAAATCGATTAATCGTACCGTAACATTTATTTATGCTATTCGCGATGAAATGTTTAAGGACAAAGACCGGACTAAATTTTTCGATTTTATAATCCCCGTTATACCAGTTATCAACTACTCTAATTCCAATGAACAATTAACCCGGGCATTAGAAAAATTTGATTATTCTTTATCCACAGAATTGATAGATCAGGTCGCATTTTATGTAGATGATATGCGGCTTCTGTATAATATTGTAAACGAATTCCATATTTACTTTCAAAAATTTAAAGGTGAAAAATATCAGAATAAACTTTTTGCAATAATCGTTTATAAAAATATTTATCCTGAAGATTTTGTTATGCTAGGAAAAAATCAAGGCATTCTTTATAAAAACCTTGTAGAGAATAAGTTGGATTGGGTGAATAGTGCAATAGAAAAGATTGAAGAAGACAATTCTAGCTTAAAAATAGAATTAAAAACGCTAGAAGAATCTTTACCTAGAAATTTAGAGGAATTAAAACGCATTTATCTTTTTGAATACATACAAAAGGTTCCAAATCTCATGTATTTTAAAATTCAAAATAAAAATTATACTGTTCAGCAAATGCTTGAAGAGGAAAATTTTGAAAAATTAAAAAGTGGATCTATAAGCTATCGAGAAAGTCAATATACCAGACCGTTCAACTTTAAATTTTCTGATGTAGAATCTCGTCTTGATCCGGAAAAGTCTTACTTGGAAAGAAAAACTGAAATTGAAAGCAAAAATACCGGGAGGGTAAAAGATATTAGAGATAAATTAAAGAAGAATGAAGAAGAAAATAGAAGAATAAAAAATGCAAAGATAAAATATCTTTTAAAGGACAAAAAAATTGCATTGTCTTCAGAGCCCTCCAAACAGGAACAGTTAATAATTTTATTAATTCGTAATGGCTATATAGCTGAAGATTATCTTAATTATATTTCCTATTTCTATCCGGGAAGTATTACTGAAAGAGATCACTGGTTTTTGATGAATGTAAGGAATGAAATGGATAGTAAATTTGATTATAAGCTGGATGAAGTAGAAAATGTTATCAAAAAAATAAGTGAATCAGAATTTGAAAGGAGATTTGTTTTAAATTATAGTCTTCTAGACCAGTTTTTAAAGAGTAAAAAATTTCCCTTGAAAAAGGAATTATTTTTGAAGCAGCTGTCAAACGAATCAAATGATTCTGTCAAATTTATTTACTCTTATATCAAAGAAGGTAAAAATTCCGGATTGTTCATAAAAGCTTTATGTAAAAGTTGGATAGACATTTGGAAGTTTATTGAAGAAGATAGCTCGCTTTCAGAGGATGATAAATCAAATTATCTCTCTCTCCTTCTTAACAACGCAGAAATTGAAGATATAGAAAAAATAGCTTCTACCTCCCAATTAGAGGCAGTTTTAAACCAAAAGGCAGATTTTTTATCAATAGTCAATGATCCAAAGAAACAGATCCAAATCATCGACCAATTTGACCTGAAATTTACATCCTTAAATTTGGATGAATCCTCTGAGGAAATAAAGGAATATATATATTCTATGAATAACTATGCGATCAATACATACATGTTGAAAAGAATGATCAAGGAATTTGGAGAATATAGGGAGGATGATTTTAATCGGAGTAATTATGCAGCCATTCATTCGTCTGGCTGTGATAAATTAATTGAGTATATAGAAAAGAACATAGAGAAGTATATCAGTTCGGTATATTTAAAACTCAAAGATAACTTCAATGAAAAACAGGAATATCTACTTAAGCTACTAAACAATTCAAACATCAAAAAAACTAGCAAAGAAGATATAATATCTCAAACTGAAACTCTGTTGCCTTCTATTTCTGAATTAGAAGATTCTAAGGAATTGAGTGATTTTTTGCTTAAGAATTTAAAGATAGAACCAACCTGGAAAAATGTTATTTTCAACTATCAAGAAAATGAAAATAAATTTTCGGAAACACTAACTGGTTATTTAAATAATCCAAAAATTGCTGAAGTCCTAGTAAAAGAATCTATACCAACAGATAAGGAATTAGTAAGTTTTAGACGTGATTTCTTGTTAAACAATAAGATTCAAGATGAATTGTACAACTCTTATCTAAAAACAGTACCGCTAGCATTCAAAGATTTAAACTTTGAAGATTTATCGTTTAAAAAAGTAGAAGGATTAGTAAATGAGCTAAAATTATCATTTAATCAAGAAAATCATACCAAACTAAGATCAAGTTTTTCTCCCACACATCTCATCTTTATTATCCTGAATATTTCAGAGTTTTTTAAAATATTTTCAGAAATAGTTCTATCAGAATCAGATTTGGCGGAAATCCTGGAAAATTCTATGTTATCTGATTCTCATAAAATAAAATTAATAGAAAAATTCGAAGCTGATAACGCTATTTCGGATCAGAAGGCACTTTCTTTAATAGGAAAAATGGCCTTAAAACACAAAGAACTAAAATTGTCTGATTCAAATATTTCTTCAATTCTATTAAAATCTGCTTTAAAGACTAATGAGAAAATTGAGCTTTTTATGAACAATCTTACTTCCTTTGATAAGGAATTTATAAAACCGTTTTTGAATTCGTTAGGGGGAGATTATAAGCAATTAAATGCAAAAGGTCCTATGCCGTACTTTAAAAACTCTGCCCTTTTGCTCAGTTTTTTTCAATATTTAAAACAAGAAGATAAAATATCTAAAATCAAAGAAAAAAAAGACCATATCCAAGTTACAACATTTAGAAAATAAATGATGCCCGAAACCAACCGTATAGAATATAAACGAAAACTTTCCGGAAATCTGGAAAGAAGATTAAGAATAAGGTGAAAAAGGATTAGCAAAGTAATTTTTGATACGCTTTCCCATAGCACAAGATTAAATACAACATGAAAAACGGCCTACATAATAACCTGGTAAAGGAGTTAAGCCAGCTTATAGAACAGGGAAAACATCAAATCGCGGTACAGGTAAACAGTACCATGACTTTAGTGTTTTGGGAAGTAGGTAAACGTATAAATAAAGAAATACTGCAATATGTACGGGCAGATTATGGCAAAAACATTGTGACAACAGTGTCGTCACAATTGAAAAAGCGCTACGGGAATAGCTTTGGAACATCTAATAAAAAAACCGGAATAAAAATAAATACTGCGATGGTCGCAGCGCGCGAACGTATAGCACAGAAAAAATTGCAATAAACCAGGAATGAGTAAAAAGTTTACCGAAGCACAACTGGAAAGCGTTTTTGCCACACAGCTGGAACAGGAAGGTTATCAGCATCAGTTAGGAGGCAGCATATCCCGAAAGGAAGATGAAGTTCTTATTGAAAGTGACCTTCGGGAATTTCTGATGTCAAGGTACCGGGAAAACGGGATCACCAAAAATGAAGTAGAATCCATCATTCTCAGGCTCAAAACCCTTCCGGCTTCAGACCTTTATGAAAGCAATAAAGGATTTATGCAAATGCTTTCTGATGGTTTTTCGCTAAAGCGGGAAGACCGTTCCCAAAAAGATATCTGGATCTATTTAATTGATTATTCAGTAGAGAACCGCAACACTTATAAATTCGTCAACCAGCTGGAAATTACCGGAACCCAAAAACGTATTCCTGACGGGATACTTTATATCAACGGAATTCCGGTGGTTGTTTTCGAATTTAAAACCGCCATTCAGGAAAACACCACAATTTATGATGCTTACAAACAATTAACCGTTCGTTACCAAAGGGATATACCCGAACTTTTTAAGTATAACGCGTTTTGCGTGATCAGCGATGGCGTAAATACCAAAGCAGGTTCCTTTTTTGCCCCTTATGAATTCTTCTATGCCTGGCGCAGAATCGCAGGGCTGGTAAAAGAGGTTGATGGCATTGATAGCATGTTCATCCTTATCCAGGGGATGTTGCATCAAAACAGGCTTCGGGACATCATTAAAAACTTTATTTATTTACCGGACAGCTCCAAAAAGGATGAAAAAATAGTATGCCGTTATCCTCAATATTATGCGGCGCGGGCTCTATTTGAAAATATTCAGAAAGCTCAAAAACCGGCCGGAAACGGAAAAGGAGGCACCTATTTTGGAGCCACCGGTTCCGGTAAAAGTTTTACCATGCTTTTTCTGACAAGGCTTTTAATGAAAAGCGACCACTTTGAAAGTCCCACTATTATTCTAATTACAGATCGAACTGATCTGGATGATCAACTTGCAGGACAGTTTACCAATGCAAAATCATTTATTGGCGATGATGCTATCGCCAGTGTGGAAAGTCGTGTAGATCTTCGGAAACGCATAAGAGGAAGGGAAAGCGGCGGCGTATTCCTTACCACCATTCACAAGTTTACGGAAGACACAGAATTGCTTACCAATAGAAGCAACGTAATTTGTATATCTGATGAGGCTCACCGGAGCCAGACCAATCTTGACCAGAAAATAAAGATTACCGAAAAAGGGGTTCAGAAAACTTTCGGCTTTGCCAAGTACCTTCACGATTCTTTACCTAATGCTACTTTTGTAGGTTTTACCGGAACGCCAATCGACGCTACTTTAAATGTTTTTGGAAAAGTAGTAGATGAATACACTATGACGGAATCTGTAAAAGACGAGATTACCGTTCGCATAGTCTATGAAGGAAGATCGGCCAGAGTGGCCCTGGAAAACCGGGAATTGCAAAAAATTGAAGATTATTATAGAGTAGCTGAGGAAGAAGGTGCCAATGAGTACCAAGTGGAAGAGAGCAAAAAGCAGTCGGCCAACATGAACGCAATTCTGGGTGATCCCGATCGTTTACAGGCCATAGCAGAAGATTTTATCCAGCATTATGAGAAAAGGCTGAAGGAAGGCGCTACCGTAAAAGGAAAAGCAATTTTTGTAAGTAGTAGCCGGGAGATAGCTTACGAGCTTTATAAGAACATCATCGAACTAAGGCCGGAGTGGGCAAAGATCAGAAAAGCAGAAGAAGGTGCCGAATTAACCGAAAAAGACAGGAAGCAGCTTAAGCCTATTGAGCGCATAAAAATGATCATGACTAGAGGAAAAGACGATCCCAAAGAAATGTATGATCTTTTAGGTACAAAAGAGTACCGGAAAGAGCTGGATCGTCAGTTTAAAAATGAGAAATCGAATTTTAAAATTGCCATTGTAGTCGATATGTGGCTCACCGGTTTCGATGTTCCGTTTTTAGATAGCATCTATATCGATAAGCCCATCCAGCAGCATAACCTAATCCAGACGATTTCCCGGGTAAACCGGAAGTTCCAGGGTAAAAACAAAGGACTGGTAGTAGATTATATTGGCATTAAAAAACAAATGAATTTAGCACTTGCCAAGTATAATAAGGGGGAGCGGCAAAATTTTGAAGATATTGCAAAGTCCCTGAAAATAGTAAGGGACCACCTGGATTTATTGGGAAGGATTTTCCACAAATTTGACAGCACCGATTATTTCCGGGGCGACCCTTTGAGCCAGTTTAACAACCTAAACAAAGCCGTTGAATACGTACAACAAACCAAAGAGTTGGAAACGCGCTTTATGAATTTGGTAAAACGCCTGAAAGCCGCCTATGATATTTGCGCTGGAAGTGAAAAGTTAACTCAGGAAGAACGGGATTATACTCATTTTTATTTAGCTGTAAAGTCTATAGTCTTTAAGCTTACAAAAGGGAACGCACCGGATACCGCCCAAATGAACGCCAAAGTAAGGGAAATGATCAAAAATGCCTTGGCTAGTGAAGGCGTAGAGGAGATCTTTAAAATGGGTGACCAAACCAATAGCCAGCAGGACATTTTTGATGAAGATTATCTGGCAAAGATCGATAAGATCAAACTGCCTAATACAAAAATCAAACTTTTACAGCAATTACTGGCCAGGGCCATTGATGAGATAAAGAAGGTGAACAAGGTAAAAGGAGTTGATTTTTCCAGAAAAATGGAGGGCCTGGTCTCCAGGTACAATGAACGAAAAGGAGATGTGTTACGCAGTGAAGTTTATGAAGAAATGGCGGAACAGCTTACCGATCTTATTTGGCAGGTACAAAAAGAGTTTTCGGCCGGGGAAATGCTGGGAATTGATTTTGAGGAAAAAGCTTTCTACGACATTTTAAAAGAACTATGTATAAAGTATGACTTTCAATATCCGGAAGATAAGCTTATCGAGCTTTCGAAAGCAGTAAAGGATTTGGTGGATGAACAGGCAAAATTCCCGGACTGGAGCAAAAGAAACGACATTAAATCTGCTTTAAAAGTCGGGCTTATCCTATTACTCGATGAGCACGGTTATCCCCCGGTGGAACGAGACGAGGTCTATGAAGAAATCTTTGAACAGGCTGAAAATTTTAAGAAGAATAGACCAGCCTAGAGGAATTCCTAAATTTTAAGGCCTGGCACTAACGGTGTAAATATTTAACCGCTTAAATAGTAAAAATACGTTATAAAAAGTTTTTGAATTTGTATTACTTTGGCTTTCGATAAGACCATTCAGGGAATGGTTCATAAATTTTAAGTTTTTCCATGAACCTCTCCAGGTTATTATATATGTACCCAAGATCTTCATTATCGTATAAATATTCTTCAATATCTGAATCCCAAAAAAAATCACGAAGAATCGCTATCTTTCTCAAAAATGGCATTCTTGATCCCCTTTCAAGATGTTCGAGTAAAACTAATTGACGGTGTAATTCAAGTAATTTGTCAATGACCTCTTTCCTGAATTCATCGTGAAATTGTACTTCTTTAAATGCTCCCTGCTCTTCCATAATTATTGAAAATTTGGTGATTACTAAATAAACTACATTGATTTAAATGGTGATATTTGAAAAAGAATACATAATTAGAATACTTTTTTATGCTTCAAAGTAACCCAACCAGGAAAGGGACAGGAATAGAATTATGGGGTGATTACGGTGACTTAACAAGCCTGTATGAAACGATTCACAAAATAGGAGAGCGTTTAAATGAATATAAGAAAGAAGAGAAGGGGCAATCAGATATAATAATGGGCTTTGCTTATGAGGTTCGAAAGACTTTCCAGCATTCCAGGTTGAAAGAAAATTTTGTTTTTGATTCGGAGAATAAGGTTGAATATTTAGGCTTTAGATACCTATGGACAACTTACTTTATTTGATTTCTGTTCTTCGTTACAATGCAGGTTATGTAGTGTTGGATGCCCTGGATCAGGCGAACCTTTATATCCTCGAATTTAATTGTAAGAAAGCCTTATTTGATTATGATCCCCAGGGCGCACAAAAAATTCAAAATTTCATAGGGCAAAGAATAGATATACATAATGACCTGGTTTTTTTAGTTCTGCAGGGTATTAATATAGAATATTTCAGCAAGACACCGGGAAAAAGAAGATTTCGCGGAATACCAGATTTGTTAATTGCTTATTCCCAATTTTCGCCAGCCTATAAGATGTGGAAGTCTGATATGGAAAGTAGTGCTAAGGCTTTAAAATGTGAGGTGCACGAAATAAGTTATGATAATTACCCTGAAATAGTTTGGTAATGGAAAAAAGCAGCTCATCAGAAAGATTTGATTTTTGAAAATCTACAAACTATCTAAAGCTGCTTTTTTAAACCTTAAACCGTCGCGTAAGGAACTGCAATCCTAAGTCGCATTTAAGGCTTATATAATAAGTCTTATACCATCACCAGGGAAATACCATTGGAGGCTGAATATAAGACTTAAAATTTTAACTGCCGCTCCAAACAAAAAAGGCATCAGTGTAAAATCTTCTTTTTTGGAGGTAATTTAATCCTCGTTTAGAAAAAGGAGCGGCTTGGAGGCTTTCGCCTCCGCGCCACATAAATTTAAGCTCGCACTTAACACGGGACTTAACTGTAGATTAATATCAGATAGCGCCGTCCTTATCAGCCGAAAGTTGCCCCCGTCATCTGCCAGGTGTTGGCCACTCCTTAACCGCTATCTTCAACTTAGGATAAATATAATAATTTTACTAAATAGTTTATATATGTTTTTTAGTGGATAAGAAAAAAGAGAAGAAGATATTATTCAGCCTGCCATAATTAAAATCTTACCTTTTTGATTTTAGAAAAATGTGCTTAGAAGTAGGAGAATTTACCGTTGCATGGTGGGGGAGTGGGAAATAATGATCTTGGGTATATTCAATAACGACTATAGGTTACATCGCGAAACTGTTTGGTGGTACAAGTTTTCTCCTGGTAAACCCATAGTTATATTGAAAAAGATTGCCTTCTAAATTAGATTTTCCAGAATAAACCTAAAATTCAGTTTCAATTGCTATCAGTTGGTAATATTTCAAATGACTCCTAATGAATTATTGAAAATAGATCAAATTCTGTACTTATTCTGTACTAGGTACAAAAATAAAAAGCCTCACATCTCTGTGAAGCCTTGTTATTACTGTAGCGAGACCGAGATTTGAACTCGGGACCTCCGGGTTATGAATCCGACGCTCTAACCAACTGAGCTACCTCGCCGTAATTTTATGTAAACTGCCTGTTGGCCTGACTTTACAAGCATTCTTGCTGGTTGTGAATGCGGGTGCAAATATATAAACATTTTGTATTGACGCAAACATTATTTTCTAAAATATTTAATTTGTTTTCTTTTTATCTTTCTAATTAATATCTATATTGCCCGAAACTAATTAAACCTAAAAATGGAAGATAAGATAAAGTACGAAATGGAATTTCCCATTCAGGCTTCTCCTTCATTGTTATACCAATATATATCAACCCCCTCAGGACTAAGTGAATGGTATGCAGATAATGTGAATTCACGGGGCGAATTGTTTACTTTTATTTGGGAAGGAAGTGAAGAGAAAGCCAAATTGGTAAGCAAAAAGAGTGATGAGCGCGTAAAATTTAAGTGGCTTGACGATGAAGACACTCCTTATTTTTTTGAAATAAGAATCCAGGTAGACGAAATTACCAAAGATGTTTCTATAATGATTACCGATTTTGCCGAAGATGAAGATGAAATTGAAGAAGGCAAAATGCTTTGGGAAAATATGATCTCTAACCTTAAACAGGTGTTGGGATCTGCTTAATAATCTTAAGATAAATATTACCTTTGCCCCGTTCTAAAACGGGGCTTTTTTATGATAAATCTAGACGGAAATTTAGTAAAAGATAAGCAGGCATCAATTTCGGTAACCAATCGGGGATTTGCCTATGGAGATGCGGTGTTTGAAACCATTCGTGTAATTAGCGGAAAAATAATGTTTTGGGAAGATCATTATTTTAGGCTTATGGCTTCTATGCGCATTATGCGTATGGAAATTCCTGCTAATTTTTCACCTGAATTTCTTGAAGAAGAGATTCTTGACCTGGTAAAAGAAAATGGTTTAGATACTACAGCAGCGCGTGTAAAATTTTCGGCTTACCGCAAAGAAGGAGGTTATTATAAACCAGCAACGCGGGAAATAGGATTCATTATCACTGCTAAAGAACTTTCTGATGCTTTTTATTTACTGAATGAAGACGATTATGAAGTAGAACTTTTTAAAGATCACTACGTAACCAGCGGATTATTTTCTACTATAAAATCAAATAACCGCGCCATAAATGTCCTGGGAAGTATTTTTGCTTCAGAAAATGGATATGAAAACTGTTTTTTGATCAATGAAAAAAAGAATGTGGTTGAAGCCTTAAATGGTAATTTATTCCTTGTAAAAGGAGATAAAATAAAAACGCCACCACTTACCGATGGAGCTTTAAATGGAATTACCCGGAAGAAATTACTAGAAATTATTAAAACCCTTCCCGATTTAACTTTAGAAGAAACTTCAATTTCTCCTTTTGAACTTCAAAAAGCTGATGAGTTGTTTATAACCAATGTAATTACAGGAATCCAACCGGTAACAAAATATCGTAAAAAGAAGTTTGGAAATAAAGTAGCTAAAGACCTGCTTTCAAAATTAAACGTAAAAGCAAGATTGGGTTAGTTATAACTGGGATTTTCTGGTGCATTAGACCATAAAATATATTCCCCGCCAAGTTGCATCATTTTATCTTTCCAAAAGGAATGGTATGGACGTTCTATAATGTCTTTAGGATTTTCGTTGGTAGTTACAATCCAGGCGTGTGAACTTAATTCTTCATCTAATTGATTGGCATCCCAACCCGAATATCCTAAAAAGAACCGTATTTCTTTTTCACTAATTAATTTTTGATTAATTAGTTCTGTAACCACATCAAAATTACCGCCCCAATAAATGCCATTGGCAATTTCTACACTTTGGGGAATAAGATCTGGTATTTTATGAATAAAGTAAAGATTGTCCTGCTCTACCGGGCCACCGTTGTAGATTTTAAAATTAGAAGAAAGATCAGGTACAAGGTCTTTTAAAGTAAAATCTAGTGCTTTATTAAGTATAAAACCCACAGAACCCGCTTCAGAATGATCGGCAAGCAAAACCACAGAGCGGTTAAATGCCACATCTCCAATTATTGATGGTTCTGCTACCAATAGATGGCCTTTGGTTGGTTTTAAAGCGATCATTTTAGCATGTTTTTATCTAAACTACTATTAATTTAAAAAAAAATCAAATTAAAACTTAAATTATTTTCATTAAAAAAGCCTCTCTTATGAGAGGCTTTCAATGTTTTACTAATATAAATTATTAGTTTACAGCTTTTTGTAAATCTGCACCGGCCTTAAATTTCACTACATTTTTAGCAGCAATTTTAATGGTTTTTCCGGTTTGTGGGTTTCTTCCTTCACGGGCAGCTCTTTTAGAAACTGACCAAGATCCAAATCCTACTAAAGAAACACGATCTCCTTTTTTAAGAGATTTTTCTACGTTTTCCAGGAAAGATTCTAAGGCTTTTTTTGCTGCTGCTTTTGAGATTCCAGCGTTTTCAGCCATTGCATCAATTAAATCTGTTTTGTTCATAATTTGAATTTTAAATAAATTGTTGGTTAAACATTCTGTTAAATTGCTTTACAAATTTATATGGAATTCTCGGCCGTGCAAGTAATATCAAGGGAAATGCAGAATATTGTTAATAAGTCGGCCATTTTGTTAATAAACAAGTATAAATTTAGTTGATTTTTATCCGTTTCAGTAACCATAAGGCCTTAGCGGAATTTTGACCCTTCCGTAAAATCATATCCGTTTAAAAGTGATTTTACATCCATTTTTCGCTTTCCGGGAAGTTGTAATTCTTCAATTATTAGATAACCGCCCTCTGTTGCTACCTTCAGCTTTTTATCTTCAACCAAAATACAGCCATTTTCTAAAGAATGACTGGTATTTTCTTTTTTGCAATCGTAGATCTTTACTTTTTCTTCTTTATTATCGTTAAACAAAATACTCCAGGCGGCCGGGTAAGGGTTTAAGCCTCGAATTAAATTATAAATTTGATCTAAAGAATCGTCCCAATTAATTTTTGTGTTCTCCCTATTTAATTTTGGGGCGTCTTTTAATATTTCATTAAAGGGTTGTGGAGTGGGAGTGAGGTTGCCATTTTCTATAAGTTCAAGTGTTTCTACCACCAAACCCGAGCCAAGTTCCAGTAATTTATCGTGCAATTCACCAACACTTTCTTCGGGAGCAATATCAATTTCCTTCTGAAGTATCATCGCACCGGTATCAATCTTTTCATCAAGAAAAAATGTTGAAACCCCGGTTTTTGTTTCATTATTAATTATAGCCCAGTTTATAGGAGCGGCACCACGATATTGAGGCAGGAGGGAAGCATGAAGATTGAAGGTTCCAAATTTAGGCAAATCCCAAACAACTTTTGGTAACATTCTAAAAGCCACAACTACCTGTACATTTGGTTCAAGAGCTTTTAATTCTTCAATAAAAGTTTGATCTTTTAAATTAGTAGGTTGCAAAACCTTTAAACCTTTGCTCACCGCAAATTTTTTCACCGGACTTTCCTGTAATTTTCTTCCTCTTCCAGCGGGTTTATCGGGGGCTGTTATTACGCCAACTACATTATAATTGGCGTTTAATATACTTTCCAGGCTGGCCACAGCAAAATCTGGCGTGCCCATAAATACTATTTTTAATGATCTCATCATCTATTTATTTGGTAAACATTCCCGTTTTTTCGAGAAATTAATTCTTTGTCTATTAATAATCGTAAAACTTCTAAAACCTGATCTTCGGGATAATTAATGGCCTCGGTGAGCTGCCGCGAAGAAGCGTTAGAGGTTTTTAAAATGTTTATTATTTCTTTATAAATCGCATTTTTAAGCTCTCTGGTTAAAGGCGCAGCTTGTTTTTGGCAAACCGAACAAATTCCGCAGTTTTCTACTTTTTTCTCTCCAAAATATGCGAGTAATTGCTTGCTTCGGCAAATCTTCTCATTCTCCAGATAAGCCAAAACCGAATCTATTTTTTCTTTTTTAGACTGGTTATGTTGCTTTATATATGTCGCCAACGGAAAAATAACCAAATCGTCTTCCCGTGGAACCAAAAATAAAACGGTTGCATCGTGTTCTGCAAAAACGTATTCCAGCACCTGGTCTTTTTCCAGCTCCTGAAGAAATTTTAGCGCTTTGTCTTGCTCTATATTAGATTTTTTACAAATCGAAGCCAGGTCTATCGCTGTTTTATTTTCCAGAATTCCACCGTAGGTTCTTAATAGCGCTTTTACAAAATTTTCGTATTTCTGATTTTGCTCTAGATAATACTGAAGTTGCTTTCCAGAAATGATAAAATGAATACTGGTTCTTTTATGAAATTCCTTTGATAGTTTTAGAACGCTGCATCTATCTAAAAGCTGAAGCACCTCGTAAGTTTTAGAAAATGGAAGTTCGTATTGGGCACAAAATTTAGAAAAACTAAAATTATGTTCGGTTTCCTCCCCTTCACCGTAGGCTATCCTGAAATAGGTATTAAGCTTTTTATAAACCAGTTTTACATCTTCCAGTTGGGGTAAATTAGCGAGAAACTGATTTTTTAAAACCGGGATGTCGCTATTATTAGTTAAAATTGTTGCATCTGCTTTTGCTCCATCTCTCCCTGCGCGTCCGGCTTCCTGGAAATAGCTTTCTAAAGATTCTGGTAAATTTAAATGAATTACCTGCCTAACATCTGGCTTATCTATTCCCATCCCAAAAGCAGTGGTAGCCACCATAATATGATGCTTATTCTCTAGCCAGCTGGTAAGCTTTTTTGTTTTTTCTTTAGGTTGTAATCCCCCGTGGAAGGCATCAGCTTTGTAGCCTTTTTTGATCAATAAATCAGCTATTTCCAGACTGGCTTTTCGGCTTCGAACATATATTATCGCAGCCTCATTTTTATTATTCAGAAGTTGAAATAATCTATAATATTTATCTTCAGCTATTAAGACATTATAGGCAATATTTGAACGATAAAAAGAATCTTTTAGAACTTCAATATCTACCAGTTCCAATTCTTTTACAATGTCTTTCACCACCGCCGGGGTTGCTGTTGCTGTAAGTGCAATGAAAGGTGTTTCTGGTTTTAAATCTTTTAAGAGTGAAATATTTCTATATGCTGGTCTAAAGTCGTGGCCCCATTGCGAAATACAATGTGCTTCATCTACCGCGATTAGATTTACATTCATCAACTTAATGCGTTCCTGTACCAGGTCTTGTTGGAGTCTCTCAGGAGAAAGATAGAGGAATTTATAATTTCCGTAAATACAATTATCAAGCGCTGCATCCAGGTCGCGGTAAGCCATTCCGCCGGTTAATGCCATTGCTTTTATTCCTTTTTGCTGAAGCGCATTTACCTGATCTTCCATTAATGCAACTAACGGGGATATTACAATACATATTCCGTCTTTAATTAATGCAGGTACCTGGAAGCAAAGTGACTTCCCACCTCCGGTTGGCATTAGCGCCAGTACATTTTTTTTCTCCAGGAGTTTTTCTATAACAGGTTCCTGCAGCGGCCTGAAAGACGAGTGTCCCCAGTATTTTTTTAATATGTAATGTGCATCCTGCAAATAGCTTATTCAATTTTATTTAAAATGAACTGAGTTCTTTCAATAATAGAGGTTTTAGGAACTTCAATAGGGGTATAACCGTAAGTTTTGTAGGTTTCAAAGAGATACTTAGAGATTAAGCTAGCTTCTTTAAAAGACTCGTAACGCTCGTTATCGCTTTGGTAAATTTCTTCCCAGGGCGGTAAAAAGAATATTTTATCATAAGAATATTCTTTACAGGTATTGGTAAAATAAGTAGAATATTCGGTTTTAAAATAATCCATATAAGCCAATACATCTGGAAGGCCACGGTCGATAAAAATGGTTGAAGCCGGTAGCATATCGGCCTCACGATGCTGAATTTTTCGACCTTCCAGTAATTTTTCACTAAAAAGTACGGGTTTATCAAGAAATAATTGGTCTATACCCTGTTTTTGGGCTTCTAAAGTTACTTGCCTGGAAATTTCATGAAGACATTCATGTCCATGTTTTTCCAACTGGCGTATTATAGAAGATTTTCCGGTACCGGGGCCACCGGTAATTACTATTTTCTGTTTTTTCACGCTGCAAATTTCGACATTTGAAATTGATTATAAAAATGTATGCAATCCATGTATCTTTGCAGCCTAAAATTAAGTTAGAAAATTATGAGTGGAGCGAAAGATCAGGAAGAGTTTTATAACAAATTAAGAGCGCAATTACAGGATACATCTCTTTGGCCATCTGAATATTTATATAAATTTATAGTTCCTGCAAAATCGAACCAGGTGAAAATTATTGAGGAGATCTTCAATAATATGGGAGCTGTTATTACTACCAGGAAGTCTAAAAAAGGAACTTATATAAGTACATCGGTAAATGTGCGAATGAAGAATCCCGATGCTGTAATTGAAAAATATAAAGAAGTGGCAGAAAAAGTAGAGGGTGTAATCTCTCTTTAATCCTTTCAGAAGGGAGGAATTAGAAAAAAGGCTGACCGCAAATTGTAAAAAATTATCTTCTGAATTATCTTCCCCGAAACTGTAGATTTTTTAATTTTTCAAAAATTTTATCTATCCCGATAATATTTAGTATTTTGCAGCGAATAACTTCTACAGTAAATTACCTCTGGGGGAAGCCTATGAGGCATTAAAGGGAAGATTTTTTTGATTTTGAGCCTGGCCTCAAAGTATTTAAGTCTCGATTATCGAGTAAAGTATCATCTTATAAATTTCAATTTTGACACACGCATTAGAATATAACTCCGAAAGGAGACACTTAATTATTCCCGAATACGGGAGACATCTTCAAAAAATGGTAGAAGAAGCCATTGAAATTGAAGATGATAAAGAACGAAACCAGGTAGCAAAGTCTATTATTGCCGTAATGGGTAATATGCAACCGCATCTTCGCGATGTACCCGATTTTCAACATAAATTATGGGATCAATTATTTATAATTAGTGATTTTAAGCTTGATGTAGAATCACCTTTTCCTAAACCAACCCGGGAAATGCTGGAAGAGCGTCCTGAAATGTTAGGTTATCCTCAAAACTTTCCGAAATATCGTTTCTACGGAAATAATATTAACCGAATGATTAATGAGGTTAAAGATTGGGAAGAAGGTCCTTTAAAAGAAGGTTTGGTTTTGACGATAGCCAACCATATGAAAAAATCTTACCTTAATTGGAATCGTGATACTGTAGAAGATGAGATAATTTTTGAACATCTTCGGGAACTTAGCGGCGGGAAAATTAATTTAAAAAATGCCGATGAAGATCTTAGTGATGCTTCAAGCCTTATTAGAAATAAGAAGAAGCACACCGGTAAAAACAATAATCCTAAAAAATCCAACCGCAAAGGTGGAGGTGGCCGCAAGCGCTACTAAATAATATTTTACTTTCATGGGAACTTTCCAAATTGAAGGCGGGCAGCAACTTAGTGGCGAAATTCAGCCACAGGGAGCCAAAAACGAAGCCCTGCAAATTCTATGTGCCGTATTATTAACTTCAGATGAAGTTGTGATTAATAATATTCCAGATATCCTGGATGTGAATAAATTAATTCAGCTTCTTGAAAATCTTGGAGTAAAGATTAAAAAACTTGGAAAAGGAAGTTATTCTTTTAAAAGTGATGATCTGGATCTAGATTATCTAAGTAGTGACCAGTTTAAAAAAGACGGTAGTGGTTTACGAGGATCAATTATGATTGTGGGACCATTACTGGCAAGATTCGGTAAGGGATTTGTTCCGAAACCGGGTGGCGATAAAATTGGTAGAAGAAGGCTGGATACGCATTTTGAAGGTTTTATTAAACTAGGTGCTAAATTTAGATACAATAAAGAAGAACGTTTTTACGGCGTAGAAGCTCCAAACGGATTGAAAGGCAGTTATATGCTTTTGGAAGAAGCTTCGGTAACCGGTACGGCAAATATTGTAATGGCAGCTGTTCTTGCTGAAGGAACTACTACTATTTATAACGCCGCTTGTGAACCTTATTTACAGCAACTTTGCAATATGCTGAATTCAATGGGCGCAAAAATTAGTGGCGTAGGTTCTAACCTTTTAACTATTGAAGGTGTAGATTCCTTAAAAGGTTGCGAACATAGAATTCTTCCAGATATGGTTGAAATCGGTTCCTGGATTGGGATGGCGGCGATGACCAAGAGTGAACTTACCATTAAAAATGTAAACTGGGACATGTTGGGGATTATTCCAACAACTTTTAGAAAATTAGGAATCACCATAGAACGCAAAGGAGACGATATTTTTATTCCTGCGCACACCAATGGCTACGAGGTTCAGAGTTTTATAGATGGTTCTATAATGAATATTAGCGATGCTCCCTGGCCAGGTTTTACGCCAGATTTATTGAGTATTATTCTGGTGGTTGCTACTCAGGCTCGTGGAAGTGTACTTATTCACCAAAAAATGTTTGAAAGTAGATTATTCTTTGTGGATAAACTGATAGATATGGGAGCGAAGATTATTCTTTGTGATCCGCACCGGGCTACGGTAATTGGGCACGACTTTCAATCGCAGTTAAAAGCTACCACAATGACTTCTCCAGATATTAGGGCCGGAATTTCCTTATTAATTGCCGCACTTTCAGCAAAAGGAACTTCTACCATACACAATATTGAACAAATAGACAGAGGTTACGAAAATATAGATGAACGTCTTAAAGCACTTGGCGCTAAAATAGAGCGTGTAGCTTAAAGCTTTTGCAAAGAAAAACCCTGGATCCTAAAATAAATTCAGGATGACTAATAAATAAAAAATCCAGATGATTAATTCATCTGGATTTTTTTGTTAGAATTTTATGAAACTAAACTTCAGTTTCAGCTTTTTTCTTGTTTTCTTTATAATGAAAAAGGTTATGTTCCTTAATCATTTTCGTGGTTTTTTCAGGCAACATATCTTCCCAGCCTTCTTTTCCTTCACTAATCATTTGTAAAACTTCTCTTGAATAAACATCCAGAATTTCAGGATTGTAATTCTCAATATCTTCAACTCTACCATTATACTTAAAGAATTTATACAATTCTTTCATTCTAGGATGAACTTTTAAGTTATCGCTGGTAGTAATTTCTCCGGTTTCTGGATCTTTAAGCGGGTAGAGGTAAACCTTAAGGTCTTTAAAGAATAATTTACCAAAAGCTTCCAGAATACCACCGCTTAGATGCCTATAATATTTCTCATCAAACACATCTACCAGGTTATTTACACCCATAGTTAAGCCCATTCTTTGCTTAGAATATCTTGAGAAGTATTCAACTACACGATAATATTCCTGGAAATTGGAAATCATTACGGTTTGTCCCAGGGAGCATAAAAGTTTTGCCCGGTCCATAAAATCGCGTTCATCAATTTCACCTTCGGCCCTTAGGTTAGAAAGGGTGATTTCAAAAATAACTTCTGTATTTTCTTTTTCTACCTTGCTTTCTTTCAGGAATAATTCCAGCGAACGCTCATACATATCCATGTTAACCTTAGTTACCGGTCTAAAACTTCCGCGCAGCGCAAGGATATTCTTTTTGTAAAGTATTTTAGCAGGAAGTACGTTGTTACCATCTGGAGCAAACATAACGGCATCTGTCATTCCGTTTTTAACCAGTTGTAAACTCATTAATCGGTTGTCTACACCTTCAAATCGTGGACCGCTAAAGTTTATGGTATCAATTTCTATTTGATCTTTATCTATATGATCGTAGAGGTAACGTAAAAGTTTCTTAGGATTGTCATATTTATAATAAGCCCCGTAAATAAGATTTACACCAAGTATTCCAAGCGTATTTTGTTGATGGCGTGCATCGTTTTCGTGAAATCTAACGTGCAAGCTAATCTCGTTATAATCTTCTTCAGGACTCACCTGATATCTAATTCCTACCCAACCGTGACCTTTATATTTCTTAGCAAAATCTATGGTAGCAACGGTGTTAGCGTAACTAAAGAAAAGTTTATTAGGGTGTTTTTCACGGGAAATTCGCTGCTCAATCAGGCCAATTTCGTGAGAAAGCATCTTTTTTAAGCGTGCCTCAGTAACATATCTCCTGTCATTTTCCACTCCGTAGATTGCATCACTAAAATCTTTATCGTAGGCACTCATGGCTTTTGCGATAGTACCGGAGGCGCCACCGGCTCTAAAAAAATTTCTTACCGTTTCCTGGCCGGCACCAATTTCAGAAAAAGTTCCGTAGATATTTTCATTTAAATTAATGCGAAGTGCTTTGCTTTTAATTGAAGGAACATTTTCAAATTCCTTATCGCCCATTATTGTAATTGGCATAATTTTTCTTTTATGTGTGGTTTCTTTTTTGCTTAATCCAAAGGTACTAAAATCGGTAAGGTATTGAAAAAAAATATCTTTACTTTTGCCTAAAACATAGAATTCTTGGAAGTAATATTTTTAGGTACAGGCACCTCACAGGGAATCCCTATTATAGGTAGTAAACACCCGGTTTGCCTTAGTGATAATCCCAAAGATAAACGCTTGCGGGTATCGGTTTTGGTAAAATGGGAAGAATATAATATTCTAGTAGATTGCGGTCCTGATTTTAGGATGCAAATGCTGGCAAACCCTGTAGAAAGCCTTGATGCCATTTTATATACCCACGAACACAACGATCATACTGCAGGTTTAGATGATATTAGGCCTTTTTTCTTCCGCCAGGGCGATATACCGGTTTTTGCTCATAAAAGAGTGCTGGAATCTCTTAGAAAACGATTTGAATATATATTTACTTCAACAAATAAATATCCCGGGGCGCCGGGAGTACAGGAGAATGAAATTGTAAATGAAAATTTTTACTTTAAAGATTTAAAAATTACTCCCATAAACTATATGCACAACCGCTTGCAGGTTTTTGGGTTTAGGCTTAAAGATTTCGCTTATCTTACCGATCTTAAATCTATTGAGGAAGAAGAAGTTCAAAAACTGGATGGCGTAAAGGTGCTGGTAGTAACCGCTCTAAGAATAGAGCCGCACCATTCTCACTTAAACCTCGAGGAAGCCTTAGAATTTATAGCAAGAGTTAAACCCGAAAGAGCCTATTTAACCCATATTAGTCATTTACTGGGCTTTCATGATGAAGTGCAGCAACAACTTCCCGAAAATGTATTCGTGGCCTACGATAACCTAAAAATCACCATTTAAGATGCGTAAAAATTTATTACTTTACCTTTTTATCTTTTCACTTTTGTTTACCATTTTTATTTATGTGAACGATAAAAAGATTCTTGATGCCCGCGATGCTGAAATTCAAAAATTGAAAGCCGAAGTAGAACGCCTGGAATTAGAGAATGAATCTGCAGCTGCTTTAAACCAAAATGAAAGTTATTTTTCTTTGATGGATAACGAAGATGCTATGACTTATTTTGAAAATAAGGGAATTGAAGCTGAAGATGTTCGTGAAGCTATAGAAAATGAATTAATGAACCAGAATAAGGTAGATGTTGATAATTCTTATGTTCCATTTGACGGGATGGAAGGTAATATGCATATCAACAAAATCAAGGTTTTAAACCATAAGTGGGTTATTGCCGATTTTACCGATGGCACTTACTGGGGAGAAGTATTTTTCACCTATTTTATTGATGAAAACGGAAAGCCCGAGCTAATTGCCGAAAAGTCTTTTATCTACCCGGCAGCCAATTAAATTCGCTTTTTAAGCCATTCTCTTAATTCAAAGAAATTTTGTGGCGCTACCCCGTGACCTACAGGAAATTCTGAATAACTGTTTTCAATATTAAGTTTATCCAGAACAGGTTTGGTTTTTCTAGCCCATTCTACAGGAATCACCTGGTCTTGAGAACCGTGCGAACAATAAAATGATAGTTTAGAAAAATCATTTTTCTCAAATCCAGGTTTTATAATTTCTTTATTTATATAACCGCTAAGAGCGACAATATTTTTAACCTTTTCAGGATAGGAGAGGGCTACCGCATAACTTAAAATACTACCCTGGCTAAAGCCTAAAAGAGTAACATTTTCCGCATCTAAATTATAGGCTTCAATCGCTTCATCTATAAAACCTGTAATTTTCTCCCGGGATTCTTTGGCCTGCTCATCGTCGCTAAATTTTCCATTCTGGTTATCCCAGTGAATCGCGTACCAGGCGTTACCGTAAGGTTGCATCGCGTGAGGTGCTTTTACCGAAATCACGAATAATTCATCGGGTAATTCTTCAGCAAAAGAGAAAAGATCGTTTTCATCACTTCCATAGCCGTGAAGCATAATGAGCAATGGGGTCTTTTCAGTTTGGGTTTTCGGTTTTCTTATAAGGTGGTGGAGAGAAAGTTCTTTGGTATTCATTTAATTTATTGTACTAAACCATTTTTGAAAATATGCGCCTAAAATTGGCACTTCTTTTTGTTCGCCCTGAATTGCTGTTACCAGGCCATAAATACCCAAAACCGCAATAAAAATATAAAAGGCAGATGAAATTAACCAGCTGTCAAATAATCCTACTAACACTCCTAAAACATAGAAAGTGACGTGGATGCCAAAAGCTTGCCTAATATGAAATGAAGCAAACGGATTTTTATTTTCGTTGTTCATAAAATAGGCTATAATGGTGCCAATAATCGTGAGATAGGCAACTATAGCTGGGGTTTTTCCTTCTTCGGCCACTGTTTTCATAGCTGGTTTTCTAGGTTGTAAAGGTATTAAATTTATAGTGAAATCTATAAACCAAAATCTCCCGCTTTGGTAATTATTCCCAAAGCTTTTCCTTTTATTTGATGCCCTTTAAAAATACTGTTTGTTGAAGTCGAAAAAATATGGGCTTCGTTAAATTCATATTTTTCATTTGGGATAAAAAGACTAAGATCTGCAGGATTTCCTTCTTTAATTTCTATGTCTTCCAACCCAAATCTTTGTTTTCCTTTAGAAAGTATTTCTATAACTTCTTCGGTAGAAAAAATTGTGCTTAATGCTCCAAAAGCAGATTCCAAACCAATACTTCCATATAAAGCATTATCAAATTCTACTTTTTTATGCTCGGTATCAATAGGAGTATGATCGCTGGTAATCATATCTATAGTTCCGTCCTTTAAGCCTTTTATGAGCGCTTTTATATCTTCTTTAGTTCTAAGCGGAGGCAAAACCTTAGCATTGGTATCAAAGTCCTGCAGTAGTTCATCGGTAAATATTAGATTATGAATAGCTACACTACAGCTAACATCCAGGCCTTTCTTTTTAGCTTCATTTATTAAGGAAACCGATTTTTTAGTAGAAATTGTAGGAATATGCAACTTCCCACCGGTGTATTCCAGAAGATATAGGTCTCGCGTAATTTGCAATTCTTCGGCTAGGTTGGGAATTCCTTTTAATCCTAACGAGGTACTGCTTTGTTCTTCGTTTACCATTCCTTTACCGGCAATACGATCTTCCTGCGGAAAAGATTGCACTAATCCGTTAAAATTTTGAGCATATTGAAGCGCGATTTTCAGCAAATTTGGATTTTTTACAGCACGTTTATAATCTCCAAAAGCTATGGCGCCTCCCTGTTTCATATCATAAAGTTCGGCTAGATCTACGCCTTCACTTTTAATGGTTAAAGCTCCTGTAGGAAACATTTTAACCGGGTGATGTGCTGCCTTTGATTTTACCGAAGTAATTGCGCCGTTATTGTCAAGAACCGGATACGTATTAGGGTTTAATGCAATATTGGTAAATCCGCTTTTTGCTGCTGTATCAAGGCCGTTGGCAATTGTTTCCCGCTCTTCAAAACCGGGTTCTCCAAAACTCACACTACTATCAAACCAGCCCCGGGAAACGTGAAGATTTTCTTCAGAAATCACTTTATCGGCTTTGGTAGAAATATCATTTCCTATTTTTATTATAATCCCATTCTCTATTAGAATATCCAGCTTTTTTTTATGGTAAGCTGAGTGTTTATCTATTATTGTTGCCGATTTTAAAAGTAGTTTCATTTAGTTATGTTTTTATCCAAATCTGTTGCTAATCCCGATTCAGTAATAATGCGATTATTTTAAATATTTTAAAAGAAACATCTCCGCGGTTAAAAATATAAGTGCAAAAATAACAAAGCATTTCCAAAGCTCGTTGCTTTGCCCCGCCGCATTTATTTCATTAAAATAAGATGCTATGTTGGAATGTATTTTTACATTTTCTGCTTCCTGGGGAATATTATATTCCAATTCACTTTCGGTCCTTGGCGAGTTAAAACTTATATAACCCTGGTTTTCGTTTTTGTATACCAGCGAATAATTTCCTGAAGCTATATCGAGGCCGGAAGTTAAAATCTCCAGATTATCGCCCAGGGCTCGTTGCTGCGGAATAAAATCTTCGGTATCTGAAACAATATGAACAACCTCGTCTTGCTGCGTTTGAAGCGGAATATTGATCTCATTCTCTTGCCCCGTTTCGTAGTATAAATTTGGCGTTTTTAAAGCACTAAGACCTATATTATAAAAAACAGGAACAATTAATGGAGAATTTCTAAAGTTTGAATTTTCGGAATTTAAGGCTGCGGAAAAAAGAAATACTCCATTACTTTCCAGTAAAAAGCCTGAATTATTTTGAAATGAAATCACTTTATTTCCTCCGTTCAAATTATAATAAGTCTGCACCTTAGGATAATCAAAATTCTTAATTCTTTCTTCAAAAACTCCGGTAAGCAAAGGATGATCAAAAGCAAGATCGGTTATTAAAGTTTCCGGGGTTTTTAATTCAGAAATTCCTGGTGCATTTATTCGACTAAGAAAGTTATTGTAGGAATTTATATCTAAGTTTTCTGCAGGAACAATTACCAGTGGAACCCCATTCTTTTGAAGGTTTAAAAGGTTAGATTCTAAAGCGCTCGAGATAGTTTCTAGCTCATTTAGCACCACCAAATCTGCGGAGTTTAAAGTATTAAAATCAAGTTGATCTATTTCAAAGATTTCAGTATTAAATTCAGGAGGAGTAAGGATGCGGCTAAGAAAACTGGCATCTGTATTCTGACTTATAACCACTACATTGGCTGGTTCAAGCTTATTTAAGCTAAAAAACATCGAATTATCGTAATTCAAAGAGGCGTCTTCAATACTTATTCTTCCTTTAGAAATTTCTTCTTCATTTATTTTAAAATTGGTTTCCGTTGTTTGATTTTCCTTAAAATTTACGGCAGTTTTTGCAAAAAGTTCTTCCCCGTTATAAACCGAAACACTTACAGGTTCTAAAATTTCCACAGAACTGCTTAATAAGACCTTTAAGCTAATTTCAGAAGCTTCGCGATTGCTTATAGATACAGAGTCTATACTGATATTCTGAGTATTTTCGGGAATTGCAGGAATTAAATGGTAATTTATATTGGACTTATATGATAAGTCTTCAGGCTTCAAATTTTGCTGAAAATCAGAAATAAAAATGACATTTTTGTCTCCGGTAGAACTTTTCAGAAGTTGTTGAGCTCTTAAATTCAGCGTATTAAATTCGGATGAATTTTCTGCAAAATCGATGTTTTGAAGTTCGGTGATTAATTCTTCCGCAGTAAGGTTTTTAAACTCGTTAGTATGGGTAAACAGGCTTATTTCTTTATCTTCAGGAAGATTTTTAATCAAATCCTGAATGGTGGCGTCCAGTAGTTCGCCATTTCTGCCGGTGGCTTGCATACTGTAAGAATTATCTAGAAAAATAAGCTGAGCACTTTGGGTTGCTTCAGGGTTTTTAGCAGGAAAATAGGGTTGAGCAAACGCTAAAATTAAAGCGGTGAGCATAAGCATTCTTGTAGCCAGTACCAACCATTTTTTTAAGCGAGAGCTCTTACGGGTTTGGCGAATTACTTTTTTTAGAAATTTTACATTGGTAAAATCTTCTTTTTGAAAGCGGCGTAGTTGAAATAAGTGAACAGCCAGCGGTATGAGTAGTAAAAACAGGGCATAAAGTAATTCCGACTGTTTAAATTCCATAAAGCTTTAAAAAGTTTTTCAAATATATGAAATGGAATTTAAGCTAAGGCCGTTTAATTTTGAATTTAAAAGTACAGCCTTTACCTTTTTCAGAAATCACTTCAATACTGCCATTCATTTGTTCTATATGTTTTTTAACCGTGGCAAGGCCTATGCCGCTACCGGGATTGCCGTACCTGTCTTTGGCATCTAAAGTAGCAAAAAGCTGAAAGATCTTTTCCTTATCGGTAGCAGAAATTCCAATGCCATTATCGCTAACTTCAAAACAATAATAAGTTGATGTAGTTTTGAAATTAATATCCACTTTTCTAACTTCTGAAGTATTATATTTTAAAGCGTTGCTTATTAGATTCATAAAAACCTGGCTAAGCGCAGCTTTGTTTATATTTTTAAGATGACCTTTATTGGGGTAGGTGATTTCTACATTTTCTTCCAGTTTATAAAGATCTGTAATTCGCTTTAAAAGGGTAGGGAGGTGCACATCTTCATAATCTTTTTCTAAAACATGATCGCTGCGATAAAAACTTAAAATTCCATCTACATAATTGCGAAGGGAATAAGACGATTCTACTAAAAAATCGAGATACTGCCTGCTTTGTTTATCAAGTTTTTCCTTGTTTTCGTCTTTAAGCAATTCGGTTAAGGAAATAATATTGGCGAGAGGCGATTTAATATCGTGAGAAACCAGGCTGGCAAATTTTTCCAGTTCCTTATATTTTTGCTTCAACTTTCGCTGTACGTGTTGAAGTTTGTTTTTATGTTTTCGCGATTCAAAGAGGTTCATACTTTGGTTCGCTAAAGCCAGTAAAGATTTTTTCTGATCTTCATCTAACTCCCTAATTCGTGTATCAAAAATGCAGAAAACGGCTATTGCGTGGCCATTTGCATTTAAAAGTGGCACCCCTGCATAAAAATGATACTCACGATCGTAAATATTCCTGGCATTTTCAAATAACCCTGGATGCTCGCCGCTATTAATTATAAAGATTTCTTCGCTTGTGTGAATGGAATGCTCGCATAAAGCATTTTCCCGGGGAAGTTCGGCCAGTTGAGTACCGTAAGCCGATTTATACCAGATATTATTTTTACCAATAATACTAATTTTTGCTACTGGAACCTGGCAAATCTTTGCCGCTAAAAAAGTAAGCTGATCGTAGTCCTTGTCTTCTCCCGATTTAAAAATTGCATATTCAGCAAGTGCTGCCCGACGTAATCTCTCATTTGAAGAAATTTTTTTTTGTTGCATACTTTTTTGCAATTAATACAATAATATATAAAAAAATCTTCGATTTTTGATGAAAAAGCTTGCTATTTAAGCTTTTCGGCTAATAGAAAAATCAAATCTGGTACCTTTTCCCATTTCCGAAGTCACTTTTAAATTCCCTCCTAAATTACCCACCAATCTTTTTACTGTAGAAAGCCCAATACCATTGCCCTTATTTCCAGAGCGATCACTTTTGGCAACGGTGGTAAAAAGTTTAAAAATATCATCTTCTTTCTCTTTTGGAATACCTATCCCGTTATCCTGTATGCTGAAGTAATAAAAATCGGGGTTTTGAGAGAATTCAATATCAATAACAATCTTGGGTTTATCGTTGTATTTAAGGCTGTTCCCTAATAAATTTAAAAAGATTTGTTCCAGGGCTGCACGGTTAGAACTAATAATGCTATTATCTTCTGGAAGGTTAATTACGCAATCTTCTGTAATAGTTAAAAGGTCTATAATTTCTTCCAGCAGTTGGTGCACATCAAATTCTTCGCTGTTTGAAGCGGCAATATTATCACTCTCATAATGATCTAAAATGCCATTTATGTAGCTGCTAAGCTTTAATCCGGCTTGTTTTAGGTTTTTTAAATAATCTAAACCTTCTTCTCCAAGTTTACTACCAAATTTTGCTTTTAAAATATCTGCAGAGATAATCATATTGGCCAGGGGCATTTTCATATCGTGTGAAACCACCCCGGCAAAATCCTTGAGCATTGCATTATGCTCGTTTAATTGCTTTTTAATATTCTCCAGGTAATCGTTTTTACGTTTCAATTCCAATAGAATTTCTACCTGTTTCGCCAATGATTTTAATGCCTTTTTTTGTTCCTGGCTTAGTTTATTCGGTTTTGTATCAATTACACAAAGAGTGCCCAAAACCATATCATCATAGTTTTTTAGAGGCATACCGGCATAATAAATTATAGGATCATTATCGGCAAGTACAAAAGGATTATCTAAAAACCGCCCGTCTAAGCGGGTATCTTCAATTTCCATTAGTTTCTCCGGTTCCAGAATGGCGTGACTACAAAACGAAATATCCCGTTCTGAGGTGCACATATCTGTACCATATTTAGATTTAAACCACTGCTCGTGTTCCCCTACAAGGGAAATTAAGGAAATTGGTGTTTGGCAAATAAAAGACGCAAGTTGAGTGATATTATCAAATTCCTCTTCGGTGGGACTGTATAAAATGTTGGCGTCCTCAAGCGCTTTTAATCGTTGGCTTTCGTTATCTGGAATAGCAGGACTTAACATATATTTGAAGATTGCATTAAAACAAATTTAACAAAATTAAGTGTAACCTGTTAAACTTTTGCTAATACTTTTCAAAGACTCCTAATCCAAATAATGCAAAGTCGTATTTAACGGGATCTATTGCATCTAACTTTCGTAACGCTTTATCCAATTCATTTAAAGCTTTGGCATCATTCGTTTTGCGTTTCAAGAGTTTTAATTTCCTGGCTACATTTCCAGAATGTACATCTAAAGGGCAACTTAATTGCGAAGCATTAAGGTTGTTCCAAAGGCCAAAATCTACCCCGGCCTGGTCTTTTCTCACCATCCACCGCAGGTACATATTTATTCGTTTTGCAGCCGAATTCTTCAGCGGATCACTTACATGTTTTTGGGTTCGTGGAGGATGCGAGATTTCAAAAAATATTTTCTTGAATTCGTGAATAGCGGGTTGAAGGGAATCTTTTTCAGCATATTGTGTAAAAACAGTTTCAATACCACCGTGGTTTAAGTAGATATTTTTTAATGATGAAATAAAATAAATAAGATCAATATCATTAAAAGTGCGGTGAACAAATCCCGTTAAGCTTTCTAAATCGCTTTCAGAATGATTAATAATGAAATCGTGCGGACTGCGGTCCAGCATTTCCATTAAGCGATTTGCGTTCTTGAGAATACTTTTTCGGTTTCCCCAGGCAATTGTAGCGGTAAGAAAACCGGCAATTTCAATATCCTCCTTTTTACTGAATTGATGCGGAATTTGAATAGGATCTGATTCTATAAATTCTGGCGTATTGTATTGTTCGACTTTAAAATCGAGAAAAGATTTGAGTTCACTTTTTTTCAAACTGCTTAAATTTCCTTTTTGTCAATAATTTTTCCGTCCTGCATAGTGATTTTCCGGTCGGCCATATCGGCGAGTTCCTCGTTATGGGTTACAATTACAAAAGTTTGCTGAAACTCGTCCCTAAGTTTAAAGAATAATTTGTGAAGGTTTTCGGCAGATTCGGTATCTAAATTTCCCGAGGGTTCATCGGCAAAAATCACTGCGGGATTATTAATTAGAGACCTTGCAACCGCAATGCGTTGTTGCTCGCCGCCACTAAGTTCAGCGGGTTTATGATGTGCCCGGTTTTTAAGGCCTAAAAACCCTAAAAGTTCTTTTGCGCGTTCTTCGGCCTTTTCTTTTGGCGTATTATTAATAAATGCCGGAATACAAATATTCTCCAGGGCAGTAAATTCAGGCAATAATTGGTGAAACTGAAAGATAAACCCAATATTCTTATTCCTGAATTTAGATAAATCCCGGGACGAAAGTTTATAAATATCTGTATTATTAATCTGAAGCGTAGAATCTTTGTTTTTTTCTGGTTTATCCAGCGTTCCCAAAATTTGAAGTAAAGTGGTTTTACCCGCTCCCGAAGCCCCCACAATAGAAACAATTTCGCTTTTTTTAATATGAAGGTCGAGCCCTTTTAGTACGTGCAGGTCTCCGTAGTATTTATGAATATTTTTGGCTATTATCATTGTTCGCTAGATAATCGAGATTTAAGAGCTCCAGGACTTTCCCCGGAAATTAATTTATTACTGATAACGTCTTTTCACTTGGTTAGAGAGATTTATTAGGCTCGTGAAAATTAGCCAAATTCAGCAAAACCCCCAAGCTAAGAATTGAATATGTTTTTTACCCGGTTGTAGTCTATATAATACACTATTCGTAGGCTAAAATTATGTCGTGCCGGCCTGTTGAATAAATTATCCAAACTTTGCTGAAAATCTAGATAACTTAATTCATCCTGGTTAAAAATAGAATTTCTATAGAGTAAAATAGCTTCACTGCCGGGAGCAAACTGCCAGCGGTAGCTTAGATCCAGGTTCCAGATATTAAAATTAGCATCGGGATTATAATTTTCTTCCCTGTTGTAATTTATTGAAGTTAAACTTCCATCTTCGTTTAATTTTGAAAAGCTTCCATCTTGAAACTGCGCCAACGACCAAAAATTTCTAAAACTTAAATTTAAACCCTGTTTCTTGGTGAAATTATAATTTGCCTGAAGCGAATTTTCAAAACTTTTCATATCCCTGTTTCCAAAAATAACATCTCGCGGTTGAAGGCCTACAAAGCTGGGACGATTTATTTCGTTATCGTATTCAAAACCATAAATCACTAAAAACTTATTGTTTATACGTATTCTGGGCTCAAAAATAAAATTAAAACTTTCCCGGGAACTTTTACTAAAAGTTTGGTAGGTGCTTCGAACATCTACAGCTAACTTTTTTCTATAATCTGAAGATATCCAGCCGTTTGCCGCAATATTTGGTTGATAGGTGATAAAAGTATTCTCCCTTCTTGGTTCAAAAAAGTCTTTAAAAGCTGAATTTACTTCAGCAAAACCTCCAAAGGCAAATCGATCTCGGGTCATAGCAAAAATGCTTAGACCGCCGCCGCTTGCCACATTCACATCGGGACGGTAACGCCGTTGGTGATTTGCATATAACTCTATGTTATATTGATTAAAAATGCCGGTGGGTTCAAAAGTTTGATAAGAAGTATTCAGATAAAAATTGTTGTAATTGTTTGTAAAACTTATTCCAAGATCATTAATATCATAAGTTTCGTTAGCGAATTCGTGAGAAACTCCATACCTAAGATTTCCTTTGGTTCTGTTTATTGAAAATAAAGAAGCGAAGCCCGTTTCATTTTGGCCCGGTAAATTCACATTGCTCATTTTTGCTTCTCCTACAAAATTAAAGGAGTTAGCTTTATTAAAAATATCAAATAGAAATCCGGTAACATTGGCATCCCTAAAATTCCCTTCCCTGGTAACATTAGTATTAATTAAACTAATAGAAGAATTTTTATTAAAACGTTGGTCAAGCACCAGGATATTATAATTGGCCAGTGGTTCTGTAATTTTTTCCCTGCGATTGCCGGTGAGAATGTCCCTAAAAATCGCTTTAGTTTCAGCGGTAACAGCATTAAAAAAACCTACGCCCAGGCCTCTCTCGGTTCTTCCAGAAATCTTTAAAGCATTAATAAGATCGGTTCTTTCAGGATTTTCAAGAATTTCTTCATTATCGAGTTTTTCCCGCTGGGCGCTATTAAAACCAATGGGAGTATTTCCTACTCGGCGCGAATAAAAAAGATCTCCTTTTGTAAAAAGTTCTGTTCCTTCGGTAAAGAATGCGCGGTTTTCCCCAAAGATTTGTTCAAACGGGCCTAAATTTAATTCTACATCATCATATGCAACCTGGCCAAAATCTGGCACTAAAGTCATATCTAAAGTAAAGGCTTTGCTAATTCCATATTTTACATCCAGGCCGGCATTAAAATTAGTTTCAGTTTGACCATCAAATATGTCTATTTCAGCCGAAGTATATGGATAAAAACTCAGTCGGGTAGGAGGTTCAATATTTTTAATACCTGTAAGCAAACCGGTTTGTTGACTCATTAAACCCACAGCTTTATCTACATAATTCCAGGTGTAACTTTCATTTCTGTGCGAAATTTGCCTTAAAAACTGAATTCCCCATTCCTGTTCCTGTTTTTCAGGAAAACGCAAGGCAGCGTAAGGAATGCGAACTTCGGCATACCATCCACTTTCATCTTGAGAAACTTCTGCTTCCCAAACTATATTAAACCCGAAATCCTCGTTATTTCCGCTTATTTTAGCATCGGCTCTGGTACCCGCAGCGGTAACGGCAAACCTTATTTGATTTTCACCATCGTCATAGGTATTAATATCTATTTGAAAATAATCGCTTTGCTCCAAATTATCCCGTTGGGTAAACTGTTTTACAATCTTTTCCGGTCTATTTTCATATAAATATGCGGCGATATACAGCGCCTCATTGGTATAAACTACTTTCACTTCGGTATTATGACTTTGGGGAATAAGATTGCCATCACCAGGATAATACATCACAAAGTTCTTAGCGTTGGTAAGGTTATTCCAGGCTTTATCGTCTAAGATTCCGTCAATTACCGGAGATTCCTGAATTTTTGTTGCCGTATAATTTTTACGCGGAAGACTCTCAATTTGAGCCGAAATTTGTTGAGTAAAAATGAGGAATATTAAAATTAACCGGATTTTTGCAGGCATTAATTGATAATTTGATTGAAAATAAGTTCAAATATATCATAGTTCTCAATGCAGTCAAAGCTTTGATTTAAATTCAAGTTAAACTATATCTAATTTGTTTATTATTACCTTAAATTTGCTAAACAAAATTAATCTATGAATACAGAAAATTTAGAACTGGCAACTTTGGCAGGAGGTTGTTTCTGGTGTACCGAAGCTGTTTTTCAACGTTTAAAAGGAGTAGAACAGGTACATTCGGGATTTACCGGCGGAAATATAAAAAACCCTGCTTATCGTGAAATTATAACGGGCAGAACAGGTCACGCTGAAGCCATACAGATAAGGTTTAATCCAGAAATAATTAGTTTTCAGGATTTGCTGTATGTATTTTTTGCCACACACGATCCCACCACATTAAATAGACAACAAAACGATGTGGGAACCCAATATCGTAGCGCTGTTTTTTATCATTCTGAAAAACAGAAAGAAACCGCAGAGAAGGTGATTGAAGAACTTGAAGAAAAAAAGATATTTGAGAATAAAATTGTTACCGAAATAACTGCGGCAAAAGATTTTTATATTGCAGAAAAAGAGCACCAGGATTTCTATAACCAGCATAGACAGCAGCCATATTGCCAGTTTATTATAGATCCTAAAATAAAAAAACTAACTGAAGTTTTTTCAGATAAACTGAAATAATAAAAAGATGGCTTATAAATTTAAAGAAGAATATAATATTGAGGTTACTGACGGACTTCAGCAAAATTATAAAAATATCCTTGAAGGGATAGGGGAGGATATTAGCCGTGAAGGCATAGAAAACACTCCAGAACGCGCGGCAAAAGCTATGCAATTCTTAACGCAGGGTTATAAAATGGATGCTAAAACCATTTTAGAAAAAGCGATGTTCAAGGAGAGTTATGATGAGATGGTGGTGGTAAAAGACATAGAATTATATTCATTATGCGAACACCATATGTTGCCTTTTTTTGGAAAAGCTCATATTGCCTACATTCCTAACGGCCATATTGTTGGCTTAAGTAAATTACCCAGAGTGGTAGATGTTTTTGCCCGCCGGCTACAAGTGCAGGAGCGTTTAACGCATGATATTTTAGAATGTATAAACAACACCCTTAAACCAAAAGGAGTAGCAGTAGTTATAGAAGCCGTACATATGTGTATGATGATGCGAGGAGTGCAAAAGCAAAATAGTGCGACTACAACTTCAGGATTTAGGGGGCAATTTGAGAAGATAGAAACCAGAAATGAGTTTTTAAAACTCATTAGCTCAGATCTTAAATAACAAACTGGCACTTTATTTGCTTTATTTGGCTAAAAGCAATCAAAATGAAACTTTTAAAAGATAAACTATTTATAAAAGGCCTAATGTACGATGCTATTGGTATGGCTACTATGGCAATTCCTTTAGTGGGTCCGTTTCTTGATTTATTATGGGCACCTTATGCAGCCAGAAAAATGGGCGAAATGTACCCCGGGAGAAAAGGAAAAGTAGCATCTGTACTTGTATTTATTGAAGAGATTTTACCGGGAACCGATATTATTCCAACATTTACGCTAATGTATTTCTATACTTTTGTGTGGAGTAAAAAGAAGCAACCTAAAGAACGGGTAATTGAAGTTGAAATAATAGAGTAAAGCCTAAAGCTAATTTTCGATTAACGAGTAAAACTCTTTCAAAACTTTATAAAAGCGGAATTCCTTATCGGGATTCCGCTTTTTTTTGCATTTGTTGTAAATTATTTAAAAACTCTTTAACAGCGGGTACTCTTTGGTTTTAAATGTTTTATGTAATTTATGCTGAATGCAAAATTTATAATATGGCAGAGTTTGAACAGGACCGAAACACTATTTCCAATCCGTCAAAAATTTCATTTTCCGGCTGGAAGAAAATAGCAATTATAATAAAAGATAAAATAGATGAGAATAACTTAAGTATAGTATCTGCCGGTGTAGCTTTTTATGCATTTTTAGCGATTTTTCCAGCTGTAATGGCGCTGGTTTCAATTTACGGGTTGGCGGTAAATCCTAAGCAAATTGAATATCAATTAAACCAGCTTGCTTCCATGGTGCCAGAGGAAGCCTTTGGGATTGTTGAAAAGAGGCTGGAAGCATTTATCTCCACTTCGGGTAAAACATTAGGTTGGGGAATGGCAATAGGTATTTTATTTAGTATTTGGAGTGCGAATAAAGGAATGAAATCTTTATTTACCGGTATTGATATTGCTTATGCAACCCGCAGCACCCGGGGATTTATAAAACAGAATGCACTTACTTTATTATTTACTTTTGCCGCTATTATCCTGGTGATTTTAAGTATGGGCTTAATAGTTGTTTTTCCCGCCGTAGTAGGGGAATTAGGCTTGCCTCAAAATATTGAAAACCTTATTAGTTGGTTACGCTGGCCAATTTTAGCATTAATTGTTGGATTTTTTCTTTGCATTATTTATAAATATGCTCCTGCGCGGAATAACCCTAAATTAAAATGGGTGGTTCCCGGGGCGTTGGTCGCCACTATTCTTTGGTTAATCGCTTCATGGGGTTTCTCTTTTTATGTTAGTAATTTTGGAAGTTATGGGGAAGTTTATGGTTCTATTGCCGCAGTGGTTATTATGATGCTATGGCTTTTTATTAGTTGCTTTACCGTGCTTTTAGGAGCGCAACTAAATTCAGCTTCAGAGAGATATGCTAAGAAAGTTACCGCTTTTGAATAAAATTTCAACTGAATATTCTCTCGATCTAAGAGCGTTAAAACTGTGTTATTTGAAATCTCTTTAACGTTAGGTATTTAGAATTACCACGATATTTATATAAACCGAAAAATTTCGGGCTTAAACCAATAAAAAAATATTATGAATAACCAAGCAGCAATACAGAAAGGAATAAAATGGCTTAAACGAGCTGTGATCTTCAAAGCAGGAAAAATGATTATGAGAAAACCGGCAAGTGCCCTTGGAGTAGGAGCAGTAGCAGCCGGAGCGGGAATTGCAGCCTATAGTTTTCTTAAAAAACGAAAGAAAAATGATCTAACCCATA
Organism: Salegentibacter sp. UBA1130; assembly: GCF_002311535.1. Classification (NCBI taxonomy): domain Bacteria; kingdom Pseudomonadati; phylum Bacteroidota; class Flavobacteriia; order Flavobacteriales; family Flavobacteriaceae; genus Salegentibacter; species Salegentibacter sp. UBA1130. Next base: position 76,703 of record NZ_DCAP01000042.1, on the reverse strand, counting down.
TAGATAATATAGAAGACAATAATCCCGAAGTTAAAGGGAAAAAGAAAATTATAGTTTAAATACCCCAAATACTTAAAATTAGACCTCACAATTCCGCAGATGCGGTAATGTGAGGTCTTTTTATTTGCATAAAATAGATTGGGTCTTTTTGTGGATTATTTAATTAAAGCAACCACCTTACTGAAACAGAAATATTTCTACCAATATTAGAGATACCGTCGGGTTTTAAACGCGAAAGATGGGAGATATAATCTTTATTCAAAATATTGTTTGCACTTATGCCAATTCTCATTTCACTGGAATTAATAGCGAATTGCCCTCCAAATCCTGCACCTAATAGACCATAACCACCGGTACGGGTTTCAAAAGCATCTACATTATTTTGATTAAATACATTTTTCAATCTTAAGAAAGAATACTTACTATATATTTTATCTTCTGGATTGTCAAATTCTAATCTTAAAGTATTGGTTAAGGAATTTGCTGGAATTAGCGGTAAATATTCTCCATTCCTTCTTTTTCCCGTTACGGTCTCAAAACTACTTTCAAGGTGTAACCAGTCTAAAGGGTGCGGGTGAATATGAACTCCAACTTCACCACCGTATAATTCAGCATTATTCTGGGTGTATTCAAAAACAGGATTATCATCTATTAATTCTCCCGTAGGCTGTAAATAAATATAATCGCTTATTGAATTATGAAAGCCGTTCACAAAAGCTTCAAAATGCTTATTTCGCCATTCTAAAGAAAGATCTACCTGGAAATTCTGTTCATTTTCAAGATTTTGATCTCCAACCTCATACCTATTGGTACCGTGGTGAGAACCGTTAGAAGTTAATTCAGATAAATTTGGCGCTCTAAAACCGGTAGCCAGGTTTAATCTTGCGCTTAAATTTTCGGTAACATTATATTTTGCCCCCAGCGCACCGTTTATACTTTTATACGAATTATTTATTGCTGCAATTTCGCCTGTTTCGTGGTCGTGATCGTGTTCCTCTTCATGTTCTTCCCCTTCATGCTCGTCTCCTATATGTTCTTCTTCGTGAGCTTCTACTGCTTTGCTGTCTATACTCCTGGTATCAAAACGTAAACCTCCTTGGAAATCCCATCGGTCAAAATGAACGTGGGTAGTCGCGAAAAAACCAAAATCTGTAGTAGTGGCATCTGGGATTAAAATTTCTTCGCCATAGTTTGTATTGGTTTGGTGCATTCCCTGAACTCCCAAAATTGTTTCAAATCTCCCTGTTCTTGGTAAATTATATTTTAGATTATAATTCAAGGTTTCAAGGTGCATTTCTAAAGCAGGATGGTCGGTACCTTCATTCTCTTCCAGATGTTCTTCCTCTGCATTTTCTTCTTCGTGCTCTCCTTCGTGGTGGTGTTCTTCAAACTCTTTCCGGTTATTGTATTGATAACCTACTTTAAAATCAAGACTTGAATTGCTGAAATAAAGTTTATTTTCTAAACTTAGAATATGATTATCAATTTCCTGGTAGGGAAGAAGGGGATCTTTATCTGTAGATTGTACCCCTATTTCTTCCGGAATTCCAATATTCGATTTATTGAAATTATACCTTAAATCGGTTTTGAATTTAGCATCCTGGTAGCCGATGCCCGCTTTAAAATCGGTTTCATTAAATCGGGTATTAGTAACCCTTTCTCCATCCCCGGTTTCATAATCACTATGTGCGGCATAACTACCGCGAGCCAGAAATTTTAATTTTTCTCCAGATGTTTTGGCCATCACACTTCCCTGGTATCCCTGGGTATTACTGAAATAATTTACATCTGCTTCAGCGTTAGTTTTGTTTGCTGCTGCATAACGTTCTGGGTTAAGGTAAAGTACACCACCAATGGCATCGCTTCCATAGAGCAGGGAAGCAGGGCCTTTTATAATCTCAACACTTTCAATTCCTTTAGAACTAATACCAAGCCCGTGCTCATCTCCATACTGCTGATTTTCTAATCTAACTCCCTGTGTATAAACCAAAACACGATTAGAACTTAAACCTCTAATTACCGGTTTTCCAATTCCAACTCCTGTGGTTAAACTTTCCACGCCGGCAATTTGGGTTATCCCGTCGCTTAAAGTAACGGCTCCTTTACGGTTTAATTCTGCTACATTCTCCCGCTCTACACGCATTACATTTTCACTTTGTAACTGGTGAAAAGGAGTAGAGACTATCACTTCTTCCATCTCTATAGCCGATTTTTCTAAAGTGATACTTAAAGTAGAAGTTTCAGGAAAATCTAATTCGTTGGAGTATGTGCCGAAACCTACTGAAGAAACTATAATTTTAAATTTTCCGTTAGGGATATTTTCAACTGTAAAGTTGCCATCAAGATCGGTCATAGCACCATTACTTAATTCAGGAAAATAAACATTGGCACTAAATACCGGTTCTCCGGTTTCAGCATTGGTAACCTTGCCCGAGAAGTTATTCTGAGCATATATAATTGGACTCACTGCTATAAAAAGCAATGAGAAAAGTAAACTTTTCATATATTATTTTTAAATAATTAAAATTCTAACAAATAAAAACGGATGTTAGGCAGCCAGTGGAGGACCGCGAAGCTCGAAAGGGAGCTTTTGATAATCACTTAAAAATTGATAAAAATCGAAGAATTGTTTTTTGATCTGTTTTTCTACAAGCGGCTCAAAATTTATAAAACCGGCAGCAAGTACCGGACTTTGATGAAAAGAATAGAGTTCACAGTCCAGGCTACTTTCGTGAAAATGCTTATCAGCATAATTTACACATAATTCGTGGCCGTGACCGCTAAAAATATGCGAGAAACTTATTACAACCGGAAGCAAAAGTAATGCTCCCAATAATATAGCGAATATGTGTTTAAGGAATTTCAAGAATAATTACTGGAATAATTTAGCAAAGCCCATTCTACTTAGCATTTTCTTTTCGAAGGCCCAAAAGAACTGAAACTGGCCAAAAATCCAGCCAAAACTAACCAATAGAACCTGGTAAATAGGAAAAATCAGGAATATTCTAGCGCTCCAGTAAACCGCCCAATGAGAGGATGCCTGGTAGATACCCAGGAAATTACATAGAGGCTCAGCTAATTTAGCTGAAGTAGATCCCGTAATAGCAAACACTATAAATATTATAAATATTTGCCAATTAGAATCTATACCCCAACGTGCTTTTAACTTATTCATGCCGCAAAAATACTAAAAGCTTCGAAGAATTAAAATAATGAGTGTTAAATACGCGTAGGTACAGAGAATCGCTGATTATAATGCCTGCTGAAAAACACAAAGTAATTGTATAGCAAATAATTTACCTCGTACCCGTAATCTATATTAGGATCGTAATTAATTTCCTGCAAATACAGATCGGAATTATATACCTGGGGTTGCCTAACGCGCTGATTATAATCTGAAACTAAAATTCGGTTTTTGTTTTCCAGGTATTGTTGAGAATAATAACCTTCAGGTTTAGCTATGGAATTTATAAAAAGATTAAAACCCGGTTCAATAATTATAATTTCATATTCCAGGCTATCGTTTGCAATGCGCACTGTATCCTCATTTATTTGAGAATCTCCAAGGTTTCTATTTCTTGAGCTTCCGCAGCTATAAATAAATAAACCCAGTAGTAAAATATAAATGAAGTTTTTCATGCCTGTTCTTTATTCTAAAATCGAGACTAAATTTTTCAATCTATTCCTTTTCATCAAACAAAAAGGAATATATTAAAATCTTATCTGCTGAAAAATATAATATTCTTTAAATTAATTTATTTTCCGCCTAACATACCACCAAGCAGACTACCCCCTTTTTTGCCTTTTTTACCTCCAAATGCCATTCCGGCAACATCATCTATTACGCTGCCATCACCATCGGCGTCTAATAAAGTTTCCAGTAAAGATTGGTCGTGAGAATCATCAGATCCCATAACCGAACCTAATAAACCAGATAAACCTGAAGAACCTACATTATCTTTTCTTTTTTGCTGTCCTAATAAGCCCATAACTACCGGGGCAGCCATTTCCAGGATATTATTCACCGTAGATTCATCAATATTTAATGTTCCGGCAATGGTTTTACTAATTCCGCTTTGTTTTGCTCCTAAAACGTGGTTTAAAATCTTGCTACCCTCGTTAGTAAGGTCTTCAGGATCTTTTTCTCCCAAATTATCTAAAACCTCTCCATTATGTTTTTCATCCTGTAAAGCTTTATCTAAACTTTCGGCACCTTTAGGATCTTTAGCGTTTCTTTTCATCGCGCCAAGAATTAACGGCATAGCCATTCCCAATACCGAGGTAATTTTACTTTTCTCTTCTGAAGTTTTTTCGCTGGCTTTATTCACCAGCTGATCTCCCGTTTGGGTATTAAGTAAATCTAATATTGAAGCCATGATTTTATTTTTTATTAAAATGAATTTACGGCTTTTAAATAGTAAGTCACGTTAAAGCTTTATTATAATCTGCTCGATAATGGAGATTAGATGCTCAAAAGACCTCCGTTATAATTAAACAATTATTCGCTATCAATGGCTACTAAGCTTGCTTTCAGGTTGTTTATTTTTTAAAATAAGAAATAATTTGTTTTGAAAGTTCTAAACCTATACGTTCCTGGGCTTCTAAAGTAGATGCACCTATATGCGGACTTAAAGACAATTTCTCGTTCATCAATAATTTAATGGCCGGTCTTGGTTCGGCTTCAAAAGTATCTAAGCCTGCAAAAGCAACTTTACCATCTTCTATAGCATCCAAAAGCGCTACTTCATCTATAACGCCACCACGAGCAGTGTTAATGATCCTCACTCCCGGTTTCATCGCTTCCAGTTCCTTTTTTCCAATTAATGGTTTAGTTTGAGCAGGTACATGTAGCGTTATAAAATCTGAATGTTTTATAAGTCCTTCTACAGGTTCAGTTTTTATAGGGATTTCTATACTTTGATGATTATAGAATTCTAAAGTAATTTTTACTTCCCCATCTTCTTTATCGCTCGCAATAACCTTCATTCCCAGGCCTAAAGCAATTTTAGCAACTTTACGACCAATTTTACCAAAACCTATAATTCCAAGGGTTTTTCCTCGCAGTTCGATTCCTGCGGAATAGGATTTCTTTAATTCCTTAAATCTTGATTCTCCCTCTAAAGGCATATTCCTGTTAGAATCAAACAATTTCCTTACTCCGCTAAAAAGATGCGCAAAAACAAGTTCTGCCACCGATCCTGAAGCTGCCTGTGGCGTATTAATGACTTGTATGCCTTTGCTTTCAGCATATTCTACCGCAATATTGTCTAAGCCAACACCACCGCGGCCAATTAATTTTAAATTTTTACAGGTATCAATAATTGCTTTGTCTACATTGGTAGCGCTTCTAACAAGTAAAACCTGAATGTTTTTTGAATTTATATAATCAGCAAGTTGTTCCTGAGCTACTTTTGTACTTATGACCTCGAAACCTGCTTTTTCAAGTTGTTCTATCCCGGCTTTTGCAAGACCGTCGTTGGCCAGGATTTTAATCCTTTCAGGTTGAGTTGGAGTAGTGGGTTTATTAAAAAAATCTTCAGGTTTCATTTATTTATTATTTAATCCCTCTTATGGGAGTTTTGTAAAGGATTATATTTTTTTTCCTGTACGTTTTCAATTTATTTATCCAGTTTCAGGTCGGGTTTTGGATTCTGATTTACGACTGCTGTTCCAGCTGCCGCATTGTTTCAACCAGGACTTTTACGCTTTCAATATCTAAAGCGTTGTACATAGAAGCACGGTAACCGCCAACACTCCTGTGGCCGTTAAGTCCGTTAATGCCCGCATCTTTCCAAAGTTTATCAAAAGCTTCTTTTTTGCTTTCATCGGTAAGATTAAAAGTGGCATTCATTACCGAACGATCTTCAACTTCAGCAAAACCTTTAAAAAGCGGATTTCTATCTATTTCTTTATAAAGTAAATCGGCTTTTTCATTATTTCGTTTTTCCATGGCTGCAATTCCGCCGTTATTTTTAATCCATTTTAGGGTTAATAGCGAAACGTAAACCGCGTAAACAGCAGGGGTATTGAACATACTATCCTTTTCCAGGTGTACTTTGTAATTTAACATTGAAGGAATCTCGCGCTCAACCTTTCCTAAGATATCTTCTTTGAGCACAACGAGTGTAGTTCCTGCCGGGCCCATATTTTTTTGAGCTCCTGCATAAATAAGATCAAATTTTGAAAAATCGAGTTCACGGGAAAAAATATCGCTACTCATATCACAAACAACTGGTGCATCCATTTGCGGAAAATCTTTAATTTGGGTCCCAAAAATAGTGTTATTGCTGGTGCAGTGAAAATAATCTACATCAGAGGGAATTTGATAATTCTTTGGGATATAGTTGAAGTTCTTGTCCTTTGAAGAGGCAACTTCAAATACTTCACCAAAAAGTTTCGCTTCTTTTATCGCTTTGGTAGACCAGGTACCGGTATTGAGATAAGCTGCTTTTTTATTCAATAAATTATAAGCAGTCATTAGAAATTGCATGCTGGCACCGCCTTGCAGAAAAAGGGCTTTGTAGCCTTTATCTTGAAGTCCTAAAAGATCAAGGGAAAGGCTTCGGGCTTCTTCCATCACATCTACAAAAGCAGCGCTGCGATGCGAAATTTCCATAATAGACAAGCCTGAATCCTGGTAATTTAAAATACCTTGCGCCGCTTCTTTAAAAACTTCCTGTGGTAAAATACAGGGTCCGGCGCTATAATTATGTTTTTTCATAGTTGGTTTATAAAAGTGGTTAGTCTTATGTTTTAAAGTTCTTCTAAAAATTTTAAAGTATCTACGCCATCAGCATAATCCCATAATTTTGGTTGTTGGGTTTGGCCAAAATTAACATCGGCATTGGTTCCTACAACGCATTGCAGGTTTTCTTTATTTTGCTCAAGTTTTTCCTGTAATTCTTTTTCACCTTCATATTTTTCATAAAATAAAGTGGCGATAGGAGAGCCGAAGCTTTCATCTTCTTTCAGAATAAGAAACCCGTTTTCCAGTAATTTAAATTCACTCATTAAATACACCGCTTTATTATAATCGTAATTGTTGGCGTATTTAGCTGAATTTAATAAAGTATTCCACGGGTACATCGCCTTAAAGAAAGAATCAAAATCATATGCTTTGGGCACATAAAGTTTAGAAACATTACGGCAACCTAAACCAAAATATCTAAAAACGTCTTCGCTTAGAGCTTCCAGTTCTTCTTTACTTTCATTACCGGTAAGTATGGCTACCGAATTTCGATTTTTTCTTATAATATTAGGTTTCCCCGAGAAATAATACTCAAAATAGCGGGCGGTATTATTGCTTCCGGTAGCGATTACCGCATCAAAATTGGTAAGTTTCTCTTCAGTAAATTTTATTCGTTCTTCAAATTCTGGCGCTATATTCATTACAAACCCGGCAATTACTGGTAACAATTGTTTATCGTTAGAAGATTGTTTTACCAGTACTTTATGCCCTGAAATTAAAACCGAAACAAAATCGTGAAATCCAACTAATGGGATATTGCCTGCCATAATAATGGCTACTGTTTTTTGTTCTGGTTTATCGAATTTATAAGGTTCAAGCCATTGATCCAAATTGCTTTGCGTTAGCGCTTTGCTCCATTGCTGAAGTGAAAAAATCACGTTTTCTCGAGTAAACCAGCCGTTATAATGAACAGCCTGATCAATTTTATTATTTAATTCATTAAAAAATCTTTCGTTTTCAGGCGTTATTTTTATTGAATTATTAGTCGCATCCCCAAAAAGACTCAGGAATTTTCCCACTTGAACAAAATATGATTTTCTTTCTTCGATTGTCATTTCCTTATTTGGTTATGATAGCCAATGGCTTTAAATTTGTAGCGCGAAATTAAAACTTAAGGCGGCAAACTCCTAAAAAACGACGGGAAATACCAACTAAGTTTTATGATAATTAAATTACAAAGAAAAAAGCTATGGCAATTGTTATAACAGATGAGTGCATAAACTGCGGTGCTTGCGAGCCCGAGTGCCCAAATACAGCAATTTACGAAGGTGCAGATGACTGGCGTTATGCCGATGGTACAGACCTGGAAGGTAACGTAGTACTACCCAACGGGAAAGAAGCCGATGCTAACGAAGCCCAGGAACCTATTAGTGATGAGATCTATTATATTGTACCAGATAAGTGTACAGAATGTAAAGGGTTTCACGAAGAACCACAATGTGCTGCGGTTTGTCCGGTAGATTGTTGTGTACCAGATGATGAACACGTAGAAAGCGAAGAAGAATTACTCGCCAAGCAGAAATTTATGCACGAGAACGAATAAATAAATTCTGCTGAATTTAGAATATAAAAGATCCCGTTTCAGTTGAAATGGGATCTTTTTTTATATAATAGAATTGCTTATGAAACCGCGAACTTAATCTCATTACGATAAATCGAAGGTGATTTACCGGTAAACTTTTTAAACTGCTTATTAAAGTGACTAAAATTATTAAAGCCACTTTCAAAGCACACATCGGTGATACTTATTTGCTTTTCGTGTAGTAATTTTGCAGCATGTACCAGGCGATATTCGTTCACGAATTGTACAAAAGTTTTTCCAGTCGTTTTTTTGAAATATCTACAAAAAGCCGGCACCGTCATACTCACTACATCGGCAATTTCTTCCAGGGCAATATTTCTTTTAAACTCGTTCTTTACAAAATTAAAGATCACGTTAATTCTATTGTGATCTTCAAGTTCGGTATCCAGTACAAAGCCTTCGGCATTTAAAAGCGTAAAATCTTTTGCATTTTCCAGCATATTAAGAACATCTAGCAAACCCAGCAGCCTCTTATAGTTAGTTAATGAGCTTAAGGCTTCTATCTTTTCCCCAATAAGGTTTTTATCTTCCCCATGAAAAACAATTCCATTTTTGGCCCGCTCAAGTAAAACCCGCACATTTCTCATTTCAGGAATTTCCCAGAAATTTTTTCCGAGGAAATCTGGGCTAAACTGAATAACGGTTTCCCGGTCGTTATTGGTTAAACTATCGGTAAAGCCACAGTGCGGAAGATTGGCACCAATTAAAATAAGATCACCGTTTTGATAATAAGAGACGTGGCTTCCAATTTGTCTTTTGCCAGATCCTCCGTTTACATAAACAAGTTCAATTTCGGGATGGTAATGCCAAAATGTGTGGTTTTTGTTTTGATGATCCTGGTTAAAATTTTTAAAAGAAAATGAACTTCCAAAGCTTGGGTCTACTTTTTCAAAAGAAGGTTTACTTGTTTTTAGCATATTCTCAACAAATTAACAATTAGTTAATGTGGACATAATATAGGTTTGTAATACAAAATTAACTCAAAAATATGCTATATGCACAATAATTCAACATTAAATTATTGTAAAGATCAATATAGCACATTTTCTTGTTTATCCACTACTATTCAGCAGGGTAAAAGTGCGCTATCTTTGTAATTGTAAACAAGGGGTATTAACAATTAAAAATCAAAATTATGAAAAAACTATTGAAAAATTCGTTATTACTAGTAGTATTGGTAACCGGAATAAACATGTACGCAGCTGACCGTGTGGAAGTTAGTGTTGATAAAGGGCAAACGCTAATTGTAGAATTAGATAATGTAAGTACAGTAAGCCTAGAAGATGCTTCAGGATTTATTCTATTTAAGGATAGCCCGGCTCTTGATGGGAATTATAAGAAACAAATAGATTTTAGTCGTATTCCTGCTGGAACTTACTTTTTAAATACAGAAGATCTTAATGGGATTTACACTACAGAAATTAAGAAATCTTCTACCGGAATAAGCATTGAAGATAAAACTGCTGCGGTTGTTTTTAAACCAATTTACAGAGTGGAATCTAAAAAAGTGAAATTTTTTCTAACTAATCCGGCAGAAACTAATGCCACTTTAAAGGTATATGATGCTACAGGAAAACTGGTAGGAGAAGTTAAAGGAAAAGGGTACACAATGAACAAAACCCTGGATTTCTCTAAAATGCCAAAAGGAGAATACACTTTTACACTAAACGTTGCTGACAAAACAGTTACAGAAAAACTTTCAATTTAAGTTAGTTTATTAATTCAACCTAAAGCAGGAATTTGCACCTAAAATTCCTGCTTTTATTATTTAAAGGCCGAAACTGGTTTCTCCAGTTTCGGTTTTTTTATTCCTATTAAAATAGTCTCACAAATTTTAAGTATTTTCCAAAACAATTAGCGCTTTATTTTAAATAATTAAATTCAAGTCCAGTAATCCCAATCTGTAATGATTAACCTCACGCAACAAAAAGAAGTATTCCTGTCTTTTCCTGACAATTGTTTCTTATTACTACCAGATGATCCAAAATTTACAATTATTGAAGTTAATCGTGCCTTTATGAAAACTTCTGGAATGAAGCGCGAACAATTGGTGGGAAATGGTATGCTGGAGGTTTTTGGTAAAGAAAATAAAGATCACGATTTTATTAAAATAATTACTAAATTTCTTAGGGAAGCTATAGAATTTGGCGAACCAAATCATATTCCCCAGGTACGATATGACCTCCCAGATGAAAAGGGTACACTACAGCGAAAAATTTGGGAAGCAGATAATATTCCTATTAAAAATGAAAACGGTGAAATTGAATTTATTTTACACCGGGTACGTGATATAACTCAAGTAATTAGAACCCGAGAAGAGGGGCAGGCTTCGCTGAAAAGCTTAAAGGAAAATGAAAAATTTCTAAAGGAAACTCAGGAAGTTGCAAAAATTGGCAGCTGGCAGTTGGATATTGAACAAAATACGCTTTCCTGGTCTAATATGCTTAAAGAAATTCACGAGGTTCCGCAAGATTTTACACCGGGTCTTGATGCTGCGATAGGTTTTTATAAAACAGAAAAAGATAGGACCACCATAAAAAATGCAGTTTCTAATGCCATTGAAATCGGTAAAACTTTTGATCTTGAACTGGAAATTATTACTGCTAAAAATAATGATAAATGGATAAGAGCTACGGGCAAACCACATTTTAAAAACGGAAAATGTGTTAGAGTATTTGGAGCCACCCAGGATATTACTTCCCGTAAACTTGCTCAAATTAGACTTGAAAACATTAACGATAATATTCCCGGCGTTGTTTTTAGATATAAACTTAAACCAAATGGTGATGATCAATTAATGTACATAAGCGAAGGGGTTCGGAATGTTTGGGGGATAACCCCACAGGAAGCTACGCGAGACAATAGCGTTGTATGGGATTTGTATTATGAAGATGACGTGCCGGGACTTAAAAAAACAATCAATGAATCTGCCGGTAATTTAAATATGTGGACCTATGAGTGGCGGGTAAAACATCCCGAAAAAGGTTTGCGTTGGAATAGAGGATTTGGAACTCCGCAGAAAATGGCAGGCGAAAGTGTTGTTTGGGATTGCATTGTTTTAGATGTTACCGAAGAAAAATTGGCGTATGAATTATTAGAAATTAATGAATCCAGGCAGCGTAGTTTACTCGAGTCTCAAACCAATTATGTTATTAGAACCGATACCGAAGGAAATTACACCTATTACAATTCAAAATTTAAAGAAGATTTTGGGTGGATCCATACAGAGGAGGGTTTAATTGGAAATAGTTGTATGATAGCGGTTGTGGAAGAAGACAGGCCAAAAGTGCAGGAAACCGCTATTAAATGCCTGGAGAATCCTAATGAAACATTTCAAATAGAGATAGGAAAACCCCGAAGGGACGGTAAAACCCGAACTACGGTATGGGATTTTATTGCCTTATGTGATGCCGAAGGAAATCCAAATGAAATTCAGTGTATAGGGATTGATATTTCAGAAAAAAAGGAAGCAGAGTTATCGCTCAATGAAGCCAAAAAGCAATATGAAGGATTAATAAACAGCATAGAAGGTGTTTTTTGGGAAATGGATGCAAAAACCTTTGAGTTTACCTTTGTAAGTGAACAAGCAAAAGATTTAATAGGAATTAAGCCCAAAGATTGGTATCACGATGCAGGCTTTTGGCAAAACCATATACATCCTGAAGACCGTGAATACGCGGTAAATTTTTGTTCTAACCAGGTAAAAAAAGGAAATAACCACAGCTTTGAATACCGAATGCAAAAAGCAGATGGAAGTTATGTGTGGTTAAGTGATGTGGTTTCGGTAATAAGAGAAAACGGGGAAATCAAATGGCTAAGAGGTATTATGACAGATATCTCGAAAAGAAAAAGAGCTGAAGAACAAATTCAGTTAAGCGAGCAGCGCTTTAAAGGTTTGGTGCAGGAAGGTGGCGATTTAATTGCCATATTAGATGAAAATGGAGATTATATCTATGCAAGCCCTACTTCAGTTTCTGTTTTAGGCTTTACCCAGGAAGATTTTAAAAATAGAAATGCGTTTGATTTTATTCATCCTGACGATCTCCCAAAGGTTCAAAAGGAATTTGCAAAAATAGAACAGCAAAAAAGAATAGAAATTAGTGGCTTTAGGTTTAAGCACAAAAATGGAGATTGGCGATGGTTGGAAACTACCTTAACCAATCTTTCTGATGATCCCGCAGTAAATGGATATGTTTCTAATGCCAGGGATATTACCGATAAGAAGCGTTTTCAGGAATTAGAGAATTTAGAGCGAAAAGTCCTGGAAATGAATTTTAAAAAAACCTCCCGATTAAAGGAAATCCTTAATTTTTATGTGGAGAGCCTGGAAAAGATAAATCCTAATGCATTTTTTGTTATTCAAAAGTTTGAAAACGAGAATTTATCTTATTGGGCTTCCGGTGAAATTCAGCCCTCACTTGTAGAAGCTTTAAATGAGCTGGGAATTGAAAAAAGAGAAAAAATATTTTCTGTATTTGACGAGGGGAAACCTGTTAATTTAAAAATAAATAAAATTCCAGATTCCAACTTAAAAGCACTGGCATTAGAAAATGAAATTGAATCCTGCTCTACTTACCCAATTATAGATTCAAAAGGCGAAAGACTGGGTATTTTTACGGTTTTTTATAAAAAAGAGCATTTTTCTGAAGAAAAAAAGGAGCAAAGAAGTATTAAAAGAGCGGTTGGATTGCTACAGTTAATTATTGAATTTCAGATAAATGAACTCGCCTTGAAACGCAGCAATCAACGCTACGAATTTGTAAATAAAGCTACCGAAGATGCTATTTATGATTGGGATGTGGTTAAGGACGAGCTTAAATGGGGAGATGGGTTTTATAAAATGGTTGGCGCCGATAGGGAGGATGCAAAGTTTTCACTCGGAAAATGGAGCGAAGGCGTTCACCCCAATCATATAGCTGAAGTATATGAAAGTCTGGAAAATAGTTTAAAAGATAAGAGTAAAAACAAATGGAGTTCTGAATATTTATTTAGAAAAGCCAACGGAGATTTTTTAAATATTATTGATAACGGCTATATTATTAGGAATGAGGAAGGCTTAGCGGTAAGAATGATTGGAGTACTTCGTGATGTTTCAGACATTAGAGCTTATGAAAAGGAGCTGGAAAATGCAAACGAAAGATATCGTTATGTAACCAAAGCCACATCTGATGCTATTTGGGATTATGATGTAGTGGAAGGGGAATTATTCTGGGGTGCAGGATTCGAAAATTTATTCGGTTATAATTTGAACGAATTTAAACCGAAACTTTCTACGTGGTACAATAAAATTCATCCAGAAGATCAGGGAAGAATTGTTAATAGCTTTCAGGAATTTCTTAACAGTGAAGATACTATTTGGGAAGAAGAATATAGGTATATAAATGCACAGGGTGAATATCTGGATGTTTTTGACAGGGGTTTTGTAGTACGTGCTAAAAATAATAAAGCCCTTAGGGTAGTTGGTGCAATGCAGGATATTTCGCGTAAAAAGCAATACGAAATATCGCTTAAAAAACTTAATGCAGAATTAAAAGAAAGAGCTAAAGAGCTGGCTACCTCAAATGCAGAATTAGAACAGTTTGCCTACGTAGCCTCTCATGACCTCCAGGAACCATTGCGCATGGTGACAAGCTTTTTAACCCAATTAGAAAAGAAATATGCAGATGTTCTGGACGAAAAAGGTTTGTTGTATATAGATTTTGCCGTAGATGGAGCAAAAAGAATGCGACAAATTATTTTAGATCTTTTAGAATTCTCTAGGGTAGGTAGAACCGAAGATAAACTTGAAACTGTTGCGCTAGATGATATTTTAAAAGAAATTAAGTACCTGTACAGGAAAAGAATAGAGGAAAGAAATGTGAAGATTATATATGGAAATTTACCGGTATTAAAAGTGCCTAAAAGTCCCATAAGACAGGTATTTCAAAATATTATTAGCAACGCTATTAAATACAGCAAACCAGAGGTTAATCCTACGATTACCATTGATTTTCAGGAGACTGTAAATTTTTGGGAATTTAGCATAAAAGATAATGGGATTGGGATAGATAAGGAATATTTTGATCGTATTTTTGTGATTTTTCAGCGCCTGCATCATAGGGATGAATATTCGGGTACCGGAATGGGACTCGCGGTAACCAAGAAGATTATTGAGAACCTGGGTGGAAACATTTGGGTAGAATCTCAAGAAGGAAATGGGAGTATTTTTCACTTTACCATTTCTAAATATATTTCATAATAATAAATAGTTTCTAATAATTAGATTTACATTAAAAATGATTTATATTTTTTAGTTAATTATTGCGTAAATCAGTATATTCTACTCGGCAATGGAGATATAAATGCACCAATATTGCTTAGAACATTAAATAATTGTCAATTATGAATACCCATAAGTTACTATGTGGTAGATTATTATTAAAACTTTCAAATAAATTCTTATAGCTATGGAATCTATCCACATACTTTTGGTTGAAGATAATGAAGGCGATATACTTTTAACTTCTGAAGCGCTTGAAGACGGTAAAATTCTAAATAAATTAAGTGTGGTTAGAGATGGAAAAGAGGCGATGGATTTTCTGGATAAAAAAGGAACGCATGTAAAAGCACTTACCCCAGATCTTATTTTACTGGATGTAAATCTTCCAAAAATGAATGGGCACGAGGTTCTTAAATTTGTTAAACAGCATAAAGACCTAAAACAAATTCCCGTAATTATGCTCACTACTTCGTCTTCCAAAGAAGATATAGATATTTCTTACCAGAATTATGCTAACTGTTATATCACAAAACCTATAGAAGTAGAAGATTTTATGAAAGCCGTGAATCAAATTGAGGAGTTTTGGGTGAATTTGGTAAAACATCCCTCTAAATAGTCGTTTTTCTTCAAAATATAATTAACATTATATTTTAAATTTTTGTTAATTAAAATCCGCTTGCATTGTTTTAACTTTTTGCGCTATACCTTATATTAGCGCCACAACTCCATGAACCACTTATGAGCCAGGAAACAAAGTATACCGAAGATAATATACGGTCTTTAGACTGGAAAGAACATATTAGAATGCGTCCCGGGATGTACATTGGTAAGCTGGGAGACGGCTCCAGTGCAGACGATGGGATTTATATTCTCCTAAAAGAAGTGCTGGATAACAGTATTGATGAATTTGTAATGGGATCTGGAAAAACCATTGAGATCTCGGTGCAAAATCAGCGTGTTATTGTTCGTGACTATGGTCGTGGAATTCCGTTAGGAAAAGTAGTTGATGTAGTTTCAAAAATGAATACGGGCGGGAAATACGATACCCGCGCTTTTAAGAAGTCGGTAGGACTTAATGGTGTTGGTACTAAAGCAGTAAATGCACTTTCATCATATTTTAGAGTAGAATCTTCCAGAGATGGCAAATCTCACGCTGCCGAATTTGAGCAGGGAGAATTAAAAGAAGAAGAACATCTTGACGAAACTTCCCGCCGTCGCGGAACCAAGGTTACCTTTGTTCCCGATGAGGTTATTTTTAAGAATTTTAAATTCCGAAATGAGTATATAGAAAAAATGCTGAAAAATTATGTGTACCTGAATCCCGGGTTAACCATAATTTTTAACGGCGAAAAATTCTATTCAGAAAACGGACTTAAAGATCTTTTAAAAGATAGTATTCACGAAGATGAGCGTTTGTATGAAATTATCCATATGCGCGGTGAGGATATTGAAGTTGCTCTAACACATAGTAAAGCCCAATACAGTGAAGAATATCATTCTTTTGTAAATGGGCAAAATACTTCCCAGGGTGGTACACACCTTGCGGCTTTTAGAGAGGCAATCGTTAAAACGGTACGCGAGTTCTACGGAAAAAATTACGATGCCAGCGATATTAGAAAATCTATAGTATCGGCAATTAGTATTAAAGTAATGGAGCCTGTTTTTGAAAGTCAGACTAAAACAAAACTGGGTTCTACAGATATGGGTGGGAAAATGCCCACCGTACGGACTTACATTAACGATTTTCTAAAAACACAGCTGGATAATTACTTGCATAAAAACCAGGAAACTGCCGATAGGCTTCAGCGTAAGATTTTACAGGCAGAAAGAGAACGTAAAGATCTGTCGGGAATTAGAAAACTTGCAAAGGATAGAGCTAAAAAAGCCAGTCTTCACAATAAAAAATTACGTGATTGCCGTATTCATCTGGGTGACAGTAAAAAAGAACGCTATTTAGAAACAACTTTGTTTATTACCGAGGGAGATTCTGCGAGTGGTTCTATTACCAAATCTCGTGATGTAAATACGCAGGCGGTTTTCAGTTTAAAAGGAAAACCATTGAACAGTTACGGTTTAAGTAAAAAGATCGTCTACGAAAATGAAGAATTCAATTTACTGCAAGCCGCATTAAATATTGAAGAATCTTTAGAAGATCTTAGATACAACAATATAGTAATTGCAACTGATGCCGATGTAGATGGAATGCACATTAGGTTGTTGTTAATCACCTTTTTCCTCCAGTTTTTTCCTGAATTAATCAAGGAAAATCATTTATATATTCTGCAAACTCCGTTATTCAGGGTTCGGAATAAAAAGGAAACTATTTACTGTTACAGCGAAACCGAAAGAAGAAATGCGGTAGAAAAATTAACCGGAAAAGCTGAAATCACTCGATTTAAAGGTTTAGGTGAAATCTCTCCAGATGAATTTCAGCATTTTATTGGAGAAGATATTAGATTAGATCCCGTGATGCTGGACAAAGAAAAGTCTATAGACGAAATGCTTAATTTCTATATGGGTAAAAATACGCCTGATAGGCAGGAATTTATTATTGACAATCTTAAAGTTGAACTTGACCTTATTGAAGAGTTAGGCTTATGAGATTCACCAATAGAAATGAAGTAAAAATAGTTCCTTCAATGTACATTGTTTTGGTGGCGATATTTGTCACCAATATTTTTGTGAATATTGAGCTAATGAGCAGCGAAGAACCGGTAAGGTTCAGCCACTATGTACCAAATATTGTGGTGCTTATACTTGGTTTCTATGTGCATAAAATTGGTCAGAGTTTTGACTTTGATAGTGATGGTGAAACCCTGAATCTAAAGAACAACGGGGTTTTCTTTTCAAAATTTATGGAATACCGGGTAAAGAAGGCTGAATTCCCAAAAAGAAAACTTGGGAAATTTAAATTCAGCGATTACTTTTTTTATTCCGCAGTAACAATTTACATAAGTTCGCGCAGAAGGCGCGGTTACAAAAAATATACTTTTAATACTACTTTTCTCAGCCGTAAAAAGAAGCGTGGCATGATAGCTTCTATGCAGAAAATTGTAGAAAATCAAAAAACTACAGCTTAATGGAAGAAAACCAGGAAGAAGCTAAAGATGAACATTTAGAACAACCAAAAGAAGAGCTTATAAAAGTGACCGGGATGTACAAAGACTGGTTTCTTGATTATGCATCTTATGTGATTCTGGAACGTGCGGTACCTGCCATGGAAGATGGTTTTAAACCGGTACAGCGCCGTATCATGCATTCTATGAAAGATCTTGACGATGGCCGCTATAATAAAGTGGCGAATATCGTTGGGCATACCATGCAGTATCACCCGCACGGTGATGCCAGTATTGGTGATGCCATGGTGCAAATGGGCCAAAAGGATATTTTAATAGATACCCAGGGAAACTGGGGAAATATTTTAACCGGAGACCGTTCTGCCGCTCCAAGATATATTGAAGCTCGTTTATCTAAATTCGCACTGGAAGTTTTATTTAATCCGAAATTAACTGAATGGCAACTTTCTTACGATGGTAGAAAGAAGGAGCCCGTAAACCTACCGGTTAAATTCCCAATGTTGCTTGCACAGGGAGCCGAAGGTATTGCCGTAGGTTTGAGTACTCGTGTGCTTCCGCATAATTTTAATGAACTGATAGATGCTTCTATAAAGCATTTAAAAGGGAAAAAATTCACCTTATTCCCCGATTTTCCAACCGGCGGAATTGCAGATATTTCAAACTACAACGATGGGAAGCGGGGAGGCCGTGTTAGAGTTCGGGCTAAAATTAGCCAGTATGATAAAAACACCTTGGCGATTACCGAAATTCCCTATGGAACTACCACTACAAGTCTTATAGATTCCATTTTAAAAGCGAACGATAAAGGTAAAATTAAGATCAAGAAGATTGAGGATAATACAGCTGCTGAAGTTGAGATCCTTATTCATTTGCCAAATAATATTTCGCCAGATAGAACTATTGATGCGCTTTACGCATTTACTTATTGCGAGAACTCTATCGCACCGCTTGGCTGTGTAATTATTGATAATAAGCCTATTTTCCTTGGTGTTTCAGAAATATTGAGAAGCTCTACAGATCATACGCTTCATTTGCTGAAGAGGGAATTAGAGATCACACTTGACGAACTGGAAGAGCAATGGCATTTTTCATCTTTAGAGCGAATTTTTATTGAAAAACGGATCTATCGTGAGATAGAAGAGGAAGAAACCTGGGATGGTGTGATCAATGCCATAGATGAAGGTTTAAAACCACATATAAAACACTTAAAACGCGCCGTCACCCGCGAAGATATTACCAGGCTTACCGAAATTAGGATCAAAAGAATTTCGAAATTCGATTTAGATAAAGCACAGCAAAAAATTGAGTCTTTAGAAGATGAAATCGCCAATGTGAAACATCATTTAGATCATTTGGTAGATTACGCTGTCGCCTATTTCACTAAACTGAAGAAAGATTACGGAAAAGAAAAAGATAGAAAAACCGAGCTTCGTATTTTTGATGATATTGAAGCTACCAAGGTGGTGATTAGAAATTCAAAACTTTATGTAAACCGTAAAGAAGGTTTTATTGGTACCGCGCTAAAGAAAGATGAATATGTAACCGATTGTAGTGATATAGACGATATTATTTGTTTTACTGCAGATGGTAAGATGATGGTCACTAAGGTGGATACCAAAACCTTTATTGGGAAAGATATTATTCACGTTGCCATTTTTAAGAAAAAAGATAAGCGCACCATTTATAATATGATCTACCGAGACGGGAAATCCGGTGCCTCATATATAAAACGTTTCTCGGTCACTTCTGTGACTCGGGATAGGGAATACGATTTATCTCAGGGGAAAAAAGATTCAAAAGTGCATTACTTTACAGCAAACCCTAATGGTGAAGCTGAAGTAGTGACTATTTTTCTAAGACAGGTTGGTAGCATTAAAAAATTAAAATTTGATGTAGACTTTGCCGATATGCTTATTAAGGGCAGAAATGTAAAAGGAAATATTGTTACTAAATATGCTGTAAAACGTGTTGAGCTTAAAGAAGAAGGCGTTTCTACCTTAAAGCCAAGAAGAATCTGGTTTGATGAAACGGTAAAAAGATTGAATGTTGATGAACGTGGAGAACTCCTTGGTGAATTTAGGGGAGAAGATCGAATTTTGATCGTTACCCAGGACGGAACTGCAAAAACCATAATTCCTGAACTTACAACTCGTTTTGATGAAGAAATGGTAGTGTTGGAAAAATGGGTGCCGAAAAAGCCAATTTCAGCAATTTACTGGGAACCGGAAAAAGAACGTTTTTATGTGAAGCGTTTTTTAATTGAAAATCCAGATAAAGAAGAGAAGTTTATCAGTGAACATGAAAATTCCTATTTAGAACTGGTTTCTACCGATTATTACCCGCAAGCGGAAATAGTTTTCTCCAAACAACGTGGCAAAGAACAGCGTCCTAACGAAGAAGTTAATATTGAAGAATTCATTTCGGTAAAGGGTATTAAGGCTCTTGGAAACCAATTAACTACAGATAAGGTGAAACAGATCAATCCGTTAGAGCCTTTACCATACGAAGAGGAGGAAGAAACACCTGCAGAAGATATTGAAGTGGTAGACGATGAAGCAGTTTCAGATGACAAAACCAAGCTAAATATTGTTGGCAAAAAGGAAGATAAAGGTGATTCTTCTGAAAGCCAGGGAACATTATTTGATGAGTAAATGGGTATTTTAAAAGAGTTTAAAGAGTTTGCCATAAAAGGAAATATGGTCGATATGGCTGTGGGTATCATAATAGGTACAGCCTTTAATTCGGTGGTAAACACTCTGGTAAAGGAAGTAGTGATGCCGCCACTAAGCCTCATGACCGATGGTATTGAGTTCGCTAACAGGAAATGGGTACTTAGGGAAGGTGTTGCAGAAGCCGAAGGCACGCAATTAGTGGAAGAAGTTGCTATTGGCTATGGAGCGCTAATAGAAGCTTTCCTGGATTTTTTAATTATAGGTTTTACAATATTCCTGGTGATAAAATTTATGAACCGATTTAGAAAAAAGGCCCAGGATCCCGAAGATAAAAGAGAAGTTACGCCAAAAGATATAGAGCTTTTATCAAAAATGAATCAGCTTATGGAAGAACAAAACCAGTTGCTTAAAAATAACTACCCAAACAAAAAATAAGTTTATTTAACGCGGTTTACAGAGCCACGTTGCTTCTTATCCTGGCCTACAATCCCATATTCAAAGGTATAACCATCTTTATTGGTGGTTAAGATCTTCATATGAATGGGTTTTTCCTCGGCCATACTCTTAGGGTTTAGATTTTTTAGAATATACTCGCAGTCGTTTATCCATCTAACCGATGAGGTGTCTGATTTCCCCTGGAATTTATCAATTTCTATAGAATCGTTCCTTATAAAGGTAGAAGTGGCTAATTCGCCATTTAAATAGGTTTTATACTCAAATGTGCCGGTTTTAAAATCGGTGCAGTTTCTTTCCGGTTCAAAACAGCCCGTTAAAATAAAAACCAGGCTTAATAGTAGTAAAAGCTTCTTCATTATTGCAATTCCTTTTGAACTGCAAAATAAACCTATTTTCCCCGGACTGTCAATTTTCAAAGGCCTCAAAAGTGCCATCTTCATAAAAAATAACAATTTTTCTAATGGGTTTACTTTTTCCTTGCTGCGGAAAAGGAAAAGGCATTTCACTTTTCTCCTGGATAGTATGTTCCAGTGGTGGTTGAGTTTTGCTAATTTCCTGTTTGGTCACAGGTGGAGGTGTGGGTTTTTCTGAAGGAGGAAAACTTCCTTTTCCGTTTAATAGCCAATACAATTCAACTTCAGGAAAAGACTTTACAACTTTCATCACAAAGTCTAAACTGGGTTTATTCCTACCCGATAAAATATGGGAAATAGAGGACCGTCCAACTTCAATTTTATCGGCAAAACCGGCGGCAGATAATTCATAAAACTCAAGGATTCTATGCAGGCGTTTAGAAAAATCTTCAGTGTTTACCATTGTGAATTATATTGGGTGTAATTAGTATTTACAAATGTAATCAAAGCTTAAATAGCCTGCAAATTACAATTGTAATTTATTTAATGCATATAAACTATAAGTTGATATAATATATATTAAATAACTAAAAATAAACATTTTATGTTTTAAAAATAAGTGCATAGGATTTATTCCATGTCGCGTGTATATTCAGTTGAACGAATGTTTACATATGTAACAAACAAAAGTAATTTTAACTGTTTACAATTGTGAAATTTGTATTGTTTACTTTTGTAAACATGGAAAAATCAGCATTATTTACCCAGCTTTATAAAGACTACAATTCATTTAAAAACCAGGAAATTTCCGGTAGGTATATTAGGCAAAAAGACATTCAGCTTTTACTTGATAAATTGGGAGAAGAATTTTCGCTAAAAGAAATTGGAGCATCGGTTTTAGGAAAACCAATTCATAGTATTCAATTTGGTAAAGGGACAATTAAAATTCTTGCCTGGTCACAAATGCACGGCAATGAATCTACCACCACTAAAGCGGTTTTTGATCTTCTTAATTATATGAATAAGTATAAGGAGAGTGAATTGGTGAAATCTATTTTAAACAATTGCAGTTTTTGTATAATTCCAATGTTGAATCCAGACGGAGCAGAAGCCTACACCCGGGTTAACGCAAATAAAATAGACTTAAACAGGGATGCACAAGATTTAAGTCAGCCGGAAAGCCGGATTTTACGAGAACAATTCGATAATTTTCAACCTGATTTCTGTCTAAACCTACACGATCAACGCACTATTTTTAGCGCCGGGGATAAAGCAGAAGCAGCTGTTTTGTCGTTCCTAACGCCTTCTATGGATAAAGACAGGCAAATATTCTCATCCCGAATTAAAAGTATGCAGTTAATCGCTAAAATAGCTTCAGATCTTTCTGAATTACTTCCTGGAAGAATAGGAAGGTATGACGATGCTTTTAATATTAACTGTACGGGAGATACTTTTCAAAGTACTAAAACACCAACCATTCTTTTTGAAGCCGGGCATTTTCCCAAAGATTACCAGCGCGAAGAAAGCAGGAAATATGTGTTTTTGGCTTTAATTTCGGTTTTAAAAGGAATAAGTGAAGAAAGTTTTAAAGACATAGATTATCGCGATTACGAGAATATTCCCGAAAACAAAAAATTGTTCAACGATATTATTTTAAGGGAGGCAAAAACCGAAAGTGGAGTAGTAGATATCGCTATACAATATAAAGAGGGGGTGAAAGAGGAAAAAGTGATGTTTTTACCGGAAATAGAAAAAATAGAACCAAAAATTGACAAGTTCGCACATAAAGAATTCTATTGTGAGAATAAAAAAATTAAAATTAATGGGGAATCTAAGCTTATCGAAAACGTTGTAGTTAATAAAATCACTCTAAATGATGTAGAATTACCTCTTAAATGTGAATAATTCTCAAAAACCTTAGCAATTATTCAAGGATTTTGTATTAATTTTGAATTTCATATAAATAAAGAAATTTAAAAAATGGCCAAGTTTAAATTAGACGAAACAGATCACCAGATTCTCGATATGTTAATTGAGAATACCAGGACTCCATTTACCGATATAGCGAAGAAACTGCTAATATCGGCGGGAACGGTTCATGTAAGGGTTAAAAAAATGGAAGAAGCAGGTATTATAAAAGGCTCTTCTTTAACTCTAGATTATAAGAAACTGGGTTATGCGTTTATTGCCTACGTAGGCGTATTCCTTAAGAATACTTCTCAAACCAAGTTTGTATTAGAACGCATTAACGAAATTCCTTTCGTTACTGTTGCTCACGTGACTACAGGTAAATTTAATGTGTTTTGTAAAATTAGAGCACGTAATACCCAACATGCTAAAGAAGTAATCTTTCAATTAGACGATATTGAAGGAGTGTACAGAACAGAAACTATGATTTCTCTAGAAGAGAGCTTAAATGATAAAAAACGTTTAATGCACTCTATTTTTCAGGATATGTAAATAAGCCTAAACTTATTATAAAAACCCTTTAGGCTTCCGTGTTTAAAGGGTTTTTTTATAACTTTAAATTTAATCTTAATCAACTAAAATTAATTATGCACAGAGAACCAAAACTAGAACGTTTTAATGAAAGCGTACTTTCAAAATATCAGGTTTATAACAGTATATTTTTAACGCTGCCTTTTGACGATATTAGTAAAACAGGATCGCTGCTGCCTCTTTTTCAGGAAATTTGTGAAGCAGGCTTTAAGGAAAACAAAAACCCTTCAGAAATTATTGAAAGCTTCTTCAGTAAATATCAGGATGATCCTTCAGAAGAACATCAACTCAGTTTACTTTTCAGGTTTATTCAATATATAGAAAGACAGGTAGTGCTTTTTGATGCTATTGAAGATGCATCTTTTCCTATAGTAAACAATATGGATGGCCGCGGAACCCTTAGAAATGTAAAAGAGGAAGCCGAAGCTAAAGACAAAACACCGGAGCTGCGGGAATATTTGAAGCGTTTTAATGTAAGGCCAACTTTAACTGCCCACCCAACACAATTTTATCCGGGAGCCGTTTTAGGAATAATCACCGATTTGGATAAAGCTATTCAGAAAAATGATATTACACTTATTAAAAAATTACTGGCTCAACTTGGCAAAACCCCGTTTTTCAAAAAAGAGAAGCCAACTCCTTACGATGAAGCTATAAGTTTGATCTGGTATTTTGAGAATGTTTTCTACCAAAGTGTAAGTAAGATTTATAATTATATTCAGCAGAATATTTTTGATGGTGAAGATATTGGTAACCAGGTAATCAATTTGGGATTTTGGCCCGGTGGAGACCGTGATGGTAACCCATTTGTAACTACTGAAATTACTTTAAAAGTAGCACAAAGGTTAAGAAGTACTATTTTGATGAACTATTACCGCGACATTAGAAAACTGAAGAGAAGGGTAACCTTTAGCGAAGTAGACGCGATTATTTCTGAAATAGAAACTCCGCTATATCAAAGTGCAATATCCAAGACCGGAAAGATTAAAATGTCACTTGAAGACTTCAAGTCTAAATTGCATAAAATCAAAGATATAGTTGAAAATAAACACCAGGGATTATTTGTTGAAGAGATTGATGATCTTATTAACAAAGCAAATATCTTTGGGTATCATTTTGCTACTTTAGATATACGCCAGGATTCTGGGAAACACGCTGAAGTTTTAGAGGAAATTATTAAAACCCAGCCAAATTTATTGCCTAAAAACTATGCTTCGCTTTCTAACGAAGAACAAATAGAAGCGCTTACAAAGGTTGAAGGTAATATAGATCTTGAAAGTTATGAAGACGGTATCACCAAATCTACACTTTCCTCAATATATGCAATGCAGGAAATTCAGAGTAAAAATGGAGAAAATGGGGCTAATAGATATATAATTAGCCACAGTGAAGTACCGCAAAGTATTTTAGAGCCTTTTGCATTTTTGAGAATGTGCGGCTGGAATAAACCAACTGTAGATATTATTCCTCTTTTTGAAACTGTACCAGATTTAAAAGCTTCTCCAGATGTAATGGAGACTTTATATAACAATCCAGTTTACCGTGAGCATTTAAAAAGTAGAGGAAACAAGCAAACCATAATGCTTGGTTTTAGTGACGGTACTAAAGATGGTGGTTATTTAATGGCCAACTGGAGTATTTATAAAGCCAAGGAAATGCTAACCGAGGTTTCCAGGAGATATGACATAAAAGTTGTATTCTTTGATGGTAGAGGAGGACCACCGGCACGTGGTGGTGGAAAAACCCACCAATTCTATGCATCTCTTGGTTCTGGAATTGAAAATGAAGAAATCCAGTTAACTGTACAGGGGCAAACCATTAGTTCTAATTTTGGAACTCGTGATTCTTGTAGATATAATCTGGAACAACTGCTTAGTTCTGGGGTTTCTAACGAAATATTTAGCAAAGGAAAAAATCAGTTAACCGATGAAGATCGGGAAACAATGACGCATCTTGCTGAGATAAGTTACGAAACCTACACCAATTTTAAACAACACGAAAAGTTTATCCCGTATTTGGAAAAAATGAGTACTTTAAAATATTACTCAAAAACCAATATTGGTAGTAGACCATCTAAAAGAAATAAGGATGCTAAACTTAACCTGAACGATCTAAGAGCCATCCCATTTGTAGGAAGCTGGAGTCAATTAAAACAAAATGTTCCGGGATTCTTTGGGGTAGGTACAGCTTTAGAGAAGTTTGAGCAAGCTGGCGAGTTTGACAAAGTTCAGCAGCTTTATAAAAATTCGGTATTCTTTAAAACCTTATTGGAGAATTCTATGATGAGTCTTACCAAGTCTTTCTTTACGCTAACCGCGTATATGGAGCAGGATAAGGAATTCGGAGATTTTTGGAAGATTATTTATGCTGAATATAAGCGTACCCACGCCATGCTTTTAAAAGTAACTGGATATGATGAGCTTATGGAAAATCAGCCGGCCGGTAGAGCGTCAATTCAGGCACGTGAAAGAATTGTTTTACCATTGCTAACCATTCAGCAACACGCGCTTAGAAAAGTTCAGGAACTTCAGGAACAAGGCGAAAGTGCCGGTAAAATGCTTGAAGTTTATGAGAAAATGGTAACGCGTTCCCTTTACGGAAATATTAACGCAAGTAGAAATTCTGCTTAAAATGATAGCAAAAAACCTAAATTATAACGAGTACAATGCGTACTACGACAGATATTTACAAAAAATCCCCGGCAATTTAGAGCTGGGGATTTTACTTCTTGAAAACAGAGAAGAGTTCCTGGGATTATTAGATACGATAAAACTAGAAGACCTTAGTTATAGCTATGCTGAAGGTAAATGGACCGTTGCTGAAGTAATTCAGCATATTATAGATGTAGAACGAATTTTTCAATATAGATCGCTTACACTCGCGAGAGAACCGGAAATTAAATTACCGGGTTTTGATCACGAAGCTTATGTTCCTGCCAGCGCTGCAAAACTGCGAAGTTTAAAAAGTCTCAAAAAGGAATTTAAAGCAGTTAGAAATGCTGGGATTTCGCTTTACCAAAGTTTTTCAAAAGAAATGTTGTTAAGCCAGGGATTTGTTAGCGGGAGTTCTACCAGTTGCAGAGCATTGGGCTTTATTACTGCGGGCCATACCAAACATCATATTGAAATTTTTAAAGAGAAATATCAGATTTAATGAAATTCCTCAAA
The DNA here is from genome assembly GCF_002311535.1 of Salegentibacter sp. UBA1130. Taxonomy (NCBI): domain Bacteria; kingdom Pseudomonadati; phylum Bacteroidota; class Flavobacteriia; order Flavobacteriales; family Flavobacteriaceae; genus Salegentibacter; species Salegentibacter sp. UBA1130. The sequence goes on along the minus strand of NZ_DCAP01000042.1, from coordinate 49,890 downwards.
ACTACCTGGTCACTTTTTAAACAGGCCTACATAAGCTGGAATAGGAACGAACCCTATGCGCGTAGCGCCACCATAGCTTATTATGCCTTGTTTTCTTTACCTTCTTTATTAATTATTGTGGTAACCATCGCCGGGTATTTTTTTGAACAGGAAGCCGTACAGGGAAGGTTAACTTCTGAGATTAGTGGTTTTGTAGGGCAGGAGCCGGCAGATGCTATAGAAAACATGATTGCGAGTGCCGCTCTGGCCACCGAATCTACCTGGGCAATTATATTTGGAATAGGAATGTTGCTTTTTGGTGCTACCGGGGTGTTTTTTCAGCTTAAAATGGCCATGAATAATATTTGGAATGTAGCGGCCAAACAAACCGATTTCCTTAGAATTTTATTAGATAGACTTATCTCCTTTGGAATGGTAATGGTAATAGGTCTTTTACTTTTGCTCTCCCTCGTTATTTCAGCATTAATTCGAATTTTAAAAGATGAAATTGAACAATATGCACCTCAGGTAACCGCGTTTATGGTAGAGGCTGTAAATTTTGGTATATCATTTCTCGTGATAACCACTTTATTTGCTGCCATTTTCAAGTTACTACCTGATATTAAATTACGTTGGAGAATCACTTATTTAGGAGCCGCGGTAACTACTATTTTATTCCTTGTTGGTGAAGCCTTAATAAGTTTCTACTTCGGTAAAAGTGAACCGGCATCGGTATACGGCGGGGCTTCTTCGGTAGTGTTAATTCTACTCTGGGTTTATTATACCTGTCTTATTTTATTTTTTGGTGCCGAATTTACCGTACAATACGCCCTGCTTAAAAATGAAAGAGTAGTCCCCAATAAATATGGAGAACCCGCAATTTACCAGGAACTGGAAAAATTACAACAAAAGCGCACCCAATTAGAGGAAGAAAAGGAAATTATAGATACGCTTAAAAATAATATGAACTGGGAGAAAAACCGAGAAAATGAGCAAATGACTAAAAATAAAAAATAGCCTCATTTTAAACAGTTTTAAGAGAATTAATAAAGTTTAACTTTAACCGGGTTTTCTTTTATAAAGACCTTAGCACACTCTCCCTTAAACAAATTTTATCTTTGATTGAACCAAAAAAGAAGATGAAATTATGGAAAAGAGAATAGCAATTTTAGCTACAAACGGATTTGAAAAGAGTGAATTATTTTCACCAAAAGAGGCTTTAGAAAACGAAGGTTTTAAAGTAGATATAGTAAGCCTTGAAAAAGGAAAAATTAAAGGCTGGGAAGGAACTGACTGGTCTGGAGAAATAGATGTTGATCGCAGCATAAATGAGGTAAGCGCTAAAGAATATAATGCTTTAGTACTTCCCGGTGGAGTGATTAACCCAGATCAATTAAGAAGACATGACGAAGTTTTAGTTTTTGTGCGTGACTTCTTTAAACAAAGTAAGCCTGTAGGCGCAATTTGCCACGCAGCCTGGACTTTAATTAATGCAGAAGTTGTAGAAGGTCGAACAATGACTTCTTTTAACTCTATTAAAAAAGACCTGGAAAATGCAGGAGCACTTTGGGTAGATAAAGAAGTAGTTGTAGACGAAGCTTTTGTAACTTCCAGAAATCCTGACGATCTACCGGCGTTTAACGCTAAAATGATTGAAGAGATTAAAGAAGGTAAACACGATTTACAGCACGCATAATTCTAAATTTAAGAGTTTAGAATTAAAAAGCCTGTAAGGAATATTCCTTACAGGCTTTTTTCATGCTAGTATTTTAGGATTTATGCTTTTTTAAGTTCTGCAGCTACGGCATCAACTTCATCCATCACTCTTAGTAAATTTTCTCCCCAAAGCTTAGCGATTTCCGCTTCTGTATAACCGCGTTTTACCAATTCTTTGGTAATGTTTAAAGTTTCTGAAGCATCCTGCCAGCCGTCAATTCCGCCGCCACCATCAAAATCTGAGCTAATTCCTACGTGCTCAATTCCAATTAAATCTACCATATAGTCTATATGATCTACAAAATCTGAAACTCCTACAGGTTCAATTTTTTGTTTTAATAGTTCAACTTCAGGTGCTGCTGCAGCTCGTACTTTTTGAAAATCGGCGTAGTAAGTATTTCTATCTTCATTGCTTAAAGCCCTTACAGCATCGCGTGGCAAAACTTCAAAACTCATTTCTTCAGCCTTTTTCTCATAAACTTTATCGCTTGCTTTATTAAATGCCTGGGTTTTTTCGGTATCTACATAAGCACTGAAAGCAACGGTTTGAACAACCCCGCCGTGTTCTTTAAATAACATTAGAAGTTCATCATCTAAATTTCGACTATGGTTGCAAAGTTGACGAGCAGAGGAGTGGGAAGCGATAAGCGGTGCTTTAGAAAGCTCAAACATTTGTTTTATAGCTTCTTTTGAAGGATGCGAAACATCTATCATCATTCCCAGTCGATTCATTTCTGCAGTCACTTCTTTCCCTAAATTACTAAGACCGTTGTGCAACCATTCATCATTTTCCTCACCGGTATTAGAATCACTTAACTGGCTATGTCCCTGGTGAGAAAGTGACATATACCTGGCACCAAGATCGTAGAACTTCTCAACATTTTCAATATCTTTTCCTATAGGATATCCATTTTCTACCCCAATCATCGCTACTTTTTTTCCTTCAGAAGTTAATTTTCGCACTTCTTCAGAGTTGGTGGCCAAACCTATTTGATTTGGAGCAAAATCTTTAACGAGTTTATGAATAGCATCAAACTTGCTCATTGCATTTTTATACGCATTTTTAAAACCTTCACCATCAAGCTCATCCTGGCCGGTATAAACAATAAACCAGGCCACATCGAGTCCGCCCGCTTCCATTTTGGGCAGCGTTACCTGGTTTTCAAGATCCATAGTATAATTTCTTTCCTCAGTGAAATTATTGATATTAATATCGGCGTGGGTATCTATGGTGATTACCTTTTCGTGAATTTCTTTAGCTTTTTCCAGTAAAGCATCATCGCTATTTTGTTGGGCTACTACCAGATTTCCCGTGAAAATTAGCGCAAGACTAAGAAGATTTAATTTCATATATATGGGTTTTCATTTTTATTGAAGCCCTGAAATTACTAATAAAAATTAAAGAAATAAATTGAATGACTTATTTTGATAAAATTCATTCAAAACGTATTTAATTTTCTCCTACATTTGATAGAATTTTCAATTTCTAAATGAATAAATATATAATTGTAAACCACCCTGAAAAGTGGAAGTTAAAACTGGATAATGTTGAGATAATTTCAGCGCAATCTTATCTAACCAATCCGGAGTTTGCTAAGCTAAAAAATGCAAGGATTTTCAACCTCTGCAAAGATTATTCTTATCAGTCAAAAGGTTATTACGTCTCACTTTTAGCCGAAGCTCGCGGGCATTTGGCAATTCCTACGGTAAAAAATATCGTTGATTTACGAGAGCCGAAACTGGTAAAAATAGTTTCAGAAGAGTTTGACGATTTAATGCAAACCAGCTTAAAAAGTATAAAATCACAGGAATTTACCCTTAGTATATATTTTGGGCAAAACGTAGCGCAAAAATATAAAGAGTTGAGTGCGATGTTTCACCGCCATTTTCAAATTCCGTTTTTACGGGTAAAATTCAATTATACCACAAAATGGAATATAAAAAGTATTAAAGCTATTTCTGAAGCCGAAATACCTGAGGATCACTTAGAAAGTATGTACGATTTTGCGGCACAATATTTTGCTAAAAAACGTTACGACACTCCTCGTGCAAATACTACGGAATATGATTTGGCAATTTTAGTACAGCCAGACGATCCCGCCCCGCCCAGTAATGCCAAAGCATTAAAGAAATTCGTAGAAATTGCTGAAAAAATGGATTTCTATGTAGAAATAATTGCTCCTAAAGATCTTTCGCGTTTATCTGCTTTTGATGCTTTGTTTATAAGGCAAAGTACCGAAGTAAATAATGAAGCTTATGCCTTTGCAAGAAAAGCCCAGCAGGAAGGTATCGCCATCATAGATTACCCAGATGCTATTCTGAAATGTTGCAACAAAGTTTATATGGCCGAGGCTTTAGAAAATGCCAATATTCCAACTCCAAAAACGGTGATAATTCATAAAGAAAATAAAGATAAAGTTCTTGAAATTACCGGATTGCCGGTAGTTTTAAAATCTCCCGATTCTACTTTTTCTTTCGGAGTGAAAAAAGCAACAACCCCGGCAGAATATCAGGAACTGGTTACTATGATGCTTAAAAAATCGGAATTAGTGATTGCGCAGGAATTTTCACCATCAGAATACGATTGGCGAATAGGAATTCTGGATAATAAACCTTTTTATGCCTGTAGATATTATATGGCAAAAGGCCATTGGCAAATCTACAACTGGGACGCTAAAGAAAAAGATGACCAGGACGGAAATGTAGATTGCTTACCTATAGAAAAGGTTCCAAAGAAAATATTAGAAGCTGCATTAAAATCGGCTAAATTAATGGGGAAAGGACTTTACGGCATAGATATCAAAGAAGTAGGAGGAAAGCCGCTTGTTATTGAAATTAATGATAATCCGAATATCGACTTTGGTGTAGAAGACGGGTACTATGGGGAACAGGTTTATATGGAGATCATTTCGGCATTAAAAGAAAGATTAGAAAAGAAGTAATTATGAAATATCATCTTTTTGAAGTTTTTGGAATTGAACTGGAATATATGCTTGTAGATACGTCCAGTTTTAAGGTAAATCCAATTGTAGACCAACTTTTTATTAGTAAAAATGGGGAAATTACCTCAGATATTGAAAATGGAGAAATTGAATGGAGCAACGAATTAGTGGCTCACGTTGTAGAATTAAAAACCAATGGTCCAACCGGAGATATAGAAAATCTAGATCTTCTTTTTGCTGAAAATATTAAAGAAGTAAATCTTTTGCTAAAGGAGAAGAACACCAGGCTTTTACCTTCGGCAGCCCATCCTTTAATGAATCCCGTTACTGAAACCGAATTGTGGAAACACAGTTCCAGTAAAATATACGCACTTTATAATAGAATTTTTGATTGCAGCGGCCACGGCTGGAGCAATGTGCAAAGTATGCATATAAACCTTCCGTTTTTTGATGATACTGAATTTGAAAAACTGCACGCTGCAGTGCGTTTACTTTTACCTATAATCCCTGCTTTAAGTGCCAGTTCTCCTATTTTTGAAGGAAAAGATACTGGTTTTAAAGATGCCAGGATGCAGGTATATAAAACCAATCAAAAGGAAATTCCGGAGATGACGGGAAAAGTTATTCCGGAACAGGTTTTTTCTAAAGACGATTATTACAAAACCATTTTTGAACCGATTAATAAAAAGATCAAACCGCACGATACAGAAAATATCCTGGATCATCACTTTTTGAATTCCCGTGGAGCTATTGCTCGTTTTGATAGAAATGCAATAGAAATTCGCGTAATAGACGTTCAGGAATGTCCAAAAGCCGATATGGCAATTGCTATTTTTATTATTGAATGTTTGAAATTGCTGGTTAGCGAAGATTTGATTGCTATTAGTAAACAGAAAAAATGGCACGAGAATGATCTTTTTGAAATATTTGATGCCGTAATAAAGGACGCCGAAAATACTAAAATCAGTAACAAAGAATATCTTAAGATCTTCGGACTTTCACAAACCATTGAAATTAAAGAGATCTGGCGGATTTTGTTTTCAAAAGTGAAAAGAAATATTGCAGAAAAACAACAGGAAAGCATAAAGTTTCTACTGAATAACGGAAGTCTTTCAACCCGTATTTTAAAGGCCTTAGGTGATGATTTTTCAGATGAAAATATTCAAAAAACCTATTTTAAGCTAGCCGATTGTCTTGAAGAAAATAAATTCTTTAAGCCGTGAAACTGGTCTTAACCTGCGAACACGCTTTTAATACAATTCCGCAGGAATATCAAAATTTATTTACTAATGCCATGGAAACTCTGGAATCACACCGTGGCTATGATCCCGGTGCCTTAGATCTGTTTAAGGAGCTAAAGGACTTATCCGATTTTTCATTTTATCACGAAACGGGGCGTTTGTTAGTGGAAGTAAATAGATCTAAAGGGCATTCTAATTTGTTTTCTGCATTCACTAAAAATTTATCAGGAAAGCAGAAAAATGAAATTTTAACTCAATACTATTTTCCATATCGAGATTCGGTAGAAAAGCAAATTTCAAGTATAATAGAAAAAGGGGAGAAGGTACTACATTTTTCGGTGCACACGTTTACTCCAAAATTAGACGAAGAGATTAGAAATACAGATATTGGGCTACTTTACGATCCGTCAAGGAGTGAAGAAAAAGAATTCAGTAAAAAATTTAAGCAGAATATAAAGAATCAAAATCCTGAATTAAAGATCAGATTTAATTATCCCTATTTGGGGAAAGCAGATGGGTTTACTACTTATTTACGTAAAAAATTCCATGAAAATTATTTGGGAATTGAATTGGAAGTAAACCAGAAATTTGTGCCGCAAAACAAAATGGAATATAGGATTAAAAATGCAGTGTTTATAGCATTAAAAGAGGTTGGCTAAAAGTTTTTTTACTCGTCATCCTGAAATTGTTTCAGGATCTAAGATGTTAGAAAAACATATATTAGAAACTGAACAAGTTAAGCTTGACGAAAGTAGACTTTTAGCCAACCCCATATATTCATTTATTCCATCTTTTAGGAATATTTCAGAATCTATTGAATCAATTCAGATTCTAAAGTGATCTCGGTATTGAGTAATTTAGAAATTGGGCAATTATCTTTAGCATCTTTGGCTATTTTTTCAAATTGTGTTTTCTCAATTCCTTTTACTTTCGCTTTTAAAATTAAGTGCGACTTTTTCACAGCACCATCTGCAAAAGTAATCTCAGATTTAGTTTCTAATTTATCTGGCTCAAAACCTTCTTCAGTAAGATTAGCCGAAAGCTGCATGGTAAAACACCCGGCATGGGCCGCACCAATAAGTTCTTCTGGATTGGTACCAATTCCATCTTCAAACCTGGTTTTAAAAGAATATTGCGATTCTTTTAAAACACCACTTTCGGTGCTTACTGTGCCTTTACCTTCTTTAAGATTCCCTTTCCAAACTGCGGTTCCATTTCTTTTCATAATAATACTTTTTGTTGATTTCTTCCTAAGATAAAGATGATTGTACCCAACCTCAAATTATTATCAAAACCTTAACCTAAAGCTTAAAATTTAATAAATAAAAAAGCCCGAAACCATTAGGCTTCGGGCTTTCTATATAAGTTAAAAAAACTTATTTGATCTCTACTACTTCAAGATCAAATACCAGGTCTTTTCCTGCTAGTGGGTGGTTTCCATCTACCACTATAGTTTCATCTTTCACATCTTTAACCACAAGGTTCATTTCCTGGCCATCAGGGCTTTTAGAAACAAGTCCCATTCCTACTTCAGGCTTAATTTCTTCTGGAAGTTGGCTCTTTTGAACTTCTTGCACAAGCTCTTCTCTTGGCTCTCCGTAAGCTTCTTCTTTAGGAATATTTATGGTTTTCTTTTCGTTCACTTTCATATCGATAAGGCCTTTTTCAAAACCAGGGATAAGCTGTCCTTGTCCCATAGTAAATTCTATAGGCTCACCTCTCTCTACCGAGCTGTCAAAAACCTGCCCGTCAGCCAGTTTACCTGTGTAATGTACCTTTACCGTGTCATTTGCTTTTACTTGACTCATAATGTTGTTTTTCGAAATTATAATGGGCTTTATTAACAATCTGCCCGTTAAAGAGTGCAAAGGTACAGTTATAAAATCCGCTTCCAAATTATGACCCCTTTAATCCGGAAATCTTTTAAAAATCTTAACATTTGCCAGAGAGATTTATTTTGAAATCATACACTCTGAAAGACAGGGGCTTAATATTTAAATTGGAATTCCCAGAATAAGTAAATACATTTATTAACTCAAAATTTAGAAATATTTTAATAAGCTTAACCCTCTTAACTTAAATCCTGAAACACATGAAAAAAGATGAAACCCCTAAATCTAATTCCAGAAGAAGTTTTTTAAAAACAACTGCCTTGGCCACGGCGGGAATTAGTATTATTCCGCGGCACGTAATGGGAGGGCCCGGTTTTTTAGCCCCAAGTGATAAGCTGGTAATTGCCGGAATTGGAGTAGGAGGAAAAGGGGAAAGTGATATTAATAGCTTTCACCAATCTGGGAAAGCCGATATTGGTTTTTTGTGTGATGTTGATAAAAAAAGGGCGGCACGCTCTATAGCCCGTTTCCCAAAAGCTAAGTTTTATACCGATTACAGGGAAATGCTAGAGAAAGAAGCCAAAAATATAGATGCAGTTTCCATTTCTACGCCAGATCACGGCCACGCAATACAGGCAATGGCAGCTATGGAATTAGGTAAACCGGTGTATGTTCAAAAACCACTTACTCACGATATTTATGAAGCCAGGCAATTAACTGAAGCTGCTAAAAAATATGAAGTGGTGACCCAAATGGGAAATCAGGGAGCTTCTGGCGACGGAGTTAGAAAAATGCGAGAATGGTATGATGCCGACCTTATAGGAAAAGTACATACGGTTTATGTGTGGACAGATAGACCTGTATGGCCACAGGGAATTCCGTGGCCCAAAGGAAAAACCACTTCGGTTCCTGAAGGTTTAGACTGGGATCTATGGTTAAATACCGCACCGTATAAAAATTATATTGAAGGATTAGTTCCGTTTAACTGGCGTGGCTGGTGGGATTATGGTACCGGGGCACTTGGCGATATGGGTTGCCATCTAATTGAAGCGCCTTACCGTGTTTTAGGCCTTGGCCATCCAAAAGATGTACAATGTAGTGTAGGAAGCGTTTATGTAGATGAATTTCAAAGAGGTTATTTCCCCGAAAGTTGCCCACCTTCCAGCCACGCAGTAATGACCTTCCCAAAAACCGAAAAAACCAGTGAAGATGTTACTTTACATTGGATGGACGGTGGAATTAAACCAAAGAGACCGGAAGAACTTGGACCAAACGAAACTTTTGGCGATGGTGGAAACGGCGTATTATTTATTGGAGATAAAGGAAAAATGATGTGTGGTACCTATGGTAGAAATCCACGTTTATTGCCAACTTCAAAAACCGACGAAGTAAATGTTGCTGAGAAATATGACCGCGTTCCCGGTGGGGAAGAAGGCCATTATGCACAATGGGTAGAAGGCGCAATTGCCGGCTACGGAAAAAAAGAACTGAGTTCTCCTTTTGAAATTGCAGGACCGCTAACTGAAACTTTACTAATTGCCAATTTAGCTATTAGAGGCTACGATGTTAGAAATGAAAAGATGCGTGATAATGGAGATAAATATTTTGAATATCCCGGGCGTGATATAAAAATGCTCTGGAATTCAGAAGAAATGAGAGTTACTAATTTTGACGAAGCCAATCAATTTGTACGTAGAGATTATCGTGATGGCTGGAAGTTAAGCTAGAATAAGAATTTAAAATTATAAGTTATGAAAGCCGGAATAATAGTTTTTTTAATAATTATTTATTTCGGCTTTATAGCTTGTAATTTTAATGATAAAAATTCCGAAGAACCATCTACAGTCTGGGACACCCTGGAAGTTACAGCTTCGGCCTATAATTCCCTTAGCTGGCAAACTGGCGCCGGTGGTGCTAATATTACTGCGTGGGGAGATACTTTAAAACCAGGTTTAAGAGCAATCGCTGTTTCCCGGGATTTAATTAAAAAAGGCTTAGACCATAATACGCCGATTAAAATTGAAGGTTTTGACAGCATTTTCCTGGTGAAAGATAAAATGCATTACCGCTGGAAGAATAAAATTGACATCTATATGGATAAAGATGTACAAAAAGCCAGGGAATTTGGAAGGAAAAAATTAAAGATTTACTATGAGGTCCCGGTAGATTCAATTTCAAAGAATAGAAACATAAAAGAATAACTCTTAATGATTAAAAAATACTTTTTTCTATTTATCTTATTAATTTCAAGTTTCAGTTTTAATGCCCAGCAAGCCTCAGATAGTCTTGATCTCAACAAAACCTTTGTAATTGGGGTTACACCAACTCCTCCTTTTGTTATGAACGAAAACGGTGAATACGCCGGACTGAGCATTGATGCGTGGGATTTGGTAAATGATGAGCTGGATTTTAATTACGAGTTTAAAGAATTTGCTTCTCTTGGCGAATTATTAATTGCTATTGAAAATAACGAAGTAGATTTCAGTATTAATCCCGTTACGGTGACCGATAATAGGATGCAGCGAATGGATTTTTCCCAACCATATTTCATATCTCATACCGGTGTGGCCAAAAGGAGCGAATCTCAGGTTTTTAGTTATTTAGCCAATTTATTTAGCTGGAATTTTATTTCAGCAATACTTATTCTGTTAGCCGTAATTTTCGTTTTCGGCTTTTTGGTTTGGATTTTTGAACGTAAAAAGAATGCCGAAGAATTTGGCGGTGGTTCTCGTGGAATCCTGGAAGGTTTCTGGTGGAGTGCTGTTACAATGACAACAGTGGGTTACGGTGATAAATCGCCCAGAACTACCGGCGGACGTATAATTGGCTTAATCTGGATGTTTATGTCCATAATTATTATTTCCAGTTTAACGGCTGGAATAGCATCATCACTTACCGTTCAAACAATGAACGATGAAATCACCGGCGTTCAGGATTTATCTAAATTTGAAGTTACCAGTGTAAAAAGTAGTAGCGCCCAGGAACTACTAAACCTTTATAATATTCAGCATACCAAGGTAATTAGTGAAAAAGAAGGAATAGAACTTTTAGAAAATAAAGAAACAAAGCTTTTTGTTTACGATGAACCTATTCTGCGTTACGAATTAAAAAGAAGAGGCTTAGAAAATCATATTGAAGTTCTCCCCAAAACCCTGAAAAAGGATTATTACGGGTATAGTTTTCCTAAAAATTCAGCTCTATTGAATAAAATTGATCCTGTTCTCATTGGAGTAATGAAAACAATGGAATGGAATACTATTATGGCAGAGTACGAATAACTATCCGAGCCCAAGGTAACCAAGAATAATCCAAAGGATTATAAATACCACGATAATTCCTATACACCCGCAGCCGCCGCCAAGTTTTTTGGCGCCCCAACCGGCAAGTATAGCCCTAATGATATTTTTCATAATTGATAATTTATAGGTTAAGTAGCTCTAATTTAGCTGAAATCGAATTTCAAAATTTAGAATTAGGAAATATTTAGCAGCATATTAGTACAAACCTTAAAAATTCTAAAGATTTCTATTTTGTATCTTTATAAAAACTAACAAAAAATATTATGAAATTAAATTCTATTAAAATACTTCTTTTAAGCGTGTTTATTAGTAGTGGCCTTTATGCCCAAAGTACATCTGCCACTTTAATAAAAAAGGTAGAAGGTTTTAGCCATCCCGAATCTGTGGTTTTTAACGAAGCAAAAAATGAGTATTATATTTCAAATATGGCCGATAACGAAGCCGGAGACGGATTTATTTCCAGGGTTTCTGCTGATGGAGAAATAATCGACTTAAAATGGATAGATGGTTTAAAAGACCCAAAAGGTTTACTGATAAAAGAGGATAAGGTATATGTTACCAATAATACCGAACTTATAGAAATTAGTATTGAAAAATCAGAAATCACAAAGCGAATTGAAGTTGAGGACGCAAAGTCTCTAAATGATATTACTATAGATGCGGTTGGTAATATTTTTATTTCAGATTCTGGGAAAAGTGCTATTTATTTAATGCCCGGCGATTCAGCTAATATGATGATTCCCGACAATAAGAAAGGAGAAATTATTGAATATTTAAATACTACAAGGTTAGAATATGTAAACGGACTTTACGCACATAAAGATCATCTGTATGCTGCTGCCTGGGGGGAAAACTCCGACGGTAATTTCCTGAAAATTGATATGGATACACGCGAGATCGAAAAAGTATCTAAAGAAGGAATTGGCAATTTAGACGGCGTTCAACCGGTTGGTGATGATGCATTCTATATTTCAGATTGGGCTACCGGTACAATTTATCTTATTAAGAAAGACGGGGAACTTAAAGAAGTATTAACTTCAGAAAAAAGCTCTGGAGATATTTTATTTGATGCTGAAAAAAATCAGTTGGTTTTACCTATGAATTTTCAGAATTCCGTTTGGTGGTACCAGCTTCAATAATTTAAGAATACCTTATCATTCTTAAATTCTGGATATATTAATTTTGAAGAAAACTAACCAAATGGAATTTAAAAAAGACGACGAAGAAAAAGATTATATTTTAAAAGACAATAAGAAAACTAATTTCGGTATCGGTTTTATTATTACCATTTTACTTATTCTTATAGTAGCGGTAGTGATCTCTGGTTTTTACTTTGAATTTTGGTAATGGGGATAACAAACCGTCTAACTGAAGGTTTCTCCTTATAAAATTTTGAATGGGAACCACCCCTTTTTTCCGCAAAGCTGAATTCATTCCCTCCCCTCCTTTGAAAGGAGGGGAGCTTTTATCTACTTCTTAATCTCATTAATCAATAAAAACGCCTGGTTTACATATTCCTTTTCTAAGAAAAGCGCGAAATAATTTGAGGTTGAGATCATTTCAAAAATTGGTATTCCTTCGTAGGCAAGAAGCTTAAAGAGATAAAAATAGAGGCCTACAAATTGCGAACTGTTTTTTGGCAGCGCAATGGTAATAGAAGAAAGTTCTTCTTTAATAGAAACCCGTCTCTCGTTTCTAAAGCAATCTTCAACAAGATTTGTAAGGCTGGAGGACACCAAAATATTACTTTCCTGGTAATTGCTGGAATAATTAAGGTAAACCCCGGTTTGATCTTTTACCGCATCCAGTAATTTAGCTTTATTAGCAATAATTGTATTAGAGTTTAAGAAAGTATATTCGGTAATGCCGGAGCGGACTACTATATCTCCCAGTTCCCGTAAATGCTGCATATTAATCTTGGTTCGGCGGGGAGCATAGCGTCTTAACGCCATTATAATTGAACCCTGTTTTACAGGTTTCCGCATTTCTTTTTCTACCTGCGGCTGGATGTCTTCCGCGAGTCCGCTAAAATTTACTATATCCCGGGCAATGGCATCATCCAAAAAGGGTTGGTGTCTAATTATATCGTGAACACAGGTAGTAATCGTCTTCATTGTTAAATATTGTACATTTTGTGCAAATGTATATAAATTGATAGATATTTTTTGTTACAGGAAGCTTTAATTCTAATTATGCATCAAATTATTTCAGTTAGTAAAACCGGAATAACAAAAAGAATATTTAAAATTAAAAATCTCACTAAGTGAGTAAATATTTAGCAATGAAAGTATTAAAGTTTGGTGGTACTTCAGTAGGATCTGTAGAAAGCATTAGGAATGTTAAGAACATTTTAGCTTCAAGAGAAGGAAAGAAAGTTCTTGTACTTTCGGCAATGGCCGGGGTGACTAATAAACTGGTAGAAATTACCGAAAACATTAAGCTTGAAGATCATTCAGCTATTAATTCTATTATTGCTGAATTAAAACAAAAGCATGAAACTACTATAGATGAACTTATAGATAAGCCTGGGTTGAATTCTTATGCCAAAGCTTTTGTGAACAATGTGCTTGAAGGTTTACAGGAAATTAGCCGCAATACATATTCTGAAAAGGTTTATGCTGAAGTTGTGACTACCGGTGAGACAATGCTTACCTATATTTTCTCTACTTTTCTTACCAATTTAGGAATTCAAAATAACTTTCTGGATGCCAAAGATTTTATGCAGGTTTCAAACCTGGAAAATCCTGATACAGATTTAGTTGGCAAATTATTTCAGCAGAATATAGAAAACCTGGAACCCTCAGATATTTATATCACCCAGGGTTTTGTAAGAATTGATGCGCAAAATAATATTAGCACCTTAAAACGAGGCGGAAGCGATTACAGCGCAACTATACTTGCTGCAGCAGTTCAGGCCGAAGAAGTTCAAATTTGGACTGATATTGATGGATTTCATAATAACGATCCTCGTTATGTTGAAAATACCCATGCAATTGCCGAATTGAGTTTTGAGGAAGCTGCCGAGCTCGCTTATTTTGGCGCAAAAATTTTGCACCCGCAAACGATCTCTCCGGTTATAAAAAGGAAAATTCCTTTGTTTCTGAAAAATACCTTTACTCCGGAACTTCCCGGAACTAAAATTTCAGCTGAAATTCATTCTCGTGGATTGAAAGCTATTTCAGCTAAAGATGGGATTACTGCCATTAAGATTAAATCTAACCGAATGCTGATGGCACACGGTTTTCTGAAAAAGATCTTTGAGGTTTTTGATAAATACGAAACAGCAATTGATATGATTACCACTTCAGAAATTGCAATTTCCCTCACCATAGATGATGACCGGAATTTAGACCTGATCCTGGAAGAATTAAACGCTTACGGTGAGATTACAGTGGAAAAAGAACACAGTATCATTTGCATTGTAGGCGAGGGCCTAATTGAAGATAAAAGTACAAGCCGACTTTTTGAACTATTAAATGATATTCCCGTTAGAATGATTTCTTACGGCGGCAGCGATAACAATATTTCTTTATTGGTAGATACTAAAAACAAGATACAAACCCTGCAGGGTTTAAACCATAAATTGTTTGAGGAACGAGAAGTACCTCAATTTGTTTGATTTCTGTTTGTGAACAGGCAACTGTTCCTTTTGTGTAGTGGAACCGCCGGTAGGCTAACCGGCGGTTTTTTTATTTTTCTCTTTTTCTTCAATAAATTTGGCCATAAAATACGTACTTCTATGCTGATGATGCTGCAGCAATTTCCCAATAAAATTCTTTTGCCTATAGAAATCTATATTCTGAAATAAATCAGTGATTCTTTCTAAGAATTTCTGCTGAAATGCGTTTTTATTAAACCTGGAATTAATTATTCTAAAACCATTTTCTACCGAGGCTAGCCATACATTTTCTTCGGAATATAATTGTATCGCTTTTTCTACAAATTCTTTAGGATCGTTGGCTATAAAACCATTCCAGTTGAGTTCTCCCGCAATTCCCTCGGCACCAATGGGAGTTGTTACAGAAGGCGTTCCACATTGCATAGCCTGTATGAGTTTTCCTTTTAATCCTGCTCCAAACTGAATTGGCGCCAGGCAAACCTTAGCATTTTGCATTACCTCGGGTGCATTTTCAGCGCGGCCCTTTACAAGAAAACCTTCTTTTTCGTTGTGCAGATTCCATATCTTTTGGGAAGGATAAGCACCATAAATTTCCAGCTTGGAAGCTGGAAGTTGTTGTTTAATTAACGGCCAGATTTCTTCTTTTAAATATAATACCGCATTCCAGTTAGGTTCATGAAGAAAATTGCCAATACTTATAAAATTTTGTCTTTTACTGAATCTGGGCAATTCCGCTTTATTTCCTTCGGAAATTGATTCCAGGAGAAAAGGAAGGTAATGCAGAATAGTTTTAGGGATATTGAATTCATTTTGAAGCAAATCCATTTCAACTTCTGAAATTATCAGGCTCAGGTCGCAGCGATAAATACTCGCGACTTCCCTTTTGGTAATATCGACATCAAAATAAAGACTTTCTGCAGAAATATTTTTTTTATAAGCTTCAGTCCGTGTTTTTCTAAGAAAATGAAGATCTTCAGTATCTAAGATTTTTATTGCTTTCGGGCAGGTTTCATCAACTCTCCAGCCAAATTGCTCTTCAGTCATAAACCTATCAAATAGCACTAAATCCGGTTGAATTTTTTTCAGCATTTCATCAAAAGAACTATGATTCATTTTTATCACTTCAGAAGCGATATTCATCTTTTCTAAATCTACAGCAAATTTGCTGCGCGCTGCAGTGGTAACAAAGGTGATTTTGTAATTTTCAGCAAGAAAAAATTCTAATAATTGTAGCATTCGGCTACCGGCAGCAGAAGAATTAGGTTCGGGCCAAACACAACCAATTACAAGTAAATTGGGCATAATTTTTTTTCAAAAATACCGGAATTTAAACCAGTTTCCTAATTATAAACTAGCAGATAGCAGGAGAGAAGCAGTAACCCAGAGTACCAGGGAAACGATACCGCCAATGATAAAAAAGTGTCTAAAACGGTAAATTCCCATCCCATAAATTATGGTATTGGTTTGGTAACCTACAGGTGTAAAAAAACTAAAATTAGAAGCAAACAGAACCGATAAAATAAAGGGTTTTGGATCCATTTGCATACTCGCGGCAATACTTATGGCGATAGGAGTTATAATTATTGCCGTAGCATTATTAGAGATAAATCCGCTTAAAACCATCGTCACCAGGAATAAAATCCCAATTACAATAATATCTGTTTGGTTTTCAAAAATTAGCAATAATTGGTCTGAAATCCATTGATCGGCGCCGGTATTGTTCATTGCTACGCCTAAAGGAATCATCCCCGCTAAAAGAAAAATAATCTGCCAGTTTACCTGGGAATAAATTTTACCCAGGTCTATACATTTCGTAAAAATCATTAAAAAGCAGCCAATAAGTGCACTTTTTAAAATGGGAAAAATAGAAAATGCAGAGAGCGCAATAACCACTAATAGAATTGCAAGCGAAATATATTTTTTAGTTTTAGTGGTAACTTCAATATTCTTGTGTTGCTGCAAGATCGTTACATTTTCAATCTTTTGAAGTTCATCCAGTGCGCTTTCGCTAACTTCAACCAGTAAGCGGTCTCCAACCCTTAATTCTATTTCGTCTTTCCCCCGATTAAAAATTCTACGCCTGGGATTTCTAAAATTTCTTCGTTTTCTAATCGCCAAGGGTACCGCCCCGTGAAGATCATACCAACCCACGGTTTTTATACTTTTTCCTATTAATGGTGAATTTGGCAGCATTAAAATTTCCACTACCTGTACATTTTCCTCCAGTTCTTCAGAATCAGTAATAGGATCGGCTAATTTCCTATTATCTTCCTCTTTAATTACGGTAAATCCCTTAGCATCTTTTAATTTTATAAGATTTGCAAGATTACAGCGCAGTAAAAGCTGGTCGCCTTCTTTGAGCGTAGTGAATTTTCCTGGGCGATCGTTTATAATCCCATTTCGCTTTAGCCTTAGAACTTCAATATCTTCATTATTATATAAGAAACTTTCACTAATACTTTTTCCAATTACACTGGAGTTTTCGGTGACAATTACTTTAGTAATATATTCATCAAGATTATAATCTTCACTTATTTTAGTCTTTTTGGTGTTGGGGAGTATTTTAATTAAAGCACTTACTATAACAATGGTGATTACCATAAAAATAACTCCATACCACGTAAATTCAAAGAAACTAAACCTTTCAACACCCCTGTCTATAGCAACTGCGTTTACAATAAGGTTGGTAGATGTACCCATTAGCGTGCAACTCCCGCCTATAATACCCGCGAAAGAAATTGGTAGAAGCAATTTTGAATTGGGTATATCGTATTTAGCAGATAATTCTGTAATAATCTTTATAAAAACAATTACCACAGCTGTAGTATTTATAAATGCTGAAATACTCCCTGCAATAAACATAAAGACAGGTACCATTATAAATATTGGCAGAACCCTTAGATTTTTGAGTCCGCTGGCCAGCCAGTCTATAACCCCGTTTGTTTCCAGCCCTATGGCTATAATCATTAAAGCCAGTACCGTAATAGTTGCCGGACTGGAAAAGCCAGAAATAGCTTCTTCGGGACTTACCAGGTTAGTTAACAATAAGGCTGCAAGAATAAAAAACGCAATTTTATCTACCGGAAAAACTTCCAGGGCAAAGAAAACAATTACCACTATGATAATAAGAAACAATATGGCTATTTCGAGGCTCATTATTTAAATTTATAAAATAAAAATAAGGGAATACCGCCTGGTAGAATTCTTCTTCTGAAAGATTTATGAATTAATAAATCAGTATAATTTTTTACCGAAGCATATTAATTCCTATTTTGAAGTTTAAAACTAAATTATGAGCAGAGGATTTGTAAAAGAAGACGACCAGGAAGAAGCTCCTATTATCCCGCCAAGAGCGGCTTTACCGGCGGGTGAAACAAATTATGTTACGCCAAATGGATTAAAAGAATTAAAAGAAAAAGAGGAAAAGCTCACAGAAGAACGTGCTAATCTCGATAAAGAAAATGAAACAGAACGTAGAAGGGCACAGGCGGTTATAGATGGCAATCTCAAATTATTAAGAGAGCGAATTAGCACCGCGAGGGTTTTAGACCCTAAAGAACAACCTGAAGATGAAGTGCGTTTTGGAGCTTTGGTTGAATTGAAGCAAAATGGAAATATTCAAAAGTTTCAAATTGTTGGGGTAGATGAGGCTGATGTTAAAAAACAAAAGATCGCTTTTGTGGCGCCTATCGCAAAAGCGGTTACCGGTAAAAAGGTTGGAGATAAAATTGATTTCAAATTAGGCGAAGAAATCCGAAAACTGGAAATCTTAAAAATTACTTACTAATGGCCGTATATATTGTAATGGGTGTTTCGGGTTCTGGTAAAACTACTATTGGAAAACTTCTCGCTAAAGAATTGAATTTACCTTTTTATGATGCCGATGATTTTCATCCTTCAGAAAATGTGGAAAAAATGAAAAACGGTATCCCGCTGCAGGACGAAGATCGAAAAGGCTGGTTGGCCATTTTAGCTGAAAATATTCAAAAATGGGAGCAAGGCGATGGCGCTGTTTTGGCCTGTTCGGCTCTAAAAGAAAAATATAGACAACAATT
Source organism: Salegentibacter sp. UBA1130 (assembly GCF_002311535.1). NCBI lineage: Bacteria > Pseudomonadati > Bacteroidota > Flavobacteriia > Flavobacteriales > Flavobacteriaceae > Salegentibacter > Salegentibacter sp. UBA1130. The sequence continues at coordinate 31,207 of NZ_DCAP01000042.1, read as the reverse complement.
AACTTCCATTCCTGAAGAATATTTAAAATGGATTTTCCTATCGGCTGATTTTGAAGTGATTTTAGAAAGGTTAAAAGCCAGGAAAGGCCATTATTTTAAACCAGAATTGCTCACTTCGCAATTTGAAACCCTGGAAGAACCACAATATGGATTACGAGTAAATGTAAATACTTCTGAAGAAAATATTTTAAAAGAAATTATGACAAAATTAAAAGCTCCTAAAGCTGAAATTGGGCTTATTGGACTTGGAGTAATGGGAAAGAGTTTGGCTTTAAACCTACTTTCAAAAAATATTAATGTTTCTGTTTTTAATAGGCAAGTACCCGGTCTTGAAGAAAATATTGCCAAAAATTTTGTTCAGGAAAATGCTGAAAAATATACATTTCAGGGTTTTGATGATTTAAAGGAATTTGTTTCGTCTTTAAATCGGCCCAGGAAGGTTTTATTGATGGTAAATGCCGGCGCTGCGGTTGATGCAGTGATAGAAAGTTTGCTTCCTTTTTTGGAAAAAGGTGATATCATTACCGATGGCGGTAATTCCCATTACAAAGACACCTGGAGAAGAGAAAAGATGTTAAGAGAACAGGGAATTCATTTTATAGGTTGTGGAATATCGGGTGGGGAAGAAGGCGCCTTAAAAGGTCCCTCAATTATGCCCGGTGGCTCTGCAGAAGCGTATAAACAAATGGGACCGCTTTTGGAAAAAATAGCAGCAAAAGATAAGACCGGAAACCCTTGCTGTACTCATATTGGACCCGATGGTTCAGGACACTTTGTAAAGATGGTTCACAATGGTATTGAATACGCCGAAATGCAACTAATTGCTGAAACTTACCATTTTTTGAGATTTTATACGAATTCAAAACCGACAGCAATTGCCAGTCTTTTTGAAGCCTGGAATAAGAAAATGAAAAGCTATTTACTGGAAATATCCGTAGATATTCTTCGAAAAAAGGAGAATGAAGACTTCCTGATCGATAAAATTCTGGATGCAGCTAAACAAAAAGGCACTGGCGGTTGGTCAACGAACGCCGCCTTAGAACTTGGTGTTCCGCTTGATACCATTACCGCTGCGGTTTTGGCCAGGAATATTTCCGGGATGAAGGAAATTCGGGTGAATGCCTCATATTTGTATAAAAATGATAACCAAAATGGAAATTTAGAAGAAATAAAAGATGAATTATTCCAGGCCTACAAAACTGCCAGTATAATTAATCATGCCGTAGGTTATGATTTACTTCGGGTTGCCTCATCAGAATATAGCTGGAATCTTAATTTATCTGAGATTTCCCGTGTTTGGACCAACGGATGTATTATTCGTTCCGGTTTGATGGAAGATTTAGTTGATATTTTTAAAGATTCAAATAATCATTTACTGCTTAATAAAAATATTATTTCAGAAGTAGAGAAAAATCAGGCTTCCTTGACGAAAACAATTAGTATTGCACTTCAGTCTGGTTTTGCCGTTCCGGTTTTATCTGCTGCCACCAATTATTTACTGAACTTTACTTCAGCTCAAAATTCTGCAAATATGATTCAGGCACAACGAGATTATTTTGGCGCACATACTTACGAGCGAACTGATAAGCCCCGGGGCGAATTTTTTCATACCCAATGGAAAAACAATAGTTAATGGAACTACAATTACTCTTTGCCGTTTTCGCCGGGATTGCACTTTTGCTTTTCCTTATTTTAAGATTAAAGATACAGGCTTTTCTGGCTTTGCTAATTGTTTGCATTGCGGTAGGAATTATCGCCGGAATGCCCGCTACCGAAATCCTGGAGACTATGAAGGACGGGATGGGCAGCACACTGGGTTTTGTAGCCACGGTAGTTGGTTTAGGAGCTTTATTTGGCGGAGTTTTGGAACAATCTGGTGGAGCACAACGCCTGGCTTCTTTCTTATTAAAGAAAACAGGTGATAAAAAAGCACCCTGGGCATTGATGGTTACCGGTTTTGCCGTAGCCATTCCGGTATTTTTCGATGTGGCTTTTATTATTCTGGTGCCGGTTACTTATGCATTGAGCAAACGTACCGGAAAATCACTTTTGCTGTATGCGCTACCTCTTTTGGCCGGTTTGGCAATTACGCACGCTTTTATCCCACCCACGCCAGGACCAATTGCGGTTGCAGATATATTAGGTGCCGATTTAGGTTGGGTAATTGTTTTTGGATTTTTGGCAGGAATTCCCGCAGCAATCATCAGCGGACCAATTTTCGCCAGGTATATTTCTAAAAGAATCCAGATTGAACCTAAAACCTTTACAGAAGAAATAGAATACGATGAATCTAAAGCACCTTCTCCTGGACTTATTATTTCTATTATTTTAATTCCAATTTTTCTAATTGTAGCAAATACTTTAGTGCAAAGTCCATTATTTGATGGAGTTTTAATTCCGGAAGGACTTTTATACACGATAGAATTAGTGGGACATCCATTTTCAGCATTAATAATAGCAAATCTTGTGGCGTGGTATTTTCTTGGAGTTAGAAGAGGCATGCAAAAAGAATTTTTACTGAAAGTGGCTACTAAATCTTTCCAGGCCGCCGGAATAATTATTCTACTTACCGGTGCGGGTGGCGCTTTTAAACAAATTTTAATTGAAACAGGGGCAGGAGAGATGATTGCAGATGCTTTAAATAACGCCTGGTTTAATCCGCTGGTTTTTGGATTTATTGTAGCTGCTTTAGTGAGAATTTTACAGGGCTCTTCTACGGTGGCAATGATAACCGCAGCGGGAATTACTGCGCCAGTTTTAACGGGAGGCGATTATTCTATGGCGCAAACCTCGCTTATTGTAATTGCAATTGCCTCAGGGGCTTCAATTTTATCCCACGTTAACGATAGCGGATTTTGGCTCGTTGGTCAGTATTTAGGTTTAACCGAAAAACAAACTTTTAAATCCTGGACGGTGATGACAACCTTAATAGCCATAGTTGGTTTGGCCGTTTCCCTAATTATATGGTTTATAATTTAATTAATCGGCTTCAACGGTGAATTCCAGGGTATCTACAATATCACCATATTCATCTATTTTGATTTCAAATTCAATGGGTTCGCTTGCAGTGTAATCTAATTTCTGCATTTGCACAGGATCAATTTCAGCAGTATAATTTCCGGGTTTTAATCCCAGGTATGTGAAATATCCGTCTCCTTCAGTTAAAATTTCTTTTACCAGGTTTCCGTTTTCATCCAGAATATTTACGGTAATTCTTCCCTGGCCGCGAAGACTGCTTCCTTCTTTAAAATAAACCATTCCGGCAACTTCACCTAAAACCTCTACCGGGACTTCAATCTCCTGAAACTGGTTAGGAACGGTATGTACCTTTATCTTTTCATTTTTCACTTTCCAGGCAATATTATCTAGGCTATTTGGATCTACTTCAAGAATAATATCTATATAAGGTTGAAGTTCGGTAATTCGTAATACGCTTTCATCTTCATTATACGAAAGTCGGCCAGAAGTATTTTTAATTTCCATTCCCCGCACAGCAGGTTCCATAGGATCTCTTTTTCCGTTAGTGTTATAATCCAAAAAGGGGATAATGCTTAGTGCAGCTCTGGACATTGCCGTACGATTATTTGCCATTATATACCCAGTATTGTCGTCTAACATTAAACTACCGCGAGCCGATTGCACAAAAGAATTATTTTGGTTCCCCAACCTGGAAGTCACCGAAGTTTGCGCAAAATTGAATGCATATCTTAAGCCAATTTCAAAAATATGGGCATTTCTAAGCATATTATTTTCGTAGGCCACATTTAGAAATCCATTTTCAAAAACCGGGCGTTCAATTTCCATAATAATATTATTGAATTGATTTCGGCTAAAATCGTATTGCACCTGGGGTGAAAACAAGAATTTATTCGGAAGCCTGTAATTCTGCGAAAGCGAGGTATAGATAGTTGGTTCTTTTACACGGTCATTGTAGATGCCATAGGTGGTAAGGTTGGTGCTAATTCCCATAATTGCACCCGAAAGTAATAATTGCGCCGTAGTGAACTCGGTTGTAGGCATAATGATCTGGTTTACACTAAACCTGCTAAACATCGAGAAATTTTTACTTCTAATAGGTGCCGAAAAGCTTAATTTTCTTTCTTCCAGGTAATTAAAATTGATTGCTGTTTGGTCTTCATCATATTTTATATAATTAAGATCTACCTGGATATTTCCGGGGGTGCGGTAACTTAAAATCCCTTCACCTTTAACGCCGTGCATATATTCTCCTGTAAATAGAAAATTTGAAGCAAAACGAATAGATGAATTCACAAAAGGCATTACTTCGCCACTGGTCACCCCGGTAAGAAATTCGGCACCACCACCAATAGTTATAGAATTGCTGAGCCCGTAATTAAAATTAGCCCTGGAAAAACGGTCAAGGTTTTCATTTTCTACAATCCCGGCGCTAACGGTATATTCCAACTCATTTTTTGGAACAAAATTATACGGAATATTGATCACCCTTTCCTGAATACGTTCTTCTCCATATGGACCATAAAAACGAAGACTTACGGCCGTATTTCCATACATGAGCGGTACATCAAACGTGTAAAAGCCTGAGGCATCTGCCTGGGTAAATTCAACTAAGATATTATTTACGTAAAGTTCAACCGTCCAGCGCGGTTCAGTATAATCATTCAATACGTAAGTTCCAAAGGATCTCCGATTTTGAAAAGGGCTGTTGCTAATTTGAACCCCACTTACCGGGGCAAATAGGGAAGAGGTAGCCCGGGTAAAAATTCTACCCGCAGTTACCTGTTTAAAAACCCGGTTATCATTATTCACATACCGCCACTGGTAAAACTGGTTCCGGGAATCAAATGGAACCCGGGTAGAGTAGTTCAACATTAAATTGGTTTCCCCACCAAGAAACATTGTTCCCAAACCTAAGGATAATCGGTTATCGTTTTCGAATTCACTTTGCTGTGTGGTAACCACGCCCCAATCTAATGCCCCACCTTTAAAAACCGGATAACGCCTTTCCATAGTAGTATCAACTTCAACTACTCCGCGTACGCGATTCAGGTTTTCCCTTACCTTTTTAAGCCGCATTTCTTTAATTACCGGTAGATCTTTTTCGGTTTTCATAGTTACCGAAAGACTTCTAAAAGAGAAATTGGTATTTAAACTGAAGATTGCGCCGAAGAGATTCGATTTTAAATAAAGATTTAGCGGAGTTTGAATATAATCTTCTTCTGAAAGAGAAAATTGTTCATTTTTATAGATAATCCTATTTTCTGAAGGATTTATTTGATAAGTAGAATCGGGATTTATTATAAAACCTTCAACGCCATTGGTGGTTTCCTCATTTTTAATCTTTAAATAATCAAAAAGTTCCTTAACCGGAATATAAGCGTCCTGACCTTTAATCGCGATGGGAATTTCAATAGTACCAAGATCCGGTACATTCATATCTACACTTAATTCGTCGTATTCCAGGAGATCTTCCTGGGCTATTCCTGTAAAGGATAATAGCAAGAGGCAAAATACCGGACAAAGTTTTTTATAAAACTCAACAGAAAAAGCGCAGGGTAGGGTTTGCATTTCGCTTAGCGTTCTTATCTATTGATGAATAAAGGTTAAAGTGAAATTACCAAAATAAGTACCGGGAAGAGTCCCAGAATTATCTGGAGGTATGGTTAAGGTCCCTCCAATAAAGACTTCATTTGGTACTTGGGCATTAGCAGCCTGGGTGACAAAAGTTCGCTGGCCAGTGCTAAAACTGTTAATTGTAAGTTTTATTTCCGCTCCTGTATCCTGGTTTAGCAAAATATAATCTCCTAAAGTTTCAATTTGAATAATTGTCCCGGGGTTGGCATATACATCAAATAAAGCGGCAGAGACCGGTTCCCCAAAATTTAGTTCAACAATATCGCCATTTACAGTGCGTTGGTCGTCATAACTTACACTAACATTCCCACCAGCACTACCGGCAGTAAACGAACCAAAATTAAGGTTTCTAGAAGTTCTAACTTCAACCTCTATGGGGACTGGCGGATTTTCCTGGGCTTTGATTTCAAATACTGAAAACATAAGCAATAACAATAAAAATGTGTTATTATATAAGCTTCTATTTTGCATAGTTTCCATTATTTTTTTATTAATACTTTTTTGCCATAATAAGCTTTACCTACCTGTAGGTTAATAATATAAACCCCTTCACTGGTAATCCCTTCAAAAATAACTTCGTCTTTGCCACCTGCTTCTTTTATTTGTAGAATTTGCCCCGTCATTGAACTGGCTCTTAAAATTCCTTCCTGATTTTCTTCTAAATTCATTTTCACCACCACATCTCCATTTTCAACTTCAACATCAAAAGGTTCGTTAAAAGCAATGGCAGGACTGGTTACCCTTTCTTCAGAAAACATTAATTCAAACCTGGAGTTATGAGTTCCCGCTTGAAGGTTGAAACTATATTCCGGATTATTTCTCAGGTTTTGACCTTTACCTTTTTCGTGGTCTATTAAATAAATATTGAAATTTGAATTCAAATTTTCTACCGATACCAGGTTGATCTTCATTTCACCATTTTCATCGGCTTTAATGCCCAATGGAATCTTTTTATAGCTTCTCGATTCCGGAAAAGGAATTGCGTTAATAGCCAGTTCCTTTTTATTTTCGGTTATATTATAAAAACTTGGTACAGCAGGATCGGTATTCATTAATTTATGGGCGTCCATTTCCTTTTCAAAATTAGGAGTGGCATACGAGGAAAAGTAGATCACCATAGGATCTTGCTGGATTGAAGTTTTAAAGCCAGCCTCCAAACGAATTAACGGTTTAAGATCTTCCTGGGTTCTTAAAAACTCCTGCTCAAAATCGTTTATTCGTACCCTGTTGTCCATTCCAAAACTTCCCGTCATTACATCCTGGGTATCAGAATCCATTACTTTAATAAAAAAGCCCTGCATAGAAGGAATAATATTTGAAGATTTTCCATCAGTTGTAGATACCTGATTTACATAAGCGGAATAGGTACCGGTATACTGACTTGTATCACTGGCGGTGAAAAAATAAATTCCGTCATCAATATTAGTTTTTGTCCAACCCTGGGAAGCATCCCAATCTATAGGGGAAGGGTATGGGTTTCCTACCAAATGAAAACCTCTTGTATATTCGCGATGATTATTTTCTAACTGCCGGGTGGGAATAGTACCATTGTTAACTTCACCACTTAACTCTATAGTTTGTGAAGCGGTTGAAGTTCCAAAATTAAGCGCATAACCTTCAGCATTATTTAAACTATTGGTAGTCGTGGTATAAACTTCCCAACCGGTAGCATCCCGAACAATATCATTTATATTGATATTTCGGTTTTCATTATAGCTGTAAAAGTGTGGAAATCCAGTAACTGGATCTTCAAAATCCATATAAGGAGCGAAATCTCCTACGGTGGAATTTTGAAATGGAGAACTAAAATATTTATACCCGAAAGCTTTATCCAGATAGCGTTGCATTTTTACGATGCCGATAACTTCACCATTTCCTGCACCACTTATTAACGCTGTTTGATTTTCATCGGAAATTAAGGTTAATCCATTTCCGGTATCGAAATTCCCTTCTACTACATTTAAAGTTCCGGTAATTTCTATTGTTGCTTGTGAATTTACCCCTGAAGTATTATCGATTCTTAAATTCTGAATGCGATTATATTGAAAAGCCGTACTAGGAATTGTTTGAGCTGAAGCACCTTGAAAAGAAATATTTCCGGTTACGGTATTTAGAATTCCGTTATTGGTAAGATCTCCTGCAATTCGTAACCAGTTTTCTTCAACCATAACTGAAGCATTGTTTTCAATACTTAAATTTTTTGTGTATGCATTAACACCAGAATTAATTTTCGGGTAATTATTTGAAGGTAAATTCTCAGGAATCAAAACATCGGTTTCGAGTGTAGGTAAGGCGTTACAGCTCCAATTGGCGGTATTGTTCCAGTTGGTGTTTTCAGCGCCGGTCCACGTGTTTTCTTCCTGCACAGGAATATATAAGACCGGGGATTCATTAGTACAACTACCTGAGTTTACAATTCGTTTTAACCAGATATCTGTGTTTAAAATTCCGGGATTATAATTTTGCTGGTTATTATTGCCCGGGGCATCAGCAAAACCAGAAGCAGGCCCTTCGGTACTTAATTGCCAGGTATATGAAATATTATTTCCTTCTATTTCTGTACCGCTTACGATGCCGGGATCTATTCCTTTACAAAATGCTTCAGAATAGGTTGCGCTAATATAAAGTCGTTTAAAGGTACCTACACAGGGATCGGTAAAAACACCGTTAGTCGCAGAAATTGTAGCCGAATTTTCTCCTAATAAATAAGCTTCTGTAACAGCCTGGCTGGTGTTGGCGTGGCAATTTTCATTAATATCAAAGTTCCCGGCATTATTAACAGGAGTTCCATAGCTGGCAAAATCTACATAAGTAAAAATCGTTTCCTCGGGCGACTCTATATTTACCTCTCCATTCTCATTTGCTGTTGTTTGAAGTGTATTTGTATTTCCGTTGAAAAATGAAATTTTATTATTAGCTATGTTAGTATTGATTGTAATTTCTATGGAATTTGAAATATCTTCATTACAATTTTGAACATTTACTTTTCTACGGTACCAGGTAGTTTCAGACACCGTTCCGGGATTGTAATCGGATTCGGTATTATTTCCGGGAGCCTGGGTAAAACCAGTAGTCCCACCAGTAGTGCTTATTTCCCATTCGTAATTGTATCCTTCTCCCAAATCTTCTCCAATTAGTCTTTCTGCATCAAATACTCCGCAAGACTCTTGTGCACCGGAAATTGTATTATTTTTAATAGAATTAATCACATTTATGGTAACCGATTCATTTGGATTATTATTTGTACAGCCATTGGCATCAGTAATACCCAGGATTTCAATGGTGGTATTTTGCTGAATATTGATTGGGTAATCAAAATTTCTTTCGTTAATACTTAAATTAAAAGTTTGCCCATTTATTGAAGCTTCAATATTCCAGGGTGCTGTACCGGTAAAAGTACCGTTAATATTAGCCTGGCCACTACAAATAATTAAGGGAGCGTTTAACGAAACTGTTGGCATTTCTGGGCATTGGTTTTCCCCAACGTTGAGAAAAGCTGTATCTGAAATAGAAACACAACCATTAGCATTCGTAACTAAAAGTCTGTAGCGCGAACCATCTACCGGAAAATACCCTACAGTAAGTAGTTCCAATCTTTTGGTTTTGGTACCGCTGTAATTAGCATTATCATTAATATCATACCAATTTGAACTATAGGTTTGCCATTGGTATGTTAAGTTGTTACCAGAAACTCCAGCTTCAATGATAGCATTTTCACCAAATCCTGCCGTAACATCTTGCGGCTGTTGGGTTATTGGATTTAAATTTACTTGCAGATTTGCCGGTTGAGAATATACCTTACAATTTTGATTGGAAACAGCTATTCTATATAAATTGTTATTGAAATGAGCAGGAGCGTTTATAATATCAAGTTTCTGAGAATTTACATTCTGATAAAATTCGTTGTTCGAAATATTGCTCCAGGAAATACCACTATCTTCACTTACCTGCCATTGACGTTGATCGTTTGAAGTATAGGTTTGAAAGGAAATATCATTGCCTTCGCATACAATTTGATTAGTAGGTTGGGTGTAAATCCCTTGGGGGCTTTGGTATAGATTTAAAAGTGCAGGGTTAGAGGTGACTGAGTTACCATTCCTGTCGGAAATTTTAACTCTAAACTTTATATTGTTTAAAGAAGTTTCAACCACATTGATACTTAAACCTGATGTTTGTGTTCCTGAAAAAATTTCTCCATTATCAATATTGTAAAATCCAGTATTACCGCCGTTATTTCTCTGCCATTGATAGGATAGATTTTGTCCCCGAGCAATTACGTTGAAATTAATTGGATTACCTGTACAAGCTGTGAAATTCTCGGGTTGCTCAACAATATCAATCGGCTTTTCTACAGTAATAATAGCAACATTTGATCTTTTACTTGCCCGGTAAGCATTTGCCAAGCGGTTGTTGCTACTGGTTAGAGTAGCTATTCTATAAATATAATAAGTGCCTTCGGTATTAAATGGTTCTAAATTTCTATTTGGAGTAAAACTTGCATTTGTTGCTCCGGGAATTGCAGTAGTTTCCCCATTTTCTGTTGTACTATAAACCCATTGATATCCATTTCCAAACCTACTTATTCCACTCGGCAGACCATTAAATTCATCTCCGGTAATTGTTTGGCCAGATGTCTGGAAATTAAGTGTTTGATTGAGATTATTAGATAAAATATTTTTTATTATAAGTTGGGGCTCCCCAATACTAATACGGTTTCCTCCGCTGTTTTCATAATAATCTAGCACTAAATTGCTATTACCAGATAGGCTTAATAGAATATTCTGATTGCGATATGCGTGATCATTCCAATCGTTATAAATTAATTTACCATCTACACTTAGCCTGCTACCATCATCAGAACCTGTATTCAAAGAATATAGCCCGCTTAAAGAACTGTTCATTCTATAGCGTACAGAAAAAGTTTCGGTATAGATAAAAGGTGCACAAATACCAGTTCCTATTTGAAAATTGTTGGTGTCGCCACCAAAGCTTTGGTCAAAACTTAGATTTTCTGTATATCCCCTAATATAATTATTGAAATTTTGATCAAAAGTTATATTTTGGTTTGTTCCATCATAAACGTGGCCTATCCAGGAGTCGTTGCCGGCTTCACTTTCCTGGTAAAACGTAGAGGGGTTTATTGTAAAAGTATTGGATGGAACAGAGCGGGCATTGGGATTTGTAGATTGAACCTCTAAAGTATAATTTGAGCCACTAAATCCTTCAGGAATAGTTAAGCTTGTTGTAATTTCAAAAAAGTTTGTACTTCTAGCTCCCGGTGCGGTTTGAGAACTAAATGATTTTATTTCTTGAGGTCCATCTTGAGAGTTAAGGAAAATTTTATAGTTTGTACTGGTGGTAAAAGGTATAAAATCGGTATAATAAAAAATTAAAAACCAGTTTCTTGTATAGCCATTTCTTACCTGGAAAGAGATATCTATTTCCTCTCCGGCACAAATTAGATTGGTATTAGTATTAATAGTAAGATTGTTGATTTCGGGTGAATAAACCTGCCCCTGCACAAAACAACTCCCAAGCAGACATATGCATAAGGTAAGAATACGTGCAATAGGGGGCATCTTCATTTTATTTGGAAAAATTAGTTTTTGCTTATAGCGAAGTGTTTTGAATATTTTTATAATTCATAAATTTTACTCGCAAGCGTTTCTCCCTTTTCTTCCGCATATGAAACTTCCAATTTTCCACTATTCAAATCAACTTCAGTAGCATTTCTAAGCTCAAAGCTAAAAATCCTTTTTTCATTAGGCGTATACACCGAAACTCCTTTTACCATCCCAACCTCGGTTTGAGTACCATTAGGGGCGATATGAGTTGCTGTTAAATTCCCGTAGACTGACATATTTCCGGAACGATTAATTACCAGAGACAATCTTGGGTTCTCAGTATCCGTCTCTAATGCAAGATCGGTAAGTGTAATATTTGTTGTAAATGTTCCTTCTCTAATAATAATGGGGATACTAATTCCAAATACAGTTTTTATGTTAATGGAAATTCCATCGCTTTCTTCGGTTTCTTCTGCACCAAGCGCGGTTTGATCTTCTACTGCACGAAAATACATATGGGAACGGTATTCACCCTGTTCCAGGTCTCCGGTTCGGGTCTTTTGTACCCGAATAGTTTGTGCTTCATTAGGAGCCAGAATCACACGCCTTGGAAAATAGCGAAGAAAATCTTCAGCAAATCGCTGACCTTCTTCAGGCGCTTCCACCTGTTCAAAATTTCCTTTTTCGGTCATGATGTAATTCACAAAAGAAATAGCATAAACTGCGGTATCGCTGCCGGTATTAGCCAGGTTGATTTCCTGGGAACGCTCAGAACCTTCAAATACCAAACGTTTAGGCATAATCATAAGATCTCCCTGCGCGTATGTAGCAAATCCTGAAAAAACAAAAATAAAGAAAAGGAGTAGGGGGCTAAGTAGTTTTTTTATCATATCCTGGGGCTGGATTTTGGGTTATATCATTGTGTACAAAAATACTAAATAAGAATTTACCTGTTAAGGAAATCTAAAAATTTAATTATAGGATACCGTTACATTAAATCCGGAAGAATTAGTATAAAAGCCGGAAGTCTGGTTGGCTTCAAGGTTTAAAGTACCGCCAATTTTAATGATATCGATAACATTGCCTTCCTGGGGTTGAATAATAAACTGATCTATAACAAGGACCTGGGTAGGATTTTCCTGGTTATATAACGTAAATTGTTCGGGTAGGCTAATAGAATAATTATTATTGCCGTGAGTAACTACTGCTTCGGCGGGGTTTACCGTTCCCGGAATAGAATTAGAAATCTGTACGCCATAAGCAACCCGCGAACCATCTGGCGACAAAATCACCTGTCCTGGGTTATAAGCACTTATTACGTTACCAAAATCAAGGTCTACCGTTTTATCAATTTTAATAGGATCTATAACCGTTGCCCTGCTATTTACCGTAACTGAAGCCGAATTTTGCGCAAATACGCTAAATCCGATTAAGCTAAAAAATAAAATGAAAAGATAATTTTTCATTGTGATTTATGTTAAAGCGATTAGACAAAAAAATGGTTTAAACTAAAAAACGCCGCCACAGCGGGCGGCGTTTTAAATATTCTTAGATAATATTATTCGTAAGAAACCGTTACTTGAACTTCACCTTCATAAATTCCTTCTGCTGCATCAGATGGTACATTTAATGTGCCACCAACGGTAAAAGAAGTTGCACTATTATTAGCACTGCCCGCTGTTGAAGTTAGATTAGTTAAGGAAAGCGTGTTTTCGCCTAAAGTAGGAGAATCAACTACATCTAGTTCTAAACTATAAGCAACGTTGTCCGACTTAGTAACAGTAAAAGTAGGAACCGAGAAAACATCGCCAGGAAGAACCATATCAGTTTCTGAGAAATTTTTCTCACTGCCGTCAGGTAAAATTACGATAGTAGCGTCATTGACAGAGGTAGTAAAAGTCCCGAAATTTAAGACTCCAGAACTAGCTATTCCTAATGGACTAACTATTTCAGCATTAACTTGGGCTTCTCCAGTTACGGAGTTTTGTGCAAAAGCAGTTCCAGAAATAAGGCTTACAAGTAGGATTAAAGTAATTTTTTTCATTTTGAGTATTTTTTAGTTTTTGATTTGGGTTCAAAAGTTTAACACTGCAAATATGGGGGTAAACCCTTATACGAATGAAACTTATTCGATAATCAAGATAAAATACTCGTTGAAATGCACGTTTAGATAAATTTATGATAAAACTACAACGATATAGTAGTTTTTGTTGAGGAATATTCAATTGTAGTTTACGGTAACCTGTAAATCATTATTTGTTTTATAGTCTCCTGGTTTCTGATTAGGATTAACAATTAGACTGGCGCCAACTCTTATTGTTTTACCATCACCATTTATACTGCTCCCATCATAATTAGTAGTAAAATCCTGAAGTATCATACTTTCACTTCCGCTGCTTAATCGGTGTGTTCCCCTGGGCAGGCTTATCCCAAAAGCAAAACCACTTTGCCCGGTAACTTCAAAAGTAGCGGCAGAAAAATTTCCTCCATCAGCTAAGACTAACTCCCCAGTGGTAATTCTGGTATTTTCGGGAGTAAGAATAACCGCACCACCATTTTGAGCATCAATATTTGCGAATTGCATATTAGAAGTGGTAGTGATTCCTATAGGTTGAATAATTGTGGCAGAAGCTGTAAAATTTGCTGTAGCCGAGGCTTGAGCAAAAACAGGAGACATTCCTGTAAATAGAAGAATTAGTGTTATTAAATAAAATCGTGTCATTAAGATAATGCATTAAATAAATTCTCGGATTATAAAGATATAAAACCCCCTTGATTAATCATCGATAAAAGACATAAAATATCGATGAAATACGTTTTTTTTGCCAATTATTAAATCTAAAAGCTTAATTCGCTCTTAATTTTTGTCTATGTAGTGGTTGATGAGGATCTCATTAAGGATTTTCTAATAATCTGAAACAAATTCTTTATTTCGAAATCCTAAATTCAGTAGCTTATGATAAGAATATGTTTAAATTAGAGGTTTAATCTACTATCTGAAAACAATTTATCTATGAGAAACGCTTACACCACCAGTTTGAACCTTCAGAATACCGATTTTGGTTTACTCTTATTTAGAATATTTATCTCTGGCTTAATGCTTACCCACGGGGTTCCAAAACTTATTACATTTTTTGGGAGCGAGGAGATTGCTTTTGCAGATCCTATTGGGTTAGGGGAAACCGTCACCTTTACTTTTGCTGTTTTTGCAGAATTTGTATGTGCCATACTTATATTATTTGGATGGGCTACCCGGTTTGCAGCAATTCCTTTAATTATTACCATGGCTGTGGCTGCAATTATTGTTCACTGGACCGATGGTTTTGGTCGCCAGGAATTGCCTTTACTATATATGGGAGGATTTCTCTTGCTTTTCTTTACCGGTGCAGGTAAATTCTCCCTGGATTATTATCTTTTAAAGAAAAAGTAATGAAAAATGAGCGTAGGGATTTTTTAAAGAAAACCGGGTTGCTGGGAATCGGCGGATTTATCAGTTCGTTTTCTGTTTTTTCTGAAAATCAACAAAAACGCTTTCAATTCCAGCAAAATTCCTATTTAATTAAAGAGGCCTGCGTTCTCAGTATGGATGAAGAAATTGGCGATTTTAATTCTGCTGATGTCCTTATTGAAAATGGAAAAATAACAAGGTTGGGAAAGAATATTGAAGGTCCCTCATACACTGAAATAATAAATGCCGAAGGCGGTATTTTAATTCCCGGCCTTATAGATTGTCATTGGCATTTATGGACTTCCTTATTAAGAAGTATGGCCGGGGATTCTGCCGAAGAAGGTTACTTTAAAATGACGGCGCGTTATTCCAGGCTGTACTCGCCTGAAGATATGAAACTGGCCGCAACTTATGCTATCGCTGAAGCAGTTCATTCGGGAATTACCTGCATAAGCGATTATAATCATAATGCCAGGAGCCCGCAATTTGTACAAGCCAGTTTTGATGCTATGGCCGCAATGGGCATTCGAGGTCACATTAGTTATGGAACCTATCGTGACTTACCCGATAGCCAGCCTACAGATTTTAAAGGAATTAATGAATTAAAACAGTTTATCGATTCAAATTCAAAGTATAAAGATATTAGTTTGGGTCTTGGTTCGCGCTCTGTGAATTATAATAATCTTGAAAAAGACTGGAAGCGTGCCCGGGATTTGGGCTTAAGAATTACCATCCACGCAAGTTCAAACGAGAGTCAGAAAGGTCAGATAACCTCACTTTTTAAAAAAGGTCTTTTAGCTGAAGATGTCAATATTATTCACGGCAATGCAATAACTCCAGATGAAATTAAAATGCTAGAAGATACCGGGACGAGTCTTACTATGACACCATATTCTGAAATGCGCATTGGCTACGGACTTCCTAAAATAAATGAGCTGTACGAAGCTAATATTAATTGCTGCGTAGGTATAGATACTACCGCTTTAACAGGTAACGCTCATTTACTTGATACTTTGAAAATGCTCCAAAATCTCGCAAATGCGAATGCCAAAGATGAATTTTACCTGCATCCAAAGGAAGTTTTAAAAATGGCCACAATAAATGGAGCTATAAATTTGGGTATAGATAAGGAGACAGGTTCTATCACTCCTGGAAAAAGCGCCGATTTGGTTTTACTTAAAAAATCTGATATTAATTTTTCTACGGGGAATAAACCTTATCACCTGGCAATTGAAGCGGCGTTGCAGGAAAATATTGATATGGTCATGGCAAAAGGAAAGATTTTAAAGTACGATGGGAAGCTTACTGGTATAAATGCCAAAGACTTAATAATTCAGGCTAAAAATCGTTTTGCCGAAATGGAAAAAGAAATTAATTAAAAACCTTCCCGAAATTACAGCTTTACAGGAAGGTTTTCAAACTTTTCGTTAATCTATTTAAGCTTTTATCTTGCTTTAAATTCAACTAGTTATCCTTTGTAGTATCAGGATCGGGAATATCATCCAGGTCTCGCTTTTCTTTCTCGGTTCCTCTTTTATTAAATCGGTAATTTTCTTCGTCTACCAATTCATCCCTATCATTTTTGGCAGTTTGATTACTACCGGGGATATCTAAATTATCGGCAGTAAAATCTACCGGTTTTTCCCTGTCTAATTCTTTATCCTGACCTTTATTCATACTTCGACCTTTTTTATTTAAGGCTTGTTTATCTTCAGAAGTAACATCAGAATCATACTTTTTCTTTTCTTCTTGCTTACTCATATCTCTTTATTTTTCTTTTAAATTAAGAAATAGAAGAGAACCTTCAGGTTAAAAACTGGTTAAAATAAAAAGGCCTAAAAAGAATTAAATCTTTTTAGGCCAGTAATATTGGAAATACGGTTGATTATTCAGATTCCAACATTGCAAAGAATTTATCCAGGTTAGGTATAATTACAATTCTGGTTCTCCTATTTTTAGCTCTACTTTCGTTATCTACATTATCTACTAATGGTTGGTAGCTACTTCTACCAGCGGCGATAAGTTTCTCTGGTGCAACATCGTACTTATCCTGAAGTAAACGAACAATTGAAGTTGCTCTTCTTACACTAAGATCCCAGTTATCCTGGATGTAAGAACCTTCTACCATTGTACGATCGTCTGTATGTCCTTCAATCATCACTTCCATGGCTGGCTCAGAGTTAATAACTTCAGCAAGCTTTTTTAGTAAAGGTTGTGCTTTGTTAGATACTCTGTAGCTTCCGCTTCCAAATAATAGTTTATCTGAAACATTGATCATTACTACAGTTTCATCTACAGTAATATCAATATCTTCATCATCAGAGCCTTCAGAAATATTGCTTTTTAAATTATGAGAAACCGCAAGGTTAATAGAATCTTCTAAAGTTTCGGCACCCGCTACTTTTTCAGGATCCATCTTTGCGATTGTTGCCCGCATCTGGGCCTTGTTATTATTAGACATTACAGTAAGATCGTTCATTTCCATCTTACTATCGTTCTCCTCGCGTAAAGAATTGATTTTTGAGTTGTAATCTGCAACGCGTTCTTCTATACGTGCAAATTTTTCTTCGATTTCCTCTTTTTCTACCTGAGTTTTTTGCAACGTACTACGGGTATCGTTTAATTCCTCTTCTAAAGTTACATACTTTTTCTTAGAAACACACGAGCTTAGCATTGTTGCGGCTAAAACGGTTACGGCGATTGTTCTTTTCATATTTCGGATTTTTTAAGTTAGGCCTTGTATAATTTAGATTTGGTTTTTTGTAAGGCTTGTAGATATTGGGCGAGAATCATACCATGTTGGTAAAGTAGTTGATAGTAGAAAGTAGGTAAACCCCGGTTGTTTTTTTACCTTCTCATTTTATGAGACTTAGAAAGACCCTTTAAGGAGAAATTAACTTTGTAGAACGGTTTTTGAATATATTTTCTATTTGATGAAACCTGTGGAATTCTTTTAAAATCTGTGGTAAAATTACACACATTCCTCAAACTTAAAATTCAAATTTGCTCCATTCTCGTCAGTTTTAAACGACTTAAATACAATAAGTTGAGATTGAATTATATAAATATTAGTACTAATTTAAAAATGGGGAATTATGAAGAATTTAGAATCTTTTTACCGGTTGGTTTTCGCATTACTGCTTGTCTTTAGTTTATCGACGGCTTGTAGTAATGATGACGATGTAGATGAAGTAGATGATGTAACCGATGATCTTACAGATGATATAAATGGATCTGACGACGGCAATGGAAATGGAGATGGAAATGGTGAGCCCGATCCTGATGCCGCAGCTGTTTTTGTTTTAATAGATGAAGAGAGCATAGATAACGGAAATGAACCAAATGATTGCTCTGAAACCGATGTAAATGATGATATTTCCGAAATAGGCCAGAGAGAGGTGCTCGCATATTTTAATGAAAATACCGGGGAAGAAATCACACTTTATACCGGCCAAACGGGGACGAAGCCTGGTTTGTATTAAAAGACATTCCATCTTCCTGGGATGAAGCGGGGCCAAATGAAAGTGGCGCGAGAAATTTCATGGAAGCCGGCCCCGGTTTGGAACAGGACGAAAGTGAAGATCTATTAGATGAAGTTCCCGATGTCACGCCACTTAGAGCAACCGGCTTGTCCATGTTAACTGGTCAAACCATTATTGCCGTAGTTTATGATAGCGATATAAGTATTAATTACGATCCTTTAGTAGGAAATTTGCAGGGAGAAAATCTTGGGGTAGTGGCTTTTGAAGTATTAAATGTTACTGAAAGAACAGATGGTTCAGATTCAGATCTTCCTTCTGTAAATATCAGGATTTTAGAATATGCAGCAGTTGAAGCATTGGGATTGAACTTATTTAGCAACGCGCCAACGCCTGAATCTTCTTCAGAACCTGAAGATACCACCCCGCCAGAAACGATTCCAGATATTGAATTAAGTCCCGCTGAATAATGCTTAATTAACTAAACCTTAAGCCTAAAAACTTCATTTTATTGTAAGAATACAATAAATTTGAAATTCTAGCGATCACGGGATTTGGAAAAAGAAAAAAAGAAGAAGAAAAAAAGATACCGCATATTAAAGATCCTCGCAAAATTCTTTGCGGGGCTCTTTATTTTTATAATACTTTTGCTGCTTTTTATTAGAAGTCCCTGGGGCCAGGACATCATTAAAGAGCAGATAGTGAAGAATATTTCAGGTAAAACGAATACCGAAATTAGCCTCGATAAACTCTTTATAACCTTTGCCGGAAATATCCAATTGGATGGTCTTTACCTGGAAGATAAAAAAGGCGATACCCTGGTCTATTCGAAATCCCTGGAGGCCGATATTCCTATTTGGCCCATTATTCAGGGCAATGCTATAAGTATAGATAATATAGATTGGGAAGGCTTAAAAGCCAATATTACCCGAAAAGATTCTATTGAAGGTTTTAACTACGAATTTTTAATTGAAGCCTTCGCGGCAGATTCTACCCAACAAACTCAAACCACGACCGCACAAGATACTACTGCTTCACAGGAAATAAATATTGGCGATTTAAATTTTAAAGATTTTGACATAACATTTAAAGATGATGTTATGGGAATTGATACCCAGATTGAGCTTGAGGAACTCATCGTGGAACTGGAAAAAACCGATCTTGAAAAAATGGATTTTCGTGCCGGCAATGCCAGTATAACCAATGCACAAATAAATTATACACAAACCAAACCATTTCCTGAACCACAAAATGAAGAACCGGTCCCTATGCCTTATTTGGTGGTAGATAATTTTAACCTGGAAAATGTGCAGGCTAATTATAATTCTATTCCAGATGGTATTAATGCGAATCTTGATATCAATGAATTTTTAGCTGAAGTCCCATTAATGGATCTTAAAGCTCAGGAGATTAAAGTGAATAGTATTGCACTGAATAATTCTGATATTAAAGTTGAAATGAAAACTTTAGAAAAACCTCAGGATACCACTACAACCGAAGCTTCCCCTTTTACCTGGCCCGAATGGAAAGTTGCTGTAAATGAAATTAATTTTTCTGAAAATAAATTGAGTTATTTAATAGATAGCGCTGAGCCTAGACCGGGGAAATTTAATCCTGAAGCCCTGGTACTTGATTCTCTTAATTTTAATGGCAATAATTTATTTTTAAAAGATCAAAATGCAGGAGCAGAGGTTACTGCCTTAAATTTTAATGAAGCTTCAGGGATAAATTTGAAAAAGCTGAATTTCAACTTAAAACTTGAAGAAACGCAATTAAACCTTTCAGACCTGGCATTAGCTTTAAATAAAAATCAATTAGAAGGTGAGGCTACTGTAAAATATAATTCCATCCAGGAGTTGATTAATAATGCTGAAAATGCAGAGCTTGCGTTAGATTTACCCACTATTTCAGTAGATCTAAAAGATGTTTTTAAATTTCAACCAGATTTGAGATCTAATCCTTATATGAAGGAATTAAGCACAAATAACGTATCAGGAAATCTTCTGGCTTCAGGAAAACTTTCGGCTATAGATATTTCACGTGCCAATTTTAGATGGAAAAACACTTCATTTTCAGCTAATGGAAATATTTACAACGCCACAGATCCCAATAATATTCAGTTAAATATTCCTCGTTTTAATGCAAAATCCCGAAAATCAGATCTCACGGGTTTTGTAAGTGAAAAAGATTTGGGTATCAATATTCCTAAAAATATTCAGCTTAGTGGGAATTTTAAAGGAGGCCTGGAAGATCTTTCTACCAAAGCCCTTTTACAAACTTCAGAAGGGGATATTCGTATAAATGGGAACTTCTCAAACCAGGAAGAAATTGTTTTTGAAGGAACCATGACTTCAGAAGAACTTCAGCTTGGAAATATTTTGCAAAATGAAAGCCTGGGTGCATTAAATATTGAAATTGAAACTTCCGGGAAAGGAAGTACAATAAACACGCTAGATGCTACACTAGATGCGAAAATAACTTCATTTGCATATAACAACTACGAGATAAAAGATCTTAATATTCAAGGTGATATTGAAAATGGAAGCGGGAATATCACTTCAAGTTATAAAGACGATAATTTAGAATTGGCGTTAAACTCCCAGGTAGAGCTAGATTCGGTTAAACCTAGAGCGAATCTTAATTTAGATCTAAAAGGGGCCAGGTTACAGGAACTGGGATTGGCATCCCGGGATATTCGGTTGGCCTTTAAACTGGCAGCCCAATATGAAGGTAACGCAGAAGAATATGAAACCTATGCCGATATTAAAGATGCGGTGGTAGTTTATGATAATAACACCTATCTCCCCGGAGATTTAAGCGCTCACGCTTTTGTGCGCACCGATTCTACTTCGTTGCAAATAAATAATAAAATCTTAGAGCTGGATTTAAACTCCAATGCCGATCCTGTAGATTTATCTAATGCGCTAAACCGCCATTACGAATCTTATTTTACCGAGGTAGATCCGTTAGATACCGTGCAAAAACCGGTCAATCTAAAACTGCGGGGCACTATAATGGACGATCCTGTTTTGAGTGAAGTTTTCTTATCTAATTTAGAAGAATTAGACACTATTCATATTGAAGCCGATTTTAATGAAAAAGAGCGAAAACTTGACGCCCTGGTAAGTTTGCCATATATAAATTATTATAGCAGTGAGATTGACAGCCTGGAATTCAGCTTAAATTCCGATCCCGATAATTTTAATTTTAACCTTGGATTTAACGCGATTAACTCTGGGCCTATCGCAATCCAAAAAACCGATTTTCACGGAAGTCTTACTGAAGATAAACTATTTCTTGATTTTACCTCAATGCAGGGTGAAGAGCGTTTAATTCATATGGCTTCAGAAATTATAAAACCAGGAGACAGTATTGAATTTCATATTAATCCGGAAGATTTAATTCTTAATAAAAAAGAGTGGAATATTGCCGCTAACAACAAGATGGTGATTTACGACCAGGAAATTACTGCGAATAATTTCCGGTTAACCCGAAATAACCAGGAAATGCTATTAAGCAGTGAACTTTCTTATTCAGATAAAAATCATATAGGCTTAGAGTTTAAAAACTTCAATTTAGGTGCCATACTTAATTATTTTAATCCCGAAGAAGAATTAGCCACCGGGCAATTAAACGGCCATTTAATTTTTGAAGATCCGTTGCAAAAAATTGGAATTCTGGCAGGAATGGAGATCAACCAACTTAATGTAATGCAGGTTGAACTTGGTAAACTAAGTTTAAATTCTACCCCGAAAGCCGATTTTTTATACGATGTTGGCCTGGCGATAAAAGGCGAAAACGTAGATCTTGATATGAGTGGCGATTTCCAGGCGCTAGATTCTACAACCGTGGTAGATATGGAAATGCAGATTAATAAAATTAATATGAAAACGGTTGAAGGTTTTTCAATGGGAGCCATTAATAACGGTGAAGGAAGTTTTTCTGGAAATTTGAGCTTGAGCGGGACTACAACCGAGCCGGAATATAACGGCGAGCTTCAATTTGATGAAGCTCAATTTCGGGTAGCACTTCTTAATGCCCCTTTCAAATTCCCATCAGAAACTTTAGAATTTGATAATGCGGGAATCTATTTTAATGAATTTAGAGTGGAAGATAAAGATGCCAACTCGTTTGTAATAAATGGAGAGGTTTTAACCGAAAATTTACTAAATCCTGAATTCAATTTAAATTTTAAAGCCAGGAATTTCCAGGTGCTTAATTCTACCAAAGAAGATAACGAAATGTTCTATGGCACCGCCACCTTTGATGCCGATGCCACTCTAACCGGCGATCTTAATATTCCTATTTTAGATATGAATATCACTATAGGTTCTAATACCGATTTCACCTATGTAATGGTAGAAGAAGAATTGGCTATGCAGGAGCGAGACGGAATTGTGATTTTTACAAACCGGGAAGATCCAGATGATATTCTTACCGGAAACGAGGAAGAAGAATCGGCTACGCTCACGGGTTATGATATTAATGCCAGGATTAATATAAATGAAGAAGCCGCATTTAGTATAATTATAGATGAACAAACCGGCGATAATTTTAGGGTAAAGGGAGAAGGAGAATTAGATTTTAATATTTCACCTAACGGAAGAATGACCCTGGCTGGCCGATATACAATGAACGACGGGCACTATGAAATGAGTTTATATAATTTGGTAAAGCGTAGATTTGATATCGCTGAAGGCAGCCGAATTTCCTGGGCGGGAGATCCTTTTGACGCTTCTTTAGATGTGAGTGCTATTTATAGGGTAGAAGCATCACCTTCTTCGCTTATGGCTACCACACAGGGTGCAGGGAATAACCAGTTTAGAAGAGAGTTACCATTTTTGGTTTATCTTAATGTAGATGGAGAATTAATGCAGCCTAAATTATCTTTTGGGCTACAAATGCCAGAAGAAGAACGGGGTGCCGGTGGTGGCCAGGTTTACGGTCGCTTACAACAATTAAACAGTCAGGAAGCAGAATTAAATAAACAGGTTTTTTCCTTGTTGGTACTTAACCGTTTTTACCCAACATCAGGAAGTGCTGGAGACGGTGGCGGAAATCTTTCTATTGCCCGCGATAATTTAAATCAGGCCTTATCAGATCAATTAAATATGTTCTCGGATAAATTACTGGGAGATACCGGTGTGGAACTTAATTTTGGCGTAGATAGTTATACCGATTACCAGGGAAATACCGCTACCGAACGTACCCAGGTAGATATAGAAGCCCAAAAGCGCTTACTGGACGATCGTTTAATTGTGAGTGTGGGGAGTGAAGTAGATGTGCAGGGAAGTAATAGGCCCGGGGAAGAAGCCAGCCCGGTAATTGGAAATGTAAGCATAGAGTATTTGCTTACCGAAACCGGGAGATTTAGATTGAAAGGTTTTAGAAGAAATGAGTTTGAAAATGTAATAGACGGCCAGCTAATTGTTAGTGGTATAGCCTTTATCTTTACTCGTGAATTCAATGAATTTCAGGAATTATGGGATAATTTCTTCCTGAAAGAAGACGAAGAAGAACAGGCTCAAAATAATGAAGAAGAGAAATAATAGAAATCGGCGTTTTTTAGAATTATTTACTGGCAAATTATAGGAAAGATTATAAGATCCTGACTTAATTACCACTTTGAGATTGAAAATGTAATAGATGAAATTATACTTAAAATATATCGCTTATCTCTGTGCTGTTTTTTTTTTGCTGCAGGCCTGTAATGTGAAAAAATTTGTGCCCGAAGACGAATTACTCTACACGGGAGCCAAAATTACCATGGAGAGTGATACCAGTATTAAAAGACGCGCCCGTTTAAAAGCAGAATTAGAATCGGTTTTAAGACCTGAACCCAATAGTTCATTTCTGGGAATGCAACCGGGGCTTTATTTTCATTATAAAGCTCAACGTGAAAAGCCGGGTTTTATCAATAAATTTTTAAACAAACAAATAGGGGAAGAGCCGGTTTACGCCAGTGATGTAGATCCTCTTAGAACAGAAGATTTGTTGAAAAACAGGCTGGAGAACAGAGGCTTTTTCTACAGTACAATAGTTTCTACCGAGAACAGGAAAGAGAAGAAAAAAGAAATGGATGTAGCTTATAATATTGAGGTACCTACGCCATACTTACTGGAGAATTATAAGTTAGACTCAGATTCACTCAAGATTTTTAAGGAAATTGGGAACAATTTAGAAAATTCTCCAATAGAAAAAGGAATGCGATTTGACCTTGCAGCTTTAAAATTGGAAAGAGAGAGAATTGATGCCAATTTAAAATCTAAAGGCTATTATAATTTCAATCCAGGGTTTTTAATTTTTGAAGCAGATACCAATCAATATGAACATAAGAATTTTGATCTCTTTTTAAGATTGAAAAAGGATGTTCCTACCGAAAGTATTATTCCTTATAAATTAAAAAGTGTTAATATTTATCCCAAGTATGAAGTAGGAACCGATAGTACTACCGCAAAAACCCGCTATGCTGAAAAGAACTTTTTTCAAAAAGAAATATTTTTTAAACCTAAACATTTAGATCCTTACATTTTACTGGAAGAAGGGCAGTATTATAACCCTGAAAATTCCCGAAATACCGCCAGGAGGCTAGGAGATATCGGCGCTTACAAATTCGTAAATATAAATTATACCGAAATTGATAGCCTCTCTACCGATAGTTTGGGAGTGCTGGAAACCAATATTTATCTTTCTCCATTAAATAAACGCTCCTTGCGTGCAGAAATCAAGGCGGTAACAAAATCTAACGGCTTTACCGGCCCTAGTTTAGCTTTGGGATATACTAACAGGAATCTTTTTAAGGGCGGAGAAATTCTAAATGTTACCGGAGATTTTGGTTATGAAGTACAAACCGGCGGAGGCACGCAGGCAGGATTAAACAGTATACAATTAGGTTTACAGGGAGATCTTATTTTCCCCAGGTTATTATTTCCCATAAATTTTGATAAAAACTGGTTTTCATATTCCATCCCCAAAACAAAGACCAGTTTAGGTTTTGATTACCTTACCCGAAGTAAACTGTTTAGCCTTGGTTCAGTTTCTGCGCGGTTTGGTTATCTCTGGAATGCAAATAGGTTTGTGACCCACGAGTTTTATCCTATTTCCTTAAATTATGTCAACCTGGGGAATACTACCCAGGAATTTCAGAATATTTTGGACGACAACCCATTCTTAGAACGAAGTTTTAACCAGGAATTTATTGCCGGTTTAACCTACTCTTTTCTTTATAACGGACTTATAGACGGGAATAGCAGGCACCAATTCTTTATAAATTCTACTTTAGATGTGGCTGGAAATTTAATTGATGCCATAAGCGGGCACGGGGAAGAAAATCCGCAAACCTTTTTAAATCTGGAATATGCCCAATACGCCAAGGCCGATATTGATTTGCGATATCATTTAAAAACAGGATCAGATTCTAAAATAGCTACCAGGCTGTTTGCCGGCTATGGGTTGCCTTATGGAAATTCTGATGTTTTACCATTCACAAAACAGTATTTTGCCGGTGGACCGTATAGCGTAAGAGCTTTTAATACCCGATCTTTAGGTCCCGGAACGTATACACCGCCAGATGAAGAAGGTGCATTTTTTGACCAGGCTGGTAATATTAGGCTGGAAGCTAACCTGGAATATCGTTTTCCGCTTTTTCCATACTTGTACGGTGCCGTTTTTGCCGATGCCGGTAATGTTTGGAATACTGGAGAAAACAGCACGCTGGTAGGAGGTGAATTCAGTAAAGATTTTATGAATGAGCTGGGCATTGGTACCGGCTTTGGTTTAAGGGTAGATATTCAAAGTTTTGTGATTCGGGTAGATCTGGCAGCTCCTTTACATGATCCTTCCTTACGGGAAGGCGAGCGCTGGGAATTTGATTATGCAAATCCGGTCTTGAATTTCGCTATAGGTTATCCTTTCTAAGAATGTTGATAATGCATAAAGAAATTTTAAAACACGTAACGTCAAAAATTAATCTTTCAAAAGATGAACAACGAGAATTTACTGGTGTTCTATCAGAAAAACGTATTTCAAAAAAAGAATTTCTATTTAAACCGGGGCAGGCTGTAGACTATGAATATTATGTGGTTCAGGGGTGTTTAAAGGCCTTTTATTTAGATGAAAATGGTAATAAGCATATTATTCAGTTTGCAGTAGAAGACTGGTGGATAAGCGATTTTGAAGCTTTCTTCGGAAATTATCCGGCTCAATTATATGTTGAAGCCATAGAAGATTCAGTTCTCCTGGGAATTCATCGCGATACCCTTGAAACTTTATATAAGCGAATTCCGAAATTTGAACGTTTTTTCAGAATTAAAACTACCAATGCTTTTGTGGCACTTAGAAGTAGAGTTCTTTCCTCACTTCAAAAAAATAACAAAGAGCGCTACCTGGAATTTTGCCAAACCTATCCCCAAATTGAAAAACGCGTTCCTAACTACCATATTGCGAACTATCTTGGTATAAAACCAGAAAGCCTAAGCAGGCTGCGAAAAGAGCTTTCTTAGCTTAACATTTTTTAACAGGCGCTGCTAACATACATCAAGTAGTTTCTTTCCTTTTTCATATAATTTAGCTTTCAAAAATTGCTAAGAAAAAGATTGATTAATGCAACCAAAAAAAGCTATGAGTAAAGAACAACATTTATTAAAATCATATAATTTAAACGGATTAGAACTTCCTAATAGAGTAGTAATGGCTCCAATGACGCGAAGTAGGGCTGATAATCCTGAAAATACGCCTATTGAAGGTCTACACGATGTTTATTACACGCAGAGAGCTTCTGCCGGACTTATTATTACCGAAGGTTCCCAGGTTTCTAAAGAAGCTGTGGGGTATGTAAATACACCTGGAATTTACAGCAAAGAGCAAATTGCAGGCTGGAAAATGGTAAATAAAAAAGTGCACGCAGCTAAAGGCAGAATGTTTATTCAGCTGTGGCACGTGGGTAGAATGTCTCATCCCGATTTTCATAATGGGGATTTACCTTTATCGGCTTCAGCAATAAATCCTGAAGCGCAATCTTATACACCGGAAGGTTTTAAAGATACCGTGACGCCAAAAGAAATGACCATTGAAGATATTAAAAGAACGATCCAGGATTTTAAAAATGCGGCTAAAAATGCAATGGAGGCCGATTTTGATGGAGTTGAAATTCATTCTTCAAATGGATATTTATTTCACCAGTTTTTTAATGGAACTTCTAATAAAAGAAATGATGAATATGGCGGAAGCATAGAAAATCGTGCAAAGATCTTGTTTGAAACCATAGATGCGATTAAGGAGGTAATGCCAGAGCAAAAAATTGGTTTAAGATTAAACCCGTCCCTGAACGGTATTTTTGGAATGACGATGGATGAGGAAACCATCCCAACTTTCGATTATATTATCAAGAAATTGAACGATTACGATCTTGCTTACCTGCATTTGTCAGAGCCTTTTAACGATGTTTCAGATGTTCCTTATGCGGTAACTGAAATCGCTAAGAGATACCGGCCAATGTATAATGGTACTTTAATGATTAACGCAGGCTTTGATCAAGAATCTGGAAATAAAGTAATTGAAGAAGGAAATGCCGATTTGGTAGCCTTTGGAAAACCTTATATTTCCAATCCCGATTTAGTAGAGCGTTTTGCTGAAAATATTCCGCTTTCAGACTGGGACACCGATACTTTCTATGTGCCCGGTGAAAAAGGTTATATAGATTACGAAGCTAAAGCCAGAAAACAGGAAGCTTAAAAGATCCTGTTTAATTGTAATTAGAAGAGGTTGTTTGTTAAGTTTTAAGCCGTCACCCTGAACTGGTTTCAGGGTCTAACATGTTTAAAATCATGAACATATTAGATGCTGAAACGAGTTCAGCATGACGCTAAAAGATTAATTCCAAACAACCTCTTTCTTATTTTAAAACGAAATCACATTTTTACCAATAGATTTCCCAGATTCCTGTAAACTATGAACTTCTTTAAAAGTTTCGGAATTTAATCCTGAAAAAGTTTTATTTAATGTGGTTTCAATAGTTTTTTCTTCTAAAAGTTTAGAAACTCTCTCCAGTATTTCGTGCTGTTTGTGCATATCTGGAGTTTGAAATTTAGCCCGGGTAAACATCAATTCCCAGTGAAAAGCCACACTTTTACCCTTAAGTTTATTTAAATCTACTTTATCTTTTGTTTCAACAATAGAGCAAATTTCTCCCTGTGGTTTTATGAGTTCGGCCATTGCGTCCCAGTGCAATTCGGTATCAGAAAAGTTGAGGATATAATCTACGTTTTCATAACCTTTAGCTTTCATTTCTTCTACTAAATTCTTGTGATTTACAATCACATCGGCGCCAATATTTCTACACCATGTTTCGGTTTCATTCCTGGATGCAGTGGCAATTACATTAAATTTGGTAAGTTTCTTTAAAAGCTGAATTCCAATGGAACCAACTCCGCCGGCACCGCCAATAACAAGAATATCCCGGTTTTCCCCTGAATTTTCTTCAATTTTTAAACGCTCAAAAATACATTCCCAGGCTGTGAGAGCGGTTAGGGGTAAAGCGGCTGCTTCTTCAAAAGAAAGGTTTTTAGGTTTATGGCCTGCAATATTTTCGTTTACTAACTGTAATTCGGCATTGCAACCCGGCTGGTCAATTTCCCCGGCATAAAAAACTTCATCGCCCTGTTTGAATTTAGTAACTTTATTTCCAACCCGTTCTACAATTCCGGCAGCATCCCAACCTAAAATTTTGGGTGTATCTAACTCTTTGTTTTTTGCGGCATTTTGCCTCACTTTAAAATCTACAGGATTTACAGAAACGGCTTTAATACGCACCAATAGATCTGAATCTCCCGGCTTGGGTTCTTCAGTATTAAATTCAATAAAACTATCTGAATGATCTATAGGAAGCGATTTTTTTATTCCAACGGCTTTCATAATTTATTTTTTAAGAATTAGCATATTAATATTTGAATTTAAGAAATAAACAAGTCAGCGCCCAGCACTTAAAAAAATAATAAGAACGGAATATTATTAATGCTGAAGTTTGCCGCCATAGCAAAGATCTCCGGCATCTCCAAGGCCTGGGACAATATATCCGCGATCGTTTAATTCTTTATCTATGGTTGCTATCCAGAGTTTGGTATCTGCAGGAAATTCTTCAGCTACGTGGGCAATGCCTTCTTCGGCACCAATTACTGCTACTAAATGAATTTCTTTGGGTTTACCCATATGTTCCAGGGCTTTCATCACATTAACAAAAGAACGGCCGGTAGCCAGCATTGGGTCGGCAAGAATTAGGGTTTTTCCTTCCAGGGAAGGCGAGGCAAGGTATTCTACTACAATTTCAAAATTCTCATCGTTGGTTGGATGATGGCGATATGCTGAAATAAAAGAATTTTCAGCATCATCAAAATAATTTAATAAACCATTGTGTAAAGGAAGCCCGGCGCGTAAAATAGAACAAAGCGCAACCTGGTTTTGAGGTAATTGCACTTCAGCATTTCCCAGTGGCGTATTTATATTTTTTGAAGTAAATTTTAGTGTTTTACTTAGTTCGTAGCCTAAAATCTCACCTAAACGCTCAATATTTCTGCGAAAACGCATTCTATCTTTCTGAATTTCAGTATCTCTGAGTTGTGCTACAAATTTTCCGGCTATAGAATTTTCTTCTAAGAGATGATTTATTTGCATGGTAGTTTTTAAATTTTTGAACTTTCCTGGTGAGTAAAGATAAGTAATTGTTTTTCGAATGGCCTGAGCGAGACAGCTACATTTCAGGTTTATCTTAAAAGATTTTTCTGTATGCTAATTTGGCTGTATTTTTGATATAATTAGCTTAAAGAATTCATTTTATGAAGTTTATCTATACATCCTTGTTTTTTTGCTTCACCTTTATAAGCTACGGGCAAATAGATCTTCCTGCTACCAATAATACCGGAGGAATTCTAAAAGCTGAGCCTGAAACAAAATCTTCTGGTTTTCCTATTCTTAGGGCCGAAGAATCTAACGAAGAAAGCAAATACCTGCGAGAAAAACCTAAAACAATAGACTTTAGAGAAAAACCTAATAATTTAAAAACCGCTGGAGATGCAGTAAAGGAGAAGTGGACAGCAGATAAAGAAGCTTTAAATAAATATAAGGAAGACCAGTATTTAGGCGACTTTAAAACTACCGGTAAATTTGTGGAGCTGTATTGCCGCGACCATCAGTTTGTAGATGGTGACCAGGTAAATATTTATGTAAATGGTAATTTTGTAAAACGTGTAGTGCTGGGAAGTGGGTATCACCCGGTTTTGGTTACATTAGAAAGCGGATTTAATAATATTGAATTTGAAGCGATAAACCAGGGATCTTCCGGTCCTAATACCGCGCAGTTAAAAGTTTTGGAAGAAAACGGAAACCTGGTTGCTTCTAAAGAATGGAACCTTTTAACCGGCGCCAAAGCGAGCTTAATTGTGGTTAAAGAATAAAATTTAACCAGATTTCTTTTTTCAACCGATTCATTACCAATTATTCTAATTTTTAAAATTCATTTAATAACTTTATAAGAAATCCCAATCTTATGAAGCGTATATTAATTGCAATAGATTATCATCCTGTTTCAGAAAAAGTGGCTGAAGCCGGTTACAAACTCGCCAAACAATTAGATGCCCGGGTTTGTTTACTTCACGTAATGGCCAATGTAAGTTACTACGGAATTGATTATCCTACGTTTATGGGATATTCAGGCTATGATGAAATGGCTGTAAATTTAGATATAGCCCAGGAAATGCGGGAGGTTGTAGAAGATTTTCTGAAAACTGCAGCAAAACACCTTAACGATGAAAATGTAGAAACGCATTTAGCCGAAGGCGATGCCGCCACCGCTATTCTAGAATATTCTAAAACCTGGAATGCCGATTTGGTGGTAATGGGCACGCATAGCCATTCGGTTTTTGAAAAACTTTTAATGGGAACAGTTGCTTCAAGCGTATTAGAAAAAACTGAAGTTCCGGTTTTTATGGTGCCAATTAAGAAGGATTGATAAGAAATCAAAATTCCAATAATAAAAAAGAGGCCGTCTAAAAAGGATTTAGATGGCCTTTTTTATTGATAAAAGTTTTTGTGAGAGAAGTGCTTCTTCTTTT
>NZ_DCAP01000018.1:0-68162 GCF_002311535.1 Salegentibacter sp. UBA1130 | reverse complement strand
TACTTTTTAGACGGCCTCTTTTTTGTTTGCCCTGCATGCAAACAATTCCGGGACTTGAAAGAAAGTCCGCTCACCTGATCGGAGGGAAGAGCAATGCGAAGTCAAGTGCGTCACTGGCAACGGTGGGGTGTGAAGGAAGACCTAGCAAGTTAGTGGAACATAGAGAAATCGAACCGATTCTGGCATATATTGGGGGTAAGGTTGCAAAAAGTGCCAACGCCCAAAATCCGAATGGCAATATATGTTAAAACGGATGGCTTCACTAACAGGAATGTTTTAGCTTAACAGGGGAAGCCTGATTATTCGCCTTTTCTAGGCTAGGCAGAAACAAGTCGAGAGACAAGGATTTGTTATGGAAAATCAGGTGGCAGATGAGTCCGTAGTAGTGGGAAAATTTGGGCCTGAGAAGTACTGGTAACAGTGTGGAGGAGAAAACCCAAATGACATTGCACAAGAATCGCATAATCGGTTGCAATGACTGTCACAGATTAGATGTGGCGGATGCGAAGGGATGAAGTTAAATCAAGTACAGGAAGTTCTTTAAAAGAATTAGTTATAAGCGAAGACAATCGGAATTGAAATATTCTGAGGAATTGCAGCAAAGAGGAGTGACGAGCTAACTCTGGCTGTTAATCCGCGCGAGTATTGAGTAGTAAGATTTTTTACTGTTATAGATTGCCACAGTGCTAAAAACAACAGTATACCTTATGAACAAACAATCTGTCTAATTCTGCCTAAAGAAATAAACCGTACTGCAAAGAAGAGAAAGTTTCATTATGCGAAAATGGTACAGTCTTATAGACAAGGTTTATGCATTACCGAGGCTGGAACAAGCCTACCGTGAGGTAAGGAAAAATAAAGGTTCCAGAGCCAAGGGAGTGGATAACCAAAGTATAGCTGATTTTAGTTCAGCTCTAGAGGAGAATTTGTGCCAACTCTCCAGGGAACTGAAAGAGGGGAGGTATAAGCCACAGCCGGTAAGGCGGGTCTATATCG
Organism: Salegentibacter sp. UBA1130; assembly: GCF_002311535.1. Lineage (NCBI taxonomy): Bacteria > Pseudomonadati > Bacteroidota > Flavobacteriia > Flavobacteriales > Flavobacteriaceae > Salegentibacter > Salegentibacter sp. UBA1130. The sequence continues at coordinate 67,166 of NZ_DCAP01000018.1, read as the reverse complement.
ATAAACCAGACGGGAGCAAGAGAGGATTGGGTATCCCAACCATTAAAGACCGTATTGTACAACAATCGCTGCTTAATATGTTGCAACCTATCTTCGATCCCGAATTCCATCCCTCCAGTTATGGGTATCGTCCTAAACGAAGTGCTCATCATGCCATTGCCAAAGCAGAGCGCTTTAGTCGGTACTATGGTCTGGATCATGTAGCAGACATGGATTTATCCAAATGTTTTGATACTCTAGACCATCGGCTGATAGTGCAAAGCGTGGGCAAACGGGTAAGCGATGGAAAGATACTTAAACTGATAGGGAGCTTTTTAGAATCCGGCGCACTCGATGGAGAGCGCTTCACACCTACAAAGAAGGGGAGCCCACAAGGGGGAATTATCTCACCGCTCCTGATGAATATCTATCTGGACGCATTCGACCAGCATATGAAAAATTCAGGCATACGAATGGTGAGGTTCGCCGATGACGTGCTGTTGTTTGCACCAACCAAAGCTCAAGCTGGAAACTATATGGCTAAAGCCACGAGTTATCTGGAAAATGAGCTTGGGTTAGAAGTGAATAAAAACAAGAGCAGTCTGACAAACCTCGCAGAAGGCATTCACTATTTAGGTGTGGTGATAAAGCCCTTTGGAGTAGTGGTATCCCACAAAAGCATCAAAAGGTTCAAAGAGAAAGTAAAACTACTAACCCCTAGAACTAAAGGGCAAAGTATAGCTTTCTATATTAAAGAACTGAACCCGCTATTAAGGGGTTTTGCCAACTACTTCCGAATAGGCTTGACCAAAAAGCTGTTCCAGGATCTTTTAAGCTGGATCAGGAGAAGGTTACGAATGATGGTGATGAAAAGCTGGAAAAGCTGGAAACCTCTTCACCGACAACTAAGGCGTATGGGTTATAAGGGGAATTTTCTTAAGATATCGGTAACCCGATGGAGAAACTCCTCTACCAATTTAATACACTATGCCCTGCCAAATAAGTACTTCACAGAATTAGGATTGTACGCAATGGACACCGTTGAAGGGAATACTTTGCATCAGTACTATCAAACAGTACTGAATAAGATTTAACATGAGCCGTGTACGAGACCAGTATGCCCGGTTCTGTAAGAGGGATGAAGATATTAAATGCTCAAATATTTATTATCTTCACCCTACTTGATTATGTCTTAATCTTAAGTGTTGGGACAGACTCATCCTACGCATCGCAATTGCCACCCCGACTTTTGAATGTCAAAATGTAAAAAACACCTAATAAAAAAGGGATTCTTCATTCAGAAAAATCCCTTTTTTGGTTTAATATTTTGTAATTCCCTAATCTTTATCTTCCTCGTCGTCTTTTTCAGGAATTTCTACGATAGGCTCGTTGTAATCTGAATCGTCGTAATCGTCTTCATCAAAATTGGCCATAGTATTTTCAAGTCGTGTGCTTACTTTAACCAGGTAAATAGTGTCTTCGGTTTTTACTTCAACCGCTTCAACTGTTTCGTTTTTTGCGTTTTTAAAGGCAATTATCTGGTCGTCATCATACCCGTCTGGATATTTCTCAACCAAAAGGCCCAGGATTTCGGGAGTTAATTTTTTGTAGTCAACAATAATTCTTTTCATAAATAAAAGTTTATGAGGATGTAGTTAGTAGGTTTTAAAAATACTGTTTTTATATTATAAATCAAGTTTTCCTGTAATATTCAAAAGCATTCCAAATTAGCGTGTTAGGTACTTTGCAATCTATCTCGGTGTTGCCAATATCTTTTAGCAGAACAAAATTTATATTTCCGTGTGAATTTTTCTTGTCGTATTTCATCAAATCTATGATTTGCTGAATGTCTTCTTCCAAAAATTCTACTTTTTCGTAAATATCCAAAATTTTAATGGTGATTTCTTTCAATTTATCTTCCGGGAAACTTTTAAGTTCTTTAGAAAGATAAGTTGCCAAAACCATTCCCACCGCAATAGCTTCGCCGTGAAGTAAAGTTGTTTTTTCAGGGTGGGTTAAAAAATAAGATTCTATAGCGTGCCCCAAGGTATGACCGTAATTTAAGGTTTTTCGCAATCCGTTTTCTTCCGGATCTTCGGTGACAACTTTAGCTTTTATTTCTACCGATTCTCTAATAATATCGTCAAGATCGTCTAAAGTTAGTTCGCTTAAATTAGTCACTTTTTCCCAATAGGTCTCGCTGCTAATTAATGCGTGTTTTAGGATCTCTGCCAAACCGCTTCGCATTTCGTTTTGGGGTAGGGTAGCCAGAAAAGATGGATCAATTATCACCATTTCAGCGTGATTAATTACGCCAATCTGGTTCTTTAAATTTCCCAGGTCTACACCGGTTTTTCCTCCAACAGATGCATCTACCATTGCCAAAAGACTGGTAGGTACATTTATGTAGCTTATGCCGCGTTTAAAAGTAGAAGCTATAAATCCGCCAAGATCGGTTACAACGCCGCCACCTACATTTATCATTAAGCTTTTTCTATCGGCATCTAATTCTGAAAGTGCATTCCAAACACCACTACAGGTTTCCAAATTTTTATTGATCTCACCGGCTTCAATCTCCAAAATCTCAAAATTTTCTGAAGCATCAATTTTCTGTAAAAAAGAAGCCAGGCAATCACGATGCGTATTATTATCTACTAGAATGAAAACTTTGGAAGGTTTTGCCTCTTTTAAATAAGTATTTATTTTATGAAAACCATCTTCCTGATAGTAAACCGGCCCTTTGGCTGCCATGTTGGACATAGTTCTTGACGTTTTAAACATTTATCTGATTGGGCTTCGAAAATAAGCAGAAATATTCATAATAAAATCAAACTTCAATAATTATATTTGCGCTAATTAAGACACACCCCATGATTAATAGAAAAATTTTTAATGATACTAAAACAGCTTTTAAATTAAAATCTGATTTAGAACTGGATCGTGCTATCTTTTTATTTAGCATGATGAAGAACAAGCAACTGGTAGATGCCGGTTCCTGGTTGACTAAAATTTCTTTAAAGCTACACCTGCCTGTAGAAGGACTGATTAAAAAAACCATTTTTGAACAGTTTTGTGGTGGTGTTACCGAAGATGATTGCAAGCCGCTCACCAAAGAAATGTATGCTGAAAAATTGCACGGCATTCTTGATTATTCGGTTGAGGGTAAAGAAACCGAAGAGCAGTTTGATGCTGCTTTAGATAAAAAAATGAAGTTGATAAAATTCGCTGCTGAAAGTGAAGAATTGCCATTTTCGCTCTTTAAACCTACAGGAATTGGAAGGTTTGCTATTTGGGAAAAAATCACAGAACGTATTAATTTAAGCGACGAAGAAAAAGAAGAATGGGAACGTGTTAAAGAAAGAGTTGATACTCTTTGTAAATGTGCTTATGATAATAATGTAAGATTATACGCCGATGCCGAGGAAAGTTGGATGCAACTCGCAGCCGATGAATTGATGGAAGAAATGATGAAAAAGTATAACAAGGAGAAAATTCTTATTTATAATACTTTTCAGTGTTACCGTTGGGACAGGTTGGAGTATGTAAAAAATCTTCACGAAAGAGCTAAAGAAGAAGGCTTTAAAATAGGTGCTAAAATTGTGCGTGGAGCTTATATGGAAAAAGAAAATGCACGTGCAAAAAAATATAATTATACTACCCCAATTTGCGAAAACAAGGAAGCTACAGATGTTAATTTTAATAGCGTGATGTCTTACTGTTTAGCAAACCTTAATGATATACATTTATTTATAGGTACACATAACGAGGTGAGTAATTATCTTGCGCTGCAAAGTATGGAAGATAAAGGCCTTCCTTTAAACGACGATCGTATTTGGTTTAGCCAACTTTATGGAATGAGTGATCATATTAGTTATAACCTGGCAAAGAAAGGATACAATTCAGCGAAATTAGTGCCTTTTGGTCCTGTACGCGAAGTGGTACCTTATTTATTAAGAAGGGCGCAGGAAAATACATCGGTTAAGGGGCAAACAGGGCGTGAACTTTCGCTTTTAGAAGAAGAAAAGAAACGTAGAAAGGGCCAACCAACAAAACACGATAGGGGAGAGCACTAAAAATTAAAAAGCTGTTTAGAATTTAGTTTTTTTAGAAGAATGTCATTCTGAACTTATTTCATAATCTAACATATTAGAACTCCGAACAAATTTCGGAGCAGGCTCTGAACCAGGTTCAGGTTGACGTTAAAAATAGCTAAACCTCCTAAACAGCTTTTACACTTATTTCTAAAGAAACCAACAGCCGTTTAAGCCTCAGTTTCTTCCATAGTGTGATATACATTTTGTACATCATCGTCTTCTTCCAGCCTTTCCAGTAGCTTCTCAACATCTGCAGCTTCTTCAGTAGAAAGTGGTTTGGTAACCTGTGGGATTCTTTCAAATCCTGAAGAAAGTATTTCAATCTCTCTATTTTCTAATTCTTTTTGAATAGCTCCAAAATATTCGAAAGGTGCGTAAATGTGAATGCCATCTTCATCTTCAAAAACTTCTTCGGCGCCAAAATCTATAAATTCAAGTTCCAATTCTTCCACGTCAAGTCCTTCAGCATTCAGTCTGAAATTACAAGTGTGGTCAAACATAAATTCAACTGAACCTGAAGTTCCAAGGTTTCCATCACATTTATTAAAATGAGAGCGAACATTCGCAACGGTACGGTTATTATTATCGGTAGCGGTTTCTACCAATACGGCAATTCCGTGGGGTGCATAACCTTCAAAAAGTACAATTTTATAATCGCCCTGATTTTTATCACTCGCCCTTTTAATGGCACGCTCAATATTATCTTTGGGCATATTCACGCTTTTCGCGTTTTGAATAACTGCTCTTAATTTGGCATTGGTATCAGGATCTGGGCCGCCTTCTTTAACAGCCATCACAATATCTTTTCCAATGCGGGTAAAGGCTTTGGCCATTGCAGACCAGCGTTTCATCTTACGCGCCTTTCTAAATTCAAATGCTCTTCCCATTTATTCTGAATAAAAAATTGAAGCAAAAATATAAAAAAGCTTCCAATTCAATTTAAAAATTGGAAGCTTTAAATTTCAATGCTCTTTTTTCTTAATTTAAGCCGAAGCTTCTACTATTTCTTCAATAGCTTTTGCCAGTTTAAAATCTTTTTCGGTTACTCCATCGGCATCGTGGGTAGAAAGGGAAATTTCAAGTTCATTATAAACATTTCCCCAATTTGGATGATGCTGCTGGGCTTCGGCTTCAAAAGCAATTCGCGTCATTACCGTAAAAGCGTCTTTAAAATTGGCAAACTGAAATGAAGTATGAATTGCATTATCTTTATAAACCCAGCCCTCAAGATTTTCCAGTTTTTTATTGATTTCGTCTTCGCTAAGCTTTTTCATTGTAATAATTTTTAAGGATTAGTCCTTTAAATTTAAGCAACTAAAGCCTGAATTTTCAATCTAATTAGGTTTTAGTACAAGATTAACACCTAACTCTTTATTGATGCCTTTGCGACTTGCTGTACTGAAACCTGTAAGTTTTTAGGTAGAATGTTTTCTTTAGGTAAAACCGCTAAAAACCTATCGAAATTAGAATCGTAGATATTTTTAAAAACGAGGTTTTTATAACCTAAAACTTCACAAACCTCTTCAATAAAATCTTTTTGATGTACCAGATCGCTGCTTCCCAAATGAAAAACTCCCTGTTTTTTTCTATTAATGATATAATGAATTTGCTGGGTTACTTTTTCAATTTCAGTAACATTAATCACTACGTTTGGGAAAACTTCTATGGCTTCACCCAAATCTATAAGGGTTTTAATTTGCTTTAGTCGGGGAGAATTATGGCCAAAAACCATTGGTAAACGTAAAATGTTATACTTATCGTTTGGGAGCCTTAGCAGGGCATTTTCAATCTTAATTTTAAACCTGCCGTAAATACTTTGGGAAAGTGTTTTGTCATATTCATAAGAAGGGAAATTGGTAAAAGCATCAAACACATTGGCAGATGAAATAAATAGCAATTTACATTTATGAGTGAGGATGTAATTAATTATTTCAAAATGAGCGATTATTTGCGCATCAAAATTTCCCCGAACGGCAGAGATAATAATCGTAGGTTTTACATTTTGAAGCAGGATCTCAATATTTTCAGTTTCCATATCAAAATGATGAAACTGGTGATTTTCTTCAAAAACGCGGTTTGGAGTGTGGTAGGTACCGTGGGTATCAAAAAAGGAGCATAGCTCTTTATATAAGGCGTTGCCTATAAAGCCGCTTGCTCCTAAAATTAAAATTCGTTCCAAAAACTATCCTTTATAAAAGGGCAATTTCACCTGTACGGCCGGAATGGATTTTTTTCTAACTTTTATAAAAATCTTGTTGCCAAATTTAGCAACTTCCGAAGGCACGTAGCCTAAACCTATTCCTTTTTCCAGCGATGGTGACATTGTCCCAGAAGTTACTTCGCCAATAACCTTGCCATCTTCATCTTCAATTTCGTAACCCTGGCGCGGGATTCCACGTTCTTCCAATTCAAAGGCGATTAACTTTCGTTTTGGTCCTTCTTCTTTTTCTTTCTTTAAAGCTTCAGAATTAATAAAATCTTTGGTGAATTTGGTAATCCACCCCAATTTAGCTTCAATTGGCGAAGTGGTTTCGTCTATATCATTGCCATAGAGACAGAAGCCCATTTCCAGTCTTAAAGTATCACGTGCAGCTAAACCAATAGGTTTGATACCGTAGTCTTTCCCGGCTTCCATCACGCGATCCCAAATTTGCTCGGCATCTTCGTTTTTAAAATAGATCTCAAATCCGCCGCTGCCGGTATAACCTGTAGCCGAAATAATCACTTTATCTATTCCAGCAAATTCAGCAACTTCAAAAGTGTAGAATTTCATGTTAGAAAGATCTACATCGGTTAAAGATTGCATAGCTTCTGCCGCTTTTGGTCCCTGAATAGCCAAAAGTGAAAATTCGTCAGACATATCGCGCATCGTTGCATCCATAGTATTATGTTGCGCGATCCAGTTCCAGTCTTTATCTATGTTAGAAGCATTTACTACCAGCAAATATTTTTCAGAATTAATCCTGTATACAATTAAATCGTCAACAATTCCGCCGGTTTCGTTTGGCATTACTGTATATTGCGCTTTCCCGTCTACCAGTTTAGAAGCATCGTTAGTGGTAATTTTCTGAATAAGTTCCAGAGCCTTATCCCCGGTAATTAGGAATTCCCCCATATGGGAAACATCAAAAACACCTAATTTTTCACGAACGTTTTGGTGTTCAATATTCACACCTTCATAAGAAACAGGCATATTATAACCTGCAAAAGGTACCATTTTGGCATTTAATTCTTTATGTCTGGCAGCTAGGGCAACTTCTTTCATTTTTCTAAAATTTGGGCAAATTTATTGATTTCACTTTGAATACAATATTAAAAAAATACTTTTTATGAAGAATAGTTAACATAATAGGCTTAGCACGCAGTTTTATATTTAATAAGTTTCTGTATTAAACTTTTATTGGCAAAACTCCCCGAAATTTAAGTTTAGATTAAATTTTTAGAACAAAGCTTTCAGGCTTTAATTTGTAATTTTATGAATGTAATTATTCAACCTAACCAATTATGAAGATACTCTCTGCAGAACAATTAAAAGAAGCTGATGAAGTTACACTTAAGACTGAAGGAATTTCGAGCACACGTTTAATGGAACGTGCCGCAAGTCTTGTTTTTAACGAAATTCATACCCGACTTGAAGGTGCAGATATCAATATTAAAATTTTCTGCGGAATAGGAAATAACGGTGGCGACGGACTGGTGGTGGCGCGTTTACTTCATAAATACGGTTATAAGGTTGAAGTTTACGTGGTGAATTACAGCGAAAAACGATCTGATGATTTTCTGGTGAATTACGATCGCTATAAAAAAGAAAGCCATACCTGGCCTGAATTGATAAAACGAGAAGAAGATTTTCCTGAAATTTCTCCCGGTGATTTTGTGGTAGATGCCATTTTTGGAATTGGATTAAACCGCCCCGCTGAAGGCTGGCTTGCAAAATTGTTATTGCATATTAATGAATCTGGCGCATTTTGCCTGGCAGTAGATATGCCGTCAGGACTGTTTCCTGATAAAGTGCCGGCAGAAGATACGGCGGTGATTAAAGCAAATTATACCCTTACTTTCCAAACCCCTAAACTGGTATTTTTTCTGCCTCAAACTATGAAATATGCGGGTGAATTACAGGTTTTAGATATTGGTTTAAATCGCGGTTATTTAAAAGAAGTTAAAGCAATGGCGCAGCTTATTGGTAAACGTGAAGCCAGGCATCTTTATAAACCGCGTGATAAAAATTCTCATAAAGGAGACTATGGCCATACACTTGTAGTTGGTGGGAGTTATGGAAAAATTGGAAGTATAGTACTTTCGGCAAAATCTACATTAAGAGCGGGTGCCGGTTTATGTAGTGTTTTTGTCCCAAAATGTGGATACGAAATTTTACAATCTAGCTTTCCGGAAGCAATGGTAATTACAGATGAAAACGATAAAGAGCTCACCAATATTAAAACCGATCTGGAACCCGATGTGATTTGTTTTGGAATGGGAGCGGGGAAATCTTCTAATACGGTAAAAGCATTTAAAAACTTACTGGGAAGAATTAAAAACCCTATGCTAATTGATGCCGATGGATTAAATATGCTTTCTGAAAATAATGAATTACTGGGTTTGCTTCCTAAAAATTCGGTATTAACGCCGCATCCAAAGGAATTAGAAAGGCTAATAGGGAAGTGGAATGATGACTTTGAGAAGATTCATAAGATTGAGAAATTCACTAAAAAATATAAGATAATTCTGGTTTTAAAAGGAGCGCATAGCTTTGTATTTAGCGGAAAACATATTTATATAAATAACTCCGGAAATCCCGGGATGGCCACAGCGGGAAGTGGCGATGTCCTTTCAGGCATAATTGCCGGATTAATGGCTCAAAAATACGAACCCCTTGTGGCAGCAATTTTAGGCGTATATCTACACGGGCTCGCAGGGGATATTTGCGCTGAAGAAAGTGGTTGTGAAGCTTTAATTTCGGGAGACATAGGCGACAACCTGGGAAAAGCATTTTTAGCTTTAATGAAGGACGAAAAGAAGTGATAGATTCTTCTTTTAGAATTGTTTAAAACTTTTGGTTGAATAATTCTTAAAATTTTGATTTTAAATTTGGATTGCATCAGTAGAAATAGGAATTTTGGTCCGGAAATTAAAAGGATTTTATTTTATAGCCGAAATATTATTTTTAATCCTTTTTCGGAATAAAATTTAATCATTACTTATTTAATAAAATTTGCCTGAATTTACCGTAATTTCAATAAGTTCAGGATATTTCTCCATTATCTAAAATTGTAAGTTATGCAGTCTCATCATTATATCAGTTCAGCCATTTTAGATTTAGAAACCATTGAAGATATAATGGTAAATAAGAAGCAATTGGCACTTAGTGAAGAGGCTGAATCCAATATTCAGAAATCCAGAAAATACTTAAACAAAAAAATTACAGAAAGTGATACCCCGGTGTATGGAATAAATACCGGTTTTGGAGCTTTATGTAATGTAAAAATAAGTCCGGGCAAATTAACCGAGCTTCAGGAAAACCTGGTAAAATCTCACGCCTGCGGAACCGGCGATAAAGTAAATAAAGAGATTGTAAGGTTGATGCTTTTACTAAAAATTCAGTCTTTAAGCTATGGAAATTCCGGGATTGCCCTGGAAACTGTTTTAAGACTTTTAGATTTTTACAATCAGGATATTTTGCCGGTGGTATATGAGCAGGGTTCGTTGGGAGCTTCGGGCGATCTCGCTCCATTGGCGCATTTGGCCTTACCTTTAATTGGTGAAGGAGAGGTTTATTTTGAAGATAAAATAATTAGTGGGGAAGAATTACTGAAAAACCAAAATTGGGAAGCTTTAAAATTGCAATCTAAAGAGGGTTTAGCTTTGCTAAATGGAACGCAATTTATGAGCGCTCACGCCGTTTATGCCTTACTAAAATCTTATAAATTATCTTACTTGGCCGACCTTATTGGTTCGGTTTCCATAGATGCTTTTGATTGTAACTTATCTCCATTTGATGAGTTGGTTCATCTGGCAAGGCCCCATCGCGGACAAATAAAAACTGCCGAACGTATTCGTAGATTTTTAGAAGATAGCCAAATTGCTAAGAGCGAAAAGGAAAATGTACAGGACCCTTATAGTTTTAGATGTATCCCGCAGGTGCACGGTGCAAGTAAGGACACCTTGAGTTTCGTTAGAAAAACCATTAAAACCGAAATCAATTCGGTTACCGATAATCCTAATATTTTTATTGAAGAAGATAAGATTATTTCTGGAGGTAATTTTCACGGTCAGCCTCTGGCCCTGGCAGTAGATTATTTAGCAATTGCATTGGCAGAACTTGCCAATATTTCAGAAAGAAGAACTTATCAATTGGTTTCGGGGCTTCGCGGATTACCGGCATTTCTGGTTGAAAATCCAGGTTTAAATAGCGGTTTTATGATTCCGCAGTACACCGCAGCAAGTATAGTAAGCCAGAATAAACAACTTGCAGTACCGGCTTCGGTAGATTCCATTGTTTCTTCTAACGGGCAGGAAGATCACGTAAGTATGGGTGCAAACGGCGCAACAAAGCTCTTAAAAGTTGTAGAAAATTTAAATAGTGTACTGGCCATTGAACTTTTTAACGCTTCTCAAGCTATGCACTTTAGAGAGCCGGCAAAAACTTCGGCAATTCTAAGTGATGTTTTAAATGAATTTAGAGCCGAAGTTCCAATATTACATACCGATGTAACGATGGCGCCTTATATAAAGTCGGCTAAATCTTTTCTTGAAAATTTTAATTTTACTGAAAATTTCTTCGATTAAATTTCGAATTGAATCCAATTTATTGCCTGGTCTAAATTATCAAAAACCTCAAAAGAATTCTGAGTTTTATAAAACTGGCGTTCTACTTTGTGCGCATTTAACCGAATAAGTTCATTTTCACTTACTACGGCAATAGCTTTTAAATTTTGGGCCTGGGCAGATTCCCGGTAAACCATAGGATCTACTGCATAAGAATTTTTTCGGAAAGAAATATATCCATAGTCTTTCCCTTTAAATACCTCTTTTCCAATAGCTAATAATTCTTTGTTATTTTCGGCGGTAAAGAGAAGACCTTCGTTTAATTCGGCAATTAGGATATTTTGAAAAATGCGCACCTGCCCAAATTTCAATTCCATTATATCAGTAGTCATTAATGTAGGGATTAATTCTGTGCAAATTTAATATATTTCAGGGAATATATTAAAAAAAGGCTATTTGAAATGATTCTTTCAAATAGCCTCTTATAAAACTAAAAATTATTTAAAGCTCTAAGATTCAGTTTCTTTAACTGCTTTATCAATTTTTATAGTTAATTCATTTTTCTCTTCATCGAGATCCATAAAAATCTTATCACCTTCAGCTAATTTTGAAGTTATGATTTCTTCAGCAAGAGCATCTTCTATATATTTCTGAATCGCTCTGTTTAACGGTCTTGCGCCATATTGTTTATCGAATCCTTTTTCAGCAATAAAATCTTTTGCCTTATCACTTAAAGTTAATTTATAACCAAGGCTTCCAATTCTACTGAATAATTTCACTAATTCAATATCAATAATCTTATGAATATCTTCCCGTTCAAGACTGTTGAAGATCACAACATCATCAATCCTGTTTAAGAATTCTGGAGCAAATGCTTTTTTAAGCGCGTTTTCAATTACACTTCTTGCATTTTCATCGGCTTGAGAACGCTGGGAAGCGGTACCAAATCCAACTCCCTGGCCAAAATCTTTAAGTTTTCTTGCTCCAATATTAGAAGTCATGATGATTATAGTATTTCTAAAATCTATCTTTCTTCCAAGGCTATCGGTTAAATATCCGTCATCTAAAACCTGAAGCAGCATATTGAAAACATCTGGATGGGCTTTTTCTACCTCGTCCAGCAGAATAACCGCGTAAGGTTTTCTGCGTACTTTTTCGGTAAGCTGGCCACCTTCTTCGTAACCTACGTATCCGGGAGGTGCTCCCACTAATCTAGAAATGGCGAATTTCTCCATATATTCACTCATATCTATTCGAATAAGTGAATCGTCATTATCAAATAACTCGCGAGCAAGTACTTTAGCCAACTGTGTTTTTCCAACCCCGGTTTGACCTAAAAATATAAACGATCCAATGGGTTTGTTTGGATCTTTTAGACCCGCACGGTTTCTTTGAATGGCTTTTACCACTTTTCCAACCGCATCGTCCTGGCCAATAACTTTTCCTTTAATTTTCTTAGGAAGTTCAACCAGTTTATTGCTTTCGGTTTGGGCAATACGGTTAACAGGAACTCCGGTCATCATAGAAACAACATCAGCCACGCTATCTTCATCAACCGTTTCCTTATGTTTCTTAGATTCTTCTTCCCATTTTTCCTGGGCTATTTGTAGTTCTTTTTCAAGATTTTTCTCATCGTCCCTAAGTTTAGCAGCTTCTTCGTATTTCTGCTTTTTAACTACAGAATTTTTCTTTTCGCGCACTTCTTCCAGTTTACGCTCAAGGTCTAAAATCTGTTTTGGAACATCAATATTGGTGATATGTACACGGGCACCTGCTTCATCCAGCGCATCAATAGCTTTATCTGGAAGAAAACGATCGGTTAAATACCTGTTGGTTAAATTTACACAGGCTTCAATCGCTTCATCTGTATAAGATACGTTGTGGTGCTCTTCGTATTTATCTTTAATATTATTTAGAATTTCAATAGTTTCTTCAACTGAAGTAGGCTCAACAATAACCTTTTGGAACCTTCTTTCTAAAGCTCCATCCTTCTCAATATACTGCCTGTACTCATCTAAAGTAGTAGCACCTATACATTGAATTTCTCCTCTTGCAAGGGCGGGTTTAAACATATTGCTGGCATCCAGACTTCCGGTGGCGCCGCCAGCACCTACAATGGTATGAATCTCATCTATAAAAAGAATAATATCGTCATTCTTTTCAAGCTCGTTCATCACGGCTTTCATACGCTCCTCAAACTGGCCACGGTATTTGGTTCCTGCTACTAAACTGGCAAGATCCAGGGTTACCACACGTTTGTCAAACAATATTCTTGAAACTTTGCGTTGAATAATTCTAAGCGCTAAACCTTCTGCAATAGCCGATTTACCAACTCCGGGTTCACCAATTAGCAATGGGTTGTTTTTCTTTCTTCTACTTAAAATTTGAGAAACCCTTTCAATTTCCTTCTCACGCCCAACAACGGGATCAAGTTTATCATTTTCGGCCATCGCGGTTAAATCCCTTCCGAAGTTATCTAAAACGGGAGTTTTAGACTTTTTGGAAGTTTTGCCGGGGCCGCTGCCTCCTCCGCTAAACGGATTGTCTTTAGTAGCGTCATCGGTATTGCTATCGTCGTCAGAAAATGATTCGGCAGTAGGACTATCCTGAAAATCAGTTTCATCACTGGCAATCATATACTTAAATTGATCTTTAACCCCATCATAATCTATCTTAAGCTTATTAAGTAGTTTGGTGGTGGGATCGTTCTCATTTCTTAAAATACATAGCAATAGATGCGCAGTATTTATATTAGAACTTTGAAAAAGCTTTGCTTCTAAAAAAGTTGTTTTCAGGGCTCGCTCTGCCTGGCGGGTAAGGTGCAGGTTTCTTTTTTCGTTAGAAACCGCAGTAGACTCGGGATTGGCCGGGCTAAGTATTTCTACTTTGCGTCTTAAATGACTTAAATCTATATCTAAAGCATTTAAAATATCTATGGCTTTACCATCTCCATCTCGCAGCAAACCAAGCATAAGGTGTTCAGTTCCAATAAAATCGTGACCTAAACGCAATGCTTCTTCCTTGCTATATGCAATTACATCTTTTACTCTTGGTGAAAAATTATCATCCATCTTTATCTTCCTTTCTCTCTAATGATTTATTCAGTACAAAACTTTCAAAAATTGTACCTAATCCTATGATATTAGCTAATTGACAAAATTACTTTCAATATTCAAAGGGTAAAATAAGGAACTTATTAACGATAGCACACTAAATATTTGTTAATAAAATTTGGGTAAACAATACGCCAAACAGGGCTTGAACATCTATAAAATATGTAAATTGGCTCGTTAGATTAGAGAACTAAAATAAACTTTACAATATGGCTGAAGGAGAAAAGCTTATTCCTATAAATATTGAAGATGAAATGAAATCGGCCTACATTGATTATTCAATGTCGGTCATTGTGTCACGTGCTTTACCAGATGTTCGTGACGGGTTAAAACCGGTGCATCGCCGGGTATTGTACGGTATGTATGAACTTGGTGTGCTCTCTAACCGGTCTTATAAAAAATCGGCTAGGATTGTAGGGGAAGTGCTTGGTAAGTATCACCCTCACGGTGATTCTTCTGTTTACGATACTATGGTAAGGATGGCCCAGCACTGGAGCATGCGTTATATGCTTGTAGACGGGCAGGGTAACTTTGGGTCTGTAGATGGCGATAGCCCTGCAGCAATGCGTTATACCGAGGCCAGAATGCGAAAAATTAGTGAGGATATGCTCGCTGATATAGATAAGGAAACGGTAGATACCCAGCTAAACTTTGACGACTCTTTAAACGAGCCGGTGGTGATGCCAACGCGTATTCCCAACCTTCTTGTAAATGGTGCCAGCGGTATTGCTGTAGGTATGGCTACCAACATGGCACCTCATAATATTTCTGAAGTAATAGACGGAACCGTTGCATATATTGAAAACCACGATATTGAAGTAGAAGAGTTGATGGAGCATATAAAAGCTCCAGATTTTCCTACCGGCGGAATTATATATGGTTATGATGGTGTTCGTGAAGCTTTTAAAACCGGAAGAGGCCGTATTGTTATGCGCGCTAAATCTTCATTAGAAGAAATCAACGGAAAAGAGTTTTTAGTAGTTACTGAAATTCCTTACCAGGTGAACAAGGCAGATATGATCAAGAAAACTGCCGATCTTGTTAACGAAAAGAAAATTGAAGGGATTAGTCTTATTAGAGATGAATCTGATAGAAACGGGATGAGAATCGTTTATCAATTAAAACGAGATGCAATCCCCAATATAGTTTTAAATACCCTTTATAAACATACAGCTTTACAAACTTCTTTTAGTGTAAATAATATTGCCCTTGTAAAGGGAAGGCCAGAAATGCTTAACCTAAAAGATATTATTTATCATTTTGTAGAGCATAGACACGAGGTTGTTGTAAGAAGAACAGAATTTGAACTTAAAAAGGCCGAAGATAGGGCTCATATCCTTGAAGGTTTAATTATCGCTTCAGATAATATAGATGAGGTAATTGCATTAATTCGTTCTTCCAGCAATGCTGAAGAAGCCAGGAATAAATTAATTGAGCGCTTTGAATTAAGCGAATTGCAGGCAAAGGCCATTGTAGAAATGCGTTTACGCCAGCTTACCGGCCTGGAACAGGACAAACTTCGTGCAGAGTATGAAGAGATAATGAAAACCATAGAAGACCTTAAAGACATTTTGGCGCGAAAAGAACGCAGAATGCAGGTTATTAAGGACGAACTTCTTGAGATTAAAGAAAAATATGGCGACGAAAGACGTTCTACCATAGAATATTCTGGTGGCGATCTAAGTATAGAAGATATGATCCCAGATGAACGTGTGGTAATTACAATTTCTCACGCTGGTTACATAAAAAGGACTTCTTTAAACGAATATAAAACCCAAAACAGGGGAGGAGTTGGCCAAAAAGGTTCTAATACACGAAATGAAGATTTCTTAGAATATTTATTTTCTGGAACCAACCACCAGTATATGTTATTCTTTACTCAAAAAGGAAAATGTTTCTGGATGCGGGTTTACGAAATTCCTGAAGGCAGTAAAGCTTCAAAAGGTAGAGCGATTCAAAATCTTATAAATATAGATCCAGACGATCGCGTAAAAGCATTTATCTGTACTCAAGATCTTAAAGATGAAGAGTATATCAATAAGCATTATGTAATTATGGCCACTAAAAAAGGCCAGGTAAAGAAAACTTCTTTAGAGCAATATTCAAGACCTCGAACTAATGGTATTAACGCAATTACCATTAAAGAAGATGACGAATTGCTTGAAGCAAAGTTAACCAACGGGGATAGCCAGGTTATGCTTGCCGTAAGAAGTGGTAAAGCCATTAGGTTTGAAGAAGGAAAAACCAGGCCAATGGGAAGAAACGCTTCAGGGGTAAGAGGAATTACACTTGCCGACGATAAAGACGAAGTGGTAGGAATGATCTCAGTAGAAGATTTTAATTCTGATATTCTTGTAGTTTCTGAAAATGGATACGGGAAAAGATCAAGTCTTGAAGATTACAGAATTACCAACAGGGGAGGAAAAGGTGTCAAAACAATTTCCATTACCGAAAAAACCGGAAGTCTTGTTGCAATTAAAAATGTTTCAGATGATGAGGATATAATGATCATCAATAAATCTGGAATAGTAATACGAATGGAAGTTGCAAATCTTAGAGTTATGGGACGTGCAACTCAGGGTGTTAGATTAATCAATCTAAAAGGAAACGATGCCATTGCAGCTGTTGCAAAAGTACTGCACGATGAAGATGATGTTGAGTTGATGGAAGACGCCGAGAAGGCCGAAGATGCTGAAGAAAACCCAAATGGCACAACTATTGTAGACGATAGTGAAGAATAACTATAATAAAAACCAAAACAAGATGAAAACTAATATTTTTACTGTTGCGTTGTCATTATTATCGGTGGCTGCCGTTGCACAAAAAAGTGAGATTAGAGATGCAGGCGATGCCGTAGAAGATGGCAACTATGCAGAAGCCAAAACGCAATTACAAACTGCCGAGTCTATGCTCTCTGAAGCAAATGATAAATGGACAGAGAGATTCTACCTTTATAAAGGCCAGGCTTACTTAGGAAACGGAGAAAATGCTTCTCTGGAAGACCTGGAAGTTGCTGCAGAAGCTTTTCAGAAAGCCCAGGAAATGGGAAATGATGATGAAGCTGTACAGGGTTTTGACCAGGTAAGAAATGCTTTAGTACAAAGCGCGATTAACGATCAAAATACAGAGAATTACGAAAGTGCTTCAGATAAATTATATTACAGCTACCAGTTAAATAAGCAGGATACTCTTTATTTATACTATGCTGCGGCTAACTCGTTGAACGCTCAGGATTATACCACAGCTTTAGGTTACTATGAAGATCTAAAAGAATTAGGTTTTGATGGTTCTGGTGTAGAATATCTTGCCACCAATGTAGAAACTGGTGAACAGGAAGTAATGCAAAAAGAGCAACGTGATTTAATGATTAAAACGGGCGAGTACGAAAATCCTCAAGACCGTAAAATTCCTACTAAAAAAGGAGAGATTGCTAAAAATATTGCTTTAATCTATATCCAGGAAGGACAGGACGAAAAAGCAATTGAAGCTATCCAGGATGCTAAAGCAGAAAATCCTGACAATATTGCATTAATCCAGGCAGAAGCCGATGTTTATTACAGAATGGGTGATAAGGAAAAGTACAATGAGCTAATGCAGGAAATTGTAAAGAAAAATCCTAACGATCCTAACGTATATTACAACTTAGGTGTAACAGCTGCAGATTTAGGCAATAACGAACAGGCTATTGAATATTACGAAAAAGCTCTTGAAATTGATCCCGAAATGACCAATGCAAGAATGAATATTGTAGTGGCAATTTTAGCAAAAGAACGTGAGCTAATTGATGAGATGAATCAGCTTGGAATGAGTAAGGAAGATAACAAACGTTATGAGGAGCTGGAAGAAGAGCGTAAAGAGATTTACGAGGAAGCTGTTCCATACCTTGAAAAGGTAATTGAAAATGATCCTGAGAATGTTAACGCAATTAGAACTACTATTAATATCTATACCCAATTAGGTGAAGATGAAAAAGCTGCAGAGCTTAAAGCTCGTTTAGAGTAATTAAATCTTCTTAATTTATATTTTAAACCACCGGACTTCCGGTGGTTTTTTTATGCCGTATTTCTATTAAAAGACTGAAATTACATTAATTAAATTTCAGTATTCATTCAGGAAAAATTAAATCTACAGGAGATGAAACCAAATTTTTGATGGGATAAAAGCAACGATTTTCATTTAGCATAAATAATTTGATAACTTAGTTATAAGATAAAAATTATAATAGTATAAACTGCAGCCACTAAGCCGTGTGATATGTTATTAATCTTTACCATTAGTGCTTTAATTATTTTATCTGGCACTTTTTATAAAAAGCTGGAGAATCATTATATAACCGATCCCTTAATTGCATTAATTTTTGGAGTGATCCTGGGACCCAATTTATTTAACTTAATTTCCCTGGAGAATAGTAAATCTATGGATATTCTCAAAACCGCTACAGAATTTACCATGGCAGTTGCTCTTATGGCTACAGCATTACGAATCCCTTCTAACTACTTTAGAAAGCATTTCAAAACACAATCTATGGTTATTGTCTTTGGAATTTTAGGAATGTTCTTATGTAGTTCGTTACTTTTATTTTGGTTGTTGCCTTTATCGTTACCAGAAAGCTGCCTTATAGGAGCAATAATAACTCCTACAGACCCTGTGGTTGCATCTACAATGGTATCTGGTGAAAATGCAAAGAGATTTTTACCGGCAAGGATAAGAAATACAATTTCATTTGAATCTGGGGTGAATGATGGTTTGGTCTATCCGTTAATTCTATTAGTTTTCGCTTTAATATTTCCCGCGCAAAATTTACAAAACTGGATTTTAAAAGAATTCCTTTTTGCTACGGTTCTATGTGGTTTTGGTGCATTTGTTTTGGGTAAATTATTTGGGAAACTAATGCATAAGGCCCACGGGAAAGGCTGGATGTCTAATAAAGCAGTATTGCCTTTTTCTCTGGCGCTTGCATTCTTGCTATTATCTGGTTTTAATGCTGTAGATATGAATGGAATTTTTAGCGTCTTTATAGGAGGTTTTGCGTTTTCTTCTGAAATTTCTCAAAACGAAACCATCCAGGAGGAACGCGTTCAGGAATCTATGGATCGCGTTTTTACTATCCCGGTTTTCTTTATTTTTGGTTTACTTCTGCCCTGGAAAGATTGGATTGATTTAGGAATATGGACCTCAGTAAGCATAATATTGGTTATAATTTTATTCCGAAGAATTCCCAGTTTTCTTTTATTTCTTAGGCTAACTCCTCAATTTAAATCTAAGTTTAAAGATCAGCTATTAATTGGCTGGTTTGGTCCTATTGGCGTAGCTGCGCTTTATTATGCTATTGTAACTTTAGAAAAAACTAAGGATGATACTGCCTGGATTATTACTAGTTTAGTGGTAATGGCCTCTACGCTAATTCACGGTCTAAGCAGTTTGGCCTTTTCTAAGTGGTATGCTAAATTGGTTAATAAATCAAATAAATAATAGCCCGGTTTTTCCCCCATACCTTATTTAATTTCTTTTATAACTGAAGAATAGCTTCAGATTTTCCAATTATTTGCCGGGTAATTCCGTCTAATTCAGTAGCCGATTCATTTAAACCTTTAAATAAAAAATTACGTTCATCCTTATTTAGCTCTTCCCATGAAGTTTCTTTTACAATACTTAGAATTTTGGCCACCGGCGCCCTAACTAAATGAGACTGGATCCAGGTAATATTCTTTAATTCTTCGTTTTGTTTTTCAATTATTTTCTGGTGTTCAATTTCTTCCGTTATATCTGTAGCTACAATTATTGCGGCCCTTCGATTCATATAAGTAATTATTTTACTATCAATCTTCACCTGGATCTCTGCACCATTTCGTTTTAAATGGATAAAAATTCTATTTCCCGCCAACTTTTTTTCAGCTTTAAAATCTCGTAAAGAAGCCTCCATATTTAGAATTTGTTCTTTTGGCCTAATATCTTTTATGGTCATATTTAAGAATTCATCCTTAGAATATCCATAATGATTTATAGCCTTCTCGTTTACATCTAAAAACTGTAAGGTCTCTAAATCGTAGACCCAGGTAGGTTGGGGATTAAACTCAAATAAATCGAAATATAGTTGTTGCGATTTTTTTAGCATTTGCAAATTTGCTTTTCGCTCTACACTGTAAAGTATACTTTTATATAAAATATCAGGGTTTAGATTATCTTTAATTAAATAGTCTGAAGCACCTAAAGAAATAGCATCTAACGCAAATTCTTCAAAAACTTCTCCAGTTAATACAATAATAGGAATTTCAGTAAAAAGATGGCAAACTGTGTTTACAAGGTTATTTCCTTTATTATCGGGAAGGTTAAGATCTAGTAGAATAGCATCATATTCTGCACTTAACTCGTTCTCCTTTAATGCTGAAAATTTACTATACCGGGTTAGAGAATGCTCTGGTAATTTTTCTTTTAAATACTCAGAGATTAAATAATAATCTCCATCATTGTCCTCTATTAAGAGGAAATGGTAAGGTTTATTCTTAAACATAGTTGGAGTAGGGATAGATTTTCGGTTTAATTTTCTGATAATTCTAAGTACTAAATATCAAATATTTCTGAATAAATAAAAAGCTAAATATTTTAAAATCAGCAAAACTTATAAATAGTACAAGACATTAAAAATAATAAATTTTTAAACAGGATATTAATTGAATTTTTAAAGTAAGTAAATAACTTCAGAGCAAGCTCACGAAGCATTGTTATTGATTTCGATGCAAGCCTGGGAGTTTAGTCTCGATTATCGAGTAAATCTTATTTAAATGAAGTTATATAAGTTTTCTATGGATGAAAAGATTTCATTTTCATATTAAAATTGGATTATTAAGCGATTTGATTCATTTATTTTGAATATACAGAAAGCTATTTATTGAAGCTTTCTTATTATTTTTTTGATCAAAATACTATAATTTAAATTTTAGTCCGCAAAATTACTAAGCTCATAAAAACACTTTCCTTTCATCTATTTTTTACGTAAAAGTACTTAGTTTTAAGAAGGGTTTTATAAATTGTGTTTTCTAAGAATTAGAATTAAGATTAATCGTAATTGAAATGAAAACACTAATCAATATCCCAAAATGTACAATCGTTGGGGCTGGTCCTGGAGACCCAGACTTGCTGACTTTAAAAGCGATAAAAGTACTCAATAATGCAGGTGTAATACTTTACGACGCATTGGTAAATCCCGAAATTCTGGAACACGCACCCGGCGCTATAAAAATTTTTGTAGGAAAGAGGAAAGGGTGTCACGCTTATACCCAGGATCAGATAAACGAACTTATCGTGAAATTTGCCAAAGAAAATGGGAGCGTAGTGAGGTTAAAAGGAGGAGACCCATTTGTATTTGGACGCGGGAGCGAAGAAAAAAGATATGCCTGTGCACACGGGGTAGAAGTAGAAGTAATTCCTGGAATTTCTTCCGCTATTTCGGTTCCGGCATCTGTAGGAATTCCTGTTACAAAAAGACATATAGCCGAAAGTTTTTGGGTAATTACCGGGACTACTTCAGGGTATAAACTTTCTAAAGATGTGGCTCTGGCAGCTAAAACTTCTGCAACGGTGGTGATTTTGATGGGAGTGAGTAAACTCGCCCAAATTGTAGCTTTATATAAAAAAGAAGCTAAAGCAGAATTGCCAATTGCAATAGTCCAAAACGGTACGCGGAAAGATCAAAAGCTCGTTGCCGGAAATATTGCCAATATTGAAAACCTGGTAAAAAAATATAAAATAGGAACCCCGGCCATTATAATTATTGGGGAAGTGGTTAAGGAATGTGAGGCTTATAAAACAGGAGTGAACAATACAGAAATTGATGAATTTATCTTTCAGAATCTTAATTATCTCAATTTACCCCAAACTGCATAAATTATAGTTGATATTTAACTAAGCTTTTCCTGGATACGTTTTTCAAATGCTGACTTTGGAGCTTCACAAAGTGAACAAACGTAGGTTTCAGGAAGTTGATCAAAGCTGGTGCCGGCTGGTATTTCCTGAGTAATATCACCAAACTTTGCTTCGTAAATACTGAGACAGGCCGCACATTGCCAGATTTCTTTTTTCAATTTCTCTTTCTCTGGTTTTGATTCTGGTATATTTCTGGCCTTTTCTTCTTTCTCACCCAATTGGCTAAAGTACATTTTACTCAATTCTATGAGCAAACCGGGTAATTCAATTTTGTCTACATCCTGAACATGAATCACATAATTATGGGTATTAGGATCAAAATTTTGAGCATAAAGTAAATTGTAGGTGTCCCGTACTCCAATCTCATTTAGAATTTCTGGTGCTTGATTTTTTTCAATTACCACAGCAGTAAAATAGTTGCTTTTTTTGGTTGAATCAAAAATCCCGAAAGTCAATCCATAGGTGCTAATATCCTTTTGATCAAAATTTGAAACCAGGTATTTTTTTAGGTTTGCGGCTTCTTCGTTATCTACCGGAATATGCCAGTTTAGCTCTAACATAGAATGCCTCACATTAATTCCGTTTTTTCCCAGAAATTTCTCCCATTCAAGTTTGGTGTTTATTGGGATTCCTTTTACAATCAAAGATTTCCAGGGAGTAATTGATATTTTTCCAATTTTAGACTCAGCACATAAATCACACATTTCTTTGAGGAAACTGGTGTAATATTTATTATTTCGCCAATATAGTCCCAGCCAATAACTATCCATTCCAATCTTATTCATTCCCTCGTAATACGGAAAAGGTTGATATGGGATTTCAAGAGATTTATCAATTGTTCTATTATTGGTTTCAAGGGAATCACTTAACAAATTGAAGATCATTTCAACCTCCTCTGGTTCTTCCTGAAGCAATTCTTCAATTCCATACACAATTTCTCCCACGTCCCAGGTATAAATAAGCGCAGGATATACCTGCATTTTTGTCCATTCTGGTAGCCTAATGTACAGGTGCCAATAATCTTCGTGTTCTGATGCAATAAAATTTAGATGACCGGTAAATAAGGGAACCAGGCGTTGTTTGGGATCTGTAATATTTACTTTTAAATTGGGTGGATTTCTAAATTGTTCCAGCACATATAAATACCGGTCACCGGTAAGCCAATGTGTTCCCGAAAAAATGTCTGCAGCTACATAAGAAGAAACTATATTTTCAGCTCCCTCAGTTTTTGGCGGGATTATTTGATATTTATTTTCAGCAGAAAAATTTTCAACCTCAACATCTTTGGTAATCAAAATATCCTGGCGGGATCCCAGCGAAATAGAATCTGAACCCGATGCCTCAGCCAATTCTACAATTTCCTTTAATTCTGCAGGTGATAAAACTCCTCCTTTTATAATTATTCTTGAGAATGATTTTTTCATAAATATTCTAATTTATTTAAACTGAAGCCAGAGCTAAGCGAAAACTACCCGGCCACCAAAAGTTCCCTAACCTCGGTTTTACAACTTCCGCAGCCTAAACCGGCACCGGTTTCTTTGCAAAGTGTTGTAAAATCTTTATTTCCATTTTTAATGGCTTCCTGTAAGTTTCCGGCACCAACCTGGCTGCAGGAGCAAACCAGTTTTCCCTTTACCGGTTTACTGTTTCCTGAACCACGTAATAGAGTATCGCGCTTATCTGCCAATTCCATTTTACTTTCAATAAGCGTTTTAAATTGAGCAAATTCATTTTTATCACCCATTAAAATAGCGCCAACGAGTAGGTCATTTTTTACAATGCATTTTTTATAATATCGCTTACTAACATCGGTAAATACAATTTCCTCGTAAGCAGGGTCGTTCTCGTGGACATTTATATCTCCCACACTACAGAGGTCCAGGTTTTTAAATTTCAGGATATTCATTAGTATCGAGCCCCTGTAAATACTGCCAACATCGCCAGCTAAAAAGTTAGAAAGAACCTCGGCTTGCTCTTCGGCAGCAGAAGTGATCCCAAATAGTTGGCCTTTATACTCAGCAATTTCACCAATAGCAAATATATCTGGATTAGAGGTTTGTAAATGCTCATTTACTTTTACACCTCTCCCACAAGTGAGCCCGCTTTCCTTAGCAATTTCAATATTTGGCCGTGTGCCAATGGCATAGGCAATGGCGTGTGCATTAAGGATTTTCCCACTTTTGAGACTAATAGTTAATTCTCCGGGATTTTCTTTATCATCAAAAACAGTACTTACTTCGTTATCAAAATAAATATTAATTCCACGTTCCTGGACGTCCCTGGCCAGGAGCCTGCTAGAGAGTATATCAAGCTGACGCTCCATAAGGCGGGATGAACGTTGTACTATGGTAATATTTACATGCTCTTTTTGCAATGCAGCCGCGAGCTCTAACCCAAGCAAGCCACCGCCCACAATCACCACATGTTGTTCCTCTGGTGGTAAACCGGTATTTTCCAGATAGGTTTTAAAATCATCGGCATCTGCTTTACTTCTCATGGTAAATCTTCCCGGTGAATCCAGCTGAGCATCTTTTGGAACAAATGCCCTACTACCTGTAGCAATAATCAATTTATCAAAATGATGTTTATTCCCCCGGTGGTCTGTTACCGATTTTTCGTTTTTATCTATTTTAGAAATAGAACAGGCTTTATGAAGTTGAAGATTTAATTTTCCCAATTCAACTTCCTTAATTTTTAAAAGTTTTTCCCAGCTGAGTTCTTCCGTCACATATTCAGGTAGTAAAACACGATTGTAAAACGGATGTGCTTCTTCAGAAAATATGTACAACTCATCATCACTATTATGATACCGATAATTTTGAACAAACCTGAATGCTGCCGCTCCTGCACCGATAATTATTATTTTTTCTACCGGTTTTTTATATTTTGAAACCGAAACCCTGGTAAATTTGAAATCGGGTTCTTTTGATTGCGGATCAACGTGATTAAAAGTAAGGTTATTCGCCCGGTTAAGGTCACTTTGTAATTGTTTACCCCAATGCATTGGTAAAAACAAAACGCCAGGTCTTACGTCTTTAGTGATTTTTGCGCGTAGCCTAACATTTCCATTCTCACTTTCTACTTCCACGACCTCGCCATTTTTGATAAAATTCTTAATCCCATCTACCGGATTTATCTCTAATACCGGGGAAGAATAATGGGTTCTAAGTCGGGAAACCTTTCCGGTTTTGGTCATACTATGCCATTGATCCCGAACTCTTCCCGTTGTAAGGATTAATGGGAATTCTTCATCTGGTTGTGTAGAGGTGTTATTAATTGAAGCGGGAATATTAAAAATCGCTTTTTTAGATGCTGTGTAAAATTGGTGGTCTTCAAATAGCCTCTTAGTGCCGGGATGGCGATATTCAGGTACTGGCCATTGAAGACTCCCTTCGTTTTTGAGACGATCATAATTAAGATGGGAAATATCAATATTGGTACCTTTAGTCATTTCGCAATATTCCGCGTAAATTTCTTCTGTGGAATTATAGTTAAATTCAGAAAAGCCCATCCTTTGCGCGAAATCACAAAAAATTTCCACATCGGCGCGGGCTTCTCCGGGTGGGGTGAGGGCCTTTGGTAGATAAGAAATTCGTCTTTCAGAATTGGTCATTGTGCCTTCTTTCTCCATCCAGCCCGCGGCAGGTAATACTAAATCGGCATATTCCAGGGTGTCAGACTTATGTGAAATTTCCTGAACCACCACAAATTTGGCTTTTTTTAGTGCTGCTTCAGCTTTGCGAACATCGGGCAGGCTTACCATAGGATTTGTACAGGCAATCCAAACCGCTTTTAATTTTCCGTTTTCCAGGGCATCAAACATTTCAGTTGCTGTATATCCCGGTTTTTCTGAAATTTCATCAACTCCCCAAAAATCAGCCACTTCCTGCCTGTGATCAGGATTATTTAAATTTTTATGAACTGCTAATAAACTCGCCATTCCACCAACTTCCCGGCCACCCATGGCATTAGGTTGCCCTGTAAGAGAAAAAGGGCCATTACCGGGTTTTCCAACTTTTCCGGATATAAGAGAAAGGTTAAGCAGTGCAAAATTTTTATCGGTTCCCACAGAACTTTGATTAAGCCCCATAGCCCACATACTAATAAAGCCTTTAGAGCGACCTATCATTTCAGCTGCTTCTTTAATTTCTTCCACAGGAACGCCACATTCTTGAGCTGCTTTTTTAAGAGAAAGGGAATAGGCCTGTTTTTTATAATCCGGGAAATTTTCAGTATGCGTTTTTATAAATTTTTTATCGATATAACCTCTTTCAATTAAGCGGCGGCCAATGGCATTAAACAGAATAATATCTGTGCCGGGTATAAGTTGTAAGTGAAGGTCCGCGAAACGTGCAGAATCGGTTCTACGTGGGTCTACCACAATCACTTTCACTTCATCGGGGTTTTCTTCTTTATGCTTTTCAAGTCTTCGAAAGAGAATAGGATGGCACCAGGCAGGGTTTGCACCGGCGATTAAAAAACAATCGGCCAGTTCAATATCATCATAAGAAATCGGCACTGAATCTTCCCCGAATGTTTTTTTATAAGCTACTACCGCCGAGCTCATACATAAACGGGAATTGGTATCAATATTATTTGTACCCAGAAAACCTTTAGTGAGTTTATTGGCTATATAATACTCTTCAGTTAAGCATTGTCCCGAAACGTAGAATCCCACACTATCAGGTCCATATTTTTGGATAAGGGTTTTGAAAACGCGGGCAGCGCGATCAAGGCCCGTGTCCCAGCTTACCCGTTCGCGTGGATGGGATTTGCTCCAACGCATTTCGGGATGCATAATCCTGTCAGAAACATTGTTCGCAACATAATCAAGGTTCATCCCTTTAGAACAAAGCATTCCGCGGTTTACGGGATGGTCTTTATCACCTTTAACCGTAATTTTATTATCGAAGCTTTTTTGGGCTATAATACCACAGCCTACGCCGCAATAAGAGCAGGTGGTTTTAAATTCTTCTTTTTGTATTTTTTTCATAAACTCAGCGACAAAATATACTTAAACGCTGGTTACTAAGCGCTTATAATTTATTAAAAGAATGGATTATTTCTGCTAAATCCTTATAAAACAGAGGTGATTATTATAGGATTTTTAAGCGTTTTGATGCCTTAATTCTAATGCAGCTTCTTTTTCATCTTCCTTAGAAAACCGAATGGCTAAACTAATAAGACCTGCGGCCAGGATACTAAAACCAATCCAAAGAAATGCGTCTGAAATGGCTGCTGAAGATGCCGAAGCCCTTGCTGCTTCAACAATTTCATTATTTCGGCCTTCGTTAGCAGCAATTGCTGCTTCTTCGGCAGCAACCGATTTAATTTTTAGGAATAAAGCTGCGAAAAATGCTCCTACATTTCCGCCGGCCCCTACGATTCCAGAAATTGAACCTATAGCTTTTTTATTAATAAAAGGCACCACGGCGAAAGTAGCGCCCTCAGCCATTTGCACCGCTAAACTGAATGCAGTAAGGAGAACAATGGCTATAATAAGGCTACCGGCCATGGAGAATAACGAAAGTATAATACCTTCAGCAATTAGAATTAGGGTGAGAAAAAATACCCGGCCTTTTAATCCGCCTTTTTCTCCCGATTTATCGCCAAAATATCCGCCCAGGGTCCTGGCAAAAAGATTCATAAGTGCAAAGCCTAAAATAATGTTTCCGGCCGTTACCCGTTCAAGGTTAAAGGTATCTTGTAAATAACTGTCCATGGTACCGTAAACCGTAAGCTCAATACCAAAACACACACCGTAAACTACAAAGAGTATCCAGACGCGATAATCCTTAATAGCGGTTAAAAAGCCATTTTGATCTTTCTTAACGGGAATTCTTTTTCCCGATTTTTTTAGGGCTGAAAAATTTCCTTCTGGGGTGTCCTGGGTAAAGAAATAATAAACAAAGCCCATACTGAAACATGCCAGCCCTGCAACGATCATGGCATACCGCCAAACTTCGGCTTCTGCCACTCCAAAAGCAACGAGTGCAGCTGCAATTAAAGGCATTCCCAACCTGTTTGCACCACCACCCAGGTTGCCCCAACCGGCAGAAGTAGCATTGGCAGTCCCCACTACATTAGAGGCGAACATTAAGGAAGTATGCACTTGTGTAATTACAAATGAAGCTCCAATGAACCCCATAAATAAGCGACAAAGTTGAAATTGAAATGGCGTTTGAACCAGGCCGCAGAGTATGGTGGGAATGGCTCCCAACATTAATAACCAGGTATAGCAGAGCCTGGGCCCGTATTTATCACATAACTTACCAATTAACAGGCGGGCAAAGACTGTTCCCGATACCGCGAGAATAATAGCATTCCATTTTTGGGATGGGCTAAGGCCTAAATCTTTTTCTACCTGGGGCATAAAAGGCACTATTCCAAACCAGGAAAAAAAACAGATAAAAAAGGCAAATGCCGAAATCCAAAAGGTTCTTATTGGAATACTTTTTAAATTTCTTAAATCTAATTTTGTTGCTTTACCAGTGATCACATCATTCATAATACTTAGTTTTATGATTTAAAAATAAGTATAAATACTTAAAAAAATAAGTTAAGATGAATTAATACGAAAATTAAAAAATAGAGCCTTTAGAATTATAAATTTTTAAAAATAGGATGTTTAAAATATTAATCTTCAGGTAATAGAAGTGTTCCTGGAGGTGAGAACAGTAAAGAAGTTTAAATTTCGGGATAATTATTTGGAGAGGGGAATTTCCTTAAATTAATTTTAGCTCCCTGGATTTATGAGTAAGTTCCATAAGGTTTTTTACTTCTAATTTTTTCATCAAATTAAAGCGGTGAGCTTCTGCAGTTCGTTTACTTATTTTAAGCTCATCGCCAATTTCTTGGTTATTTTTTCCTTCTAAAATAAGTTCCAGGATTTGTTTCTCTCTTTTAGTGAGAATATTAAGTGCAGGATCCTGTTTTTGGGAACTTGTGTCTAAAGGCTTTTCCGAATTTCCATTCACAAAATTGTTCACAATTATTGCAGAAATATCGCCACTAAAATATTTTCCACCGTCGGCAATCTTATTAATGGCTTTAAGAAATTCTTCTTTGCTGGAGCCTTTAAGTAAATAACCATCTGCGCCGGCTTCTACGCATTGTACTACGTATTCGGTAGAATCGTGCATGGAAAGAACCAATGTTTTTACTTCAGGAAAATCTTTTTTTACTCTTTTCACTACTTCAATCCCGTTTAGCTCGGGCATTCTAATATCAACGATTAGTAAATCGGGAGCCTCTTTCTCAATAATTTCAAGGGCTTTTTTACCATTCGCTGCTTCATTCACCACACTTAGGTTTTCTTCATTTTCCAGTAAGGCAATAATACCATCGCGTACCAGTTCGTGATCATCGGCTAAAATAATTTTGGTATTACCCATCATATTTGTGTTTTATACGTACGAAAATACGCATTTTTAAATAGAAGTCTAATCTTGTTTTAGGGGAAGATTCAGCGTTACCCGTGTGCCTTCCCCGGGAGAGGAATTAATAAACAATCGGCTGTCTATAAATTTTACACGTTCTTTCATAAAAGTAAGTCCCATCCCACGATTGCCGCTTTTTTCTGAAGCAATACTTTCTGGATCAAAACCTTTACCATTATCCTCAATACTAATACTTAAAATTTCTTTGCTATGGCTTACACTTACAATAATATGGGTAGATTCGGCATATTTTATGGCATTATTTACGGCTTCCTGAGTAATGCGATAAAGGTTAATTTCAGTAATATTTCCCAGGCGCTGTGAAAAACCGGTTTTATTGAATAGAATAATATTTTTCCCGGTTAGTTTTGAGAGCTCTTCGGTGAGTTTTTGAAGCGCCGGTACTATTCCATGGTCTGTGAGTTCCGGTGGGGTGAGGTTGAAAGTAGCAGCGCGAACTCCCTGAATAATTCTTGTACTTAATTCCTTTAAACTTTCAATTTTGCTTTCGGCTTTTTCGGGATATTTAAAATCTATGCTTTCAAGGTTATATTTAAGTCCGGTTAGCATTTGGCCAATTCCGTCGTGAATATCTTTTGCAATTCGGTTCTGCTCGTTTTCCTGGTTTTCAATGATTTTTTTAGCAATTAAACCCTGTTGCCGCATTTTTTCTTCGTAACTCTTTCTCGTAAGTTCTTCAATTTTTAGCTGGGCTTCTTTATTTTTGGTGATATCTACGCCAATAATGGTAAGTTCGGTTTTATCTTTTTCGGGTTGAAAAGGAACGATAGATAATTCAAGCCAAATATCTTTTTTGTTTTTGGTAGTAGCTTTTACTTCTCCCTGCCAGCCAGATTTTTTATGAGCTGAAATGAGTTTTTCAATATTGAGTTGTTCATTTTCTTTAGGTGATAAAATTTCGGAGAATTTAGTCTTCATATTAAATTTTTTATACTGAAATAGCTTCGAAAACCGATCGCCTATATGTAAAACATCGCCGTTTGGGGTAATTCGGGCAAAAATTAAAATTTGATCCATTGCCTGCCCAAGTGCACGTAATTCTTTTACCGATTTTTCACGAGCTTCGCTTATGGCATCAGCATCACGCGCCATTTTTACGGCCCGGGATTCAGCGTGCATCAGGTTTTTAATATTGTTTTTAACCCCTTTAGCTGTTGGTAAGAAGATGAAGAAAAATTCAAGTAATAAAATTGAAAGCGTAATAATTGTTAAAAATAATTCCAGGTTTTGCAATTGTTCCACCCGGGTTTGTGCTTCTTCATCATATTGGTTTACTATAGCATCCATAAGACCAAGAAAATCCTCCTCATTTTCTTTGATTTCAGTAGTTTCAGCTGAAAAATCTTCTCCAGGACGTCCCGGATTTTCATCTATTTTCAGCAGTAAATTTTGCGATGCTGCCCTAATTCTCTCATAATAAGGCTGAATTTCACTGAATTTTTCTTCAATTTCATCACTCTGTGCTGAAGCGATATTTAAACTGTCGCTACCACGTTTTAAAACTTCATGAGAATGCGTCCAGCGAGTAAGACTTTCTTCGAGGTTTTGTGCAATTTTTTTACGCTTGTTTATGCTTTCGGTTTCAAGGAGTAAAAGGCTCTCTTTCGTGAGCTTTTGGCTCAACATTCTTTGGCGCCCCGAGATATTGATAAGTTTAGAATCTCCTTCCTGTTCTTCAAGGAATTTCCCGATAAATAACTGACTTATAATTACCGAAAGCGCAATGGCTGTTAGGGCCAGAATGTATAGCTTTTTAAGTTTTATAAAGGTATGTTGGTCTAGAGAGCTATGTGACGCCATTATTTATTTTAAAGCTTCTTGTATTAAAGTTTCACTATGTGCAGAAAGCGGAAGTTTTAGGGCGGCTTTATGCCCTTCAGGAGACATTTTAGCCCAGGTTTTCTTTACAATGTCTATTATTTTATCATCATTATGTTTTGCCGCAAAATTTTCAAAATAATGTTCAAGAAAAACCAGGCACACCACATCTTCCATAATTTGAGAACCTTTGTCTTTTTTAATCTGCTTTTTCTTGATTAAAAATGAAACCCGATCCCGAAAATCTTTATCATAACCCACTTCTTCCAAAATTTCATCTGTAATTTTAGCGTGGGTTTTTTTAAGACCTTCGCGCCATTTTAAATATCCAATTCTATTTTTTGGATAGGTGTCTCGTGGAACTGTCCACCGACAAATATGCTGCGCACGTACTGCAATTTGTAATTCTTCGGAAGCCTGCGGATAAAAATCCAATAACTTATCTGTCATTCGTTGTGAATACAATAATTCTTTCGGAAATTCTTTTCCGTTTGCTATTTCCAAATTAGGATCTTGAGCATTTTTATTGTCTATACGTTGTATGGCTTCCTGGAATTTACTCATTGGGAGGTATCTTAATCTATAAAACCAATATAGACATTTTCTGCTTCAATTTTTACCGGATAGACTGCAATTTTGTAATCTTCACCATTAAGATTATTCCCGTTTTTTAAGGAAAATGTTTTTTTGTGCATAGGGCAGGCCACTTTGGGAATTCCCTCTTTATCGCCTATCATTCCACGAGAAAGAACCATTTCCAATTTATGCGGACAAAGATTTTGGCAGGCATACCATTTGGATTCCCGGGCAAAATTAAACACCGCAATTTGCTTGTTTTTATATTTTATACAGGCTCCGCCATTTTCGGGAAAATCTTTGGCTTTCCCCACATTCACCCATTTGAGCACTTCTGGTTCAGATACACTTTGATACTGAGCTAATAATTCTTGCATTGCTTTTATAGTTTGAAATTAGAAGTTGATTTAAAAAAGGAAAATTTAAGTCCAGGCCTTAGGCATTTTTTGGTCTCGAAGCGGGACATAACTAATATTATCATCACCTTCATCTGAATTGACAAAGTGTTTAAAACGCTTCATCATTTCAGGATCTTCAATTGCCTGCTTCCATTCGCATTCGTAATTGGTTATTAGACTCTGCATTTCTTTTTCAAGATCTTCGGCAATTCCTAAAGAATCTTCAACTACTACTTTTTTGAGATGTGCAATTCCACCGTCTAATTTCTCCAACCAGGGCGCAGTTCGCATAAGTGGCGCGGCGGTACGTATATAATACATCAAAAATCTATCAAGGTATTTTATAGTGGTTTCATCGTCTAAACCTTCAGCGAGTAAAATTGCGTGTTTTGGGGTGGCGCCTCCATTTCCGCATACGTATAAATTCCAACCAGATTCTACAGCAATGATTCCAAAATCTTTTCCGCGAGCTTCAGCACATTCCCTAATACAGCCCGAAACACCACCTTTTAATTTATGAGGAGAACGTAAACCGCGATAGCGTTCTTCAATTTGAATGGCGAAACTTACGCTTTCATGCATCCCAAAGCGACACCAGGTAGAACCTACACAGCTTTTAACGGTTCTTAGCGATTTTCCGTAGGCGTGGCCGCTCTCAAAACCGGCATCAATTAATTCTTTCCATATTTCAGGCAGTTGATGCAATTCGGCGCCAAAAAGATCTATTCGTTGCCCACCGGTAATTTTTGTGTAAAGGTCAAATTTCTTGGCTACGGCGCCTATAGTCATTAATTTATCGGGTGTAATTTCTCCGCCCGGAATCCGTGGAACTATAGAATAGGTTCCATTTCGCTGAATATTGGCTAAAAATTTATCATTACTATCCTGGATAGTCACTTGTTTATTGGCAGTTTCCATAGTAATACTCGCAAAAATTGAAGCCAGAACCGGCTTACATTTTTCGCAACCATGTCCTCTTCCAAAAAGATTTAGTGCTTCATCAAAATCTTTGACTTTATTGATCTTTACCAAATCAAAAAGTTCCTGTCGGTTAAAATCAAAATGTTCACAAATCACCTCTTTTACTTCTTTTCCAAGGGATTTCATGGTAGCATTAAAGAGATCTGTTACCATAGGTTTGCAACCGCCACAGCCTGTAGATGCTTTTGTTTTGCCCACCACATCTTCCATAGAGCAGCATTCTCCAGCTTCCAGCGGTTTACAAAT
The DNA here is from genome assembly GCF_002311535.1 of Salegentibacter sp. UBA1130. Lineage (NCBI taxonomy): Bacteria > Pseudomonadati > Bacteroidota > Flavobacteriia > Flavobacteriales > Flavobacteriaceae > Salegentibacter > Salegentibacter sp. UBA1130. The sequence continues at coordinate 33,810 of NZ_DCAP01000018.1, read as the reverse complement.
ATCTCCTTTTGAAATAGCTTCGCAGGAGCAAATTTGTGCAGAATCTGGTAACTCGGTTACCGAACCAAGGCTTGAGTTTTCGCCCCCGCGAGTTCCCAAAATTAGATCCTCTGGGTTATCGGGGAGTTTCATTGCGTTGATGTATATCTGAAATAGATTCTGATAATCTGAAGCATCGCCAACTAAAATTCCACCAAGCAGTTTTGTGCCATCACGGGTTACGTTGATACGTTTGTAAATTCCACTTTGTTTGTTTTCATACGTAATAGCAGAAACTTCTTCATTTTCAATAAACGGATCGCCAAAACTGGCTACATCGGTGCCAATTAATTTTAGCTGGGTAGACATATCTATATGAGCTGCCATAGTTTTATCGCCCCCGCAAATTTGAGAAACGGCAACCTCGGCCATATTATATCCCGGGGCAACAAGACCGTAGATAGCATTATTATAAAGCGCAGCTTCCCCAATGGCATAAACGTTTTTTGCCGAAGTTTCCATCCTATTATTAACAAATATGCCCCCGCGCTCGCCAGTTTTAAGTCCTCCAGATTTTGCAAGTTCATCCCGGGGCCTAATTCCGGCAGAAATAATAAGCATGTGTGTGTCGTGCCTGGAGCCATCGGAAAACGTAAGTGCATCAATTTCATCTTTACCGCTAATTTCTGAAGTAGCTTTATTGGTTAAAATTTTTATACCTAAACTTTCTATTTTACGAATAAGGGTATTACTACCAGCTTCGTCTAATTGTCTTGGCATTAAACGGGGTGCAAATTCTACCACGCTGGTTTCAAGACCAAGTTCTTTGGCTGCATTTGCCGCTTCCAGGCCTAAAAGTCCGCCGCCTAATACGGTGGCTTTAGATTTATTGCTTTTCTGAAGTTTTTTTGCATAGGTTTTTATTGCATCTAGATCTTCTGTAGTACGATACACAAAAACCCCGGCTTTTTCTGAACCTTTTATAGGCGGAATAAATGGAGAAGAACCCGTGGCAAGTACAAGATAATCGTAGCTTATTTTTTCGCCTTTATAGGTGATAACTTCCTTTTCTTTGGTATTAATTTCTGAAATAAGCGAAGAAGTACGTAGTTTAATTCCATGATCTTTATACCAGCTTGTGGACGCCAGAAGTAATTCATCTTTTCCTTTCTCAGAAAAATATTCGCTAAGGTGAACACGATCGTAAGCCGGACTCGGTTCTTCCCCAAACACCTCTATTTGATAGTTTTCTCTATCAGATCTGGCTACCAGTTTTTCACAAAATTTATAACCAACCATCCCGTTTCCTACTACAACTATTTTCTTCATAACTACGTAAGTTTAATTCAAATTTAAGTAAAAATACGTATTAATACGTATTGAAATGAGTTTTCTTCGTAGAAAAATGGTATTGTGAAAAATAGAAGCTTATAAATAAAAAATCGGTATTATTTGAAGTTTATTATGGGTTTTCCTGAAATCTAATTATTTGGTAGTGGCTTAGTATTTCTATCATTGCCCATTTTTTTAAATGAATCTTTTGGAATTGGCTAATAGTTTAACTGAGAATTGAGATTTAAATGCTTCACTATAAATGCTTCGTGAACTTGTTTCGAGGGAGTTTACTTATTTTTTGATAGAGAAAGAACTATAAAAAAATGAGCTTGGTAAAATACCGGGCTCATTCAAAAAAATATTTTAAGTCATCCAGGGTTGATGTGTTACTCCCTGTACTATGATCTTTTTACTAATAATCGGAATATTCGGTAGGATATAAATAGTGAATATCTATTTTAGACACGTTGCCCTGGTATTCGGGTATAGCTTCCATTTTCTTCCATACAGGAGAGTTGCCAAAGCTTTCCCAGTGCTCATTTCTTGAAGTTTGGTCACTAAATGTTGTGAGGTACATTAGATTTGGCATATCGGGTCCTGCTATAACTTCACCATAAAAAACAGCATTAAAACCCAATTCATCGAAAAGTTTTATTTCCCCTCCTTCATTAAACATTTTTATTTTATTCTTGAGCAAAGCTTCGGTTGAAGACTGATAACTTCTTAGTTCATAAACCCGGTCTTCTTTTGGTCCCTCTATGGCTGAAGGTTTCATTACCGGCATATCTTTAAAGGCTTTGAGCAGAATGGTACTCATTCTTTTATAAGGGGGATTATCATTTGATCCCGATATATCTTCACCGCCCTTTTGCTGAAAAATTTCTGAATCTTGAAAGTCTTTATTTTTTGACGCAAATTCCTCTAAAGAAGTATAAGGAATCAGCACATACAGTTTATCTAGGCTGTCGGCCTTTGGTTTGAAAACGCCAATATTTTCCACTCCTAAATCCTTTAGGCCGGGGAGTAGTGCGTTTTGAACGTAATCTTCGGTCTTTTCTACCTGATCGTAGTTTTCAAATTCATAAACCTTGAGTTCATAATATTCCTGTTCTTGAGCCTGGTTCACCAAAGGAGCGATAATTAAAAGGAACAGGGGAAGTAAAGTTTTAAAATTGGAAGAATATTTCATAATGATATATTTAAAAAGTCAGGAAATGGATTTTAGCAAAGTAAAGGTTTTTAAAATTATCAAAAAAAGCGGCTGCTATCTTGTTTCCTAATACACAGGCATAAGCTTATTGTTTTCGAGTTTCTTCCTGGGTATTCTTTTAATCACTTGGTAATTACCTAATTTTTAATCCCAATCCAATAGGCGTTTTTCCCCTTCTATATTCTTAATATCTGTAATATCCTGAGACATTTCAATTACACCTTTATAATTTTTCTGAGCATCACGAACAGCAAAATACCTGATGTAGATAAGTCGACCTTTAAAATTAATCCAGAAAGATGATTCACTTTTAGTTCCTTTTCTAAATTCTTCCAAAATTTTTAAAACAGTACCTACACTTTTTGGAGGATGACAAAATTTTACTTCACGGCCAATAATACCCGCACTTCTGGGAAATACACGTTCTTCTCCACGATTGTAAAATATCACTTTATCATTCTCATCTACATAAGTAAGGTCTAACGGCATAGTTTTAAGAAGCAGGTTTACCTGTTCTACCGTCATATAACCTTCATCGTAATGGGCGGTATTCTCTAGCGAAAATGAAAGCTCTCTTTTGGTGAAATCCTGGCTGGGATGTATATATTCCTTATTAGGAAAGGCTGGTGGAATCTGCGGTAGCATCCAACCTATTTCTTCTTCGCCCGCACGTACTTTGGTCCAATCTTCTTCCGTTAGTATTTTTAGAGCGTTTGGAAATAATGTTGTTTCTTCAATTAATAACAATCTAAAAATTCCGCTGATAAGATATTGTACGTCCTGATCTATTTCTTCTATTTCCCTTGCTTCAATTTTTTTTCGCAATAATCTAAACTGCTCTCTTAAAGTGTCGTGAAAAGACCACATTCCCTGTGATGGGCCGTTCCATCCTTTTTGTTCCAGGAAAGGAAATAGTTGGTTCTCTTTTCTCTCAAAACGTCTTTCTATAGATTGCAACTGATTGAAAATATTATAGAACTTTTGATATTCAGCCGTGGGATTTGTATTTTTTAATTCTTCAGTAAGTAATTTTATCAATTCTTTTTCCTGAAAATATACACTTACCGGGTGTCCTGCAGCGAGTTTAGAAGTATCAATCGTATCATTCATTTTTGTAAAATTTAATTTTTACAAAGAAAGATTTTAAGGCATACACAAATTTATGATCGCAATCACATTGCAGAAATTTGTATAAATAGCTGTAATAGCTGAATTTTTCACTGTAGAAAAATTCAGAAATGATAAGAAATTCCTTTTTCCTGATTAGGGTCATAAATCGCAGAATAAAATCCTATTAATTTTACTCTATAATCGAGATTAAATGCTTCGGGGTTTACTTTGCAAATTTCTTAACCGTTTACGGTGAGTGCCTGGGTTTGCTGGGAGGTAGCTTAATTCAATTATATTCTTCTGATAGTTTCAGAAGATTAGATTTTCAAAAGTTTCTGAATTCTTTTTTCTCTAAAAACCATCATAATGAGTGTGTTAACGGAAAATAAATTATCACTACAAGAAGAGATTTCAATATTAAAAAAAACGAAAAATTCCGTTATCCTGGCTCATTATTATCAGGAACCGGAAATCCAGGAGATCGCTGATTTTGTCGGAGATAGTCTGGAGCTGGCCAAAAAAGCTGCTACCACAAATGCTGATATTATTGTTTTTGCTGGCGTACATTTTATGGCTGAAACTGCCAAGATCCTGAATCCGTCCAGAAAAGTTCTTTTACCCGATCTTAACGCGGGTTGTTCTTTAGCTGAAAGTTGTCCTCCTGAAGCTTTTCAGCAATTAAAAGATCAATATCCCAATTACGTGGTGGTCACTTATATTAATTGTTCTGCTGAAATTAAGGCAATGAGTGATGTGGTTTGTACCTCCTCTAATGCCGAAAGAGTGATAAACTCCATTCCTTTAGATAAGCCCATTATTTTTGCACCCGATAAGAATCTTGGCCGGTATTTAATAGAAAAAACCGGCAGGAAAATGTTACTCTGGGATGGCGCGTGTATTGTTCATGAAGCTTTTTCTATAGATAAATTGTTGGAATTGTACGCAAAGTATCCTTCGGCTAAAATTATAGCTCATCCGGAATCCGAAGAACATATTCTTAAAATTGCAAATTACATAGGGTCTACTTCTGGAATGCTCAATTTCGTAAAATCCAGTAAGCAGGATACTTTTATTGTAGCTACAGAGGCAGGAATTCTTTATCAAATGCAAATGGATGTACCTGATAAAACCTTGATACCGGCACCCGCAAAAGAAGATAATAGCTGTGCTTGCAGTGAATGTGCTTTTATGAAAATGAACACGCTACAAAAATTATACAACTGTTTAAAGGATGAATCGCCCGAAATAGTACTGGCTGAGAGCCTGATGAAAGCTGCTCACAGACCAATAAAACGTATGATGGAACTGTAAATTATGAAAACAGATGTTTTAGTTATAGGTTCAGGAATTGCCGGGTTATCATTTGCAATTAAGGTAGCTGCAGCAAAACCTGATGCCATTATTCACGTGCTTACAAAGAGTAATAATGATGTTGGTAATACTACTAAAGCGCAAGGAGGGATTGCGGTAGTACTCGATAAAATAAGGGATAGTTTTGAGCAACATATAGAGGACACCATGAAAGCCGGTAAAGGCATAAATGATCCCGAAGTCGTAAAAATGGTAATTTCTCAGGCTCCGGAGAGATTGTACGAACTTATTAATTGGGGGACCAGCTTTGACGCAAATGAACTGGGAGAACTTGAACTTGGACTGGAAGGCGGACATTCACAAAAACGAATTGTTCATCACCAGGATCTTACAGGGAAGGAAATGGAGACTAAATTGCTTCAAAAAGCAGCATCTTATTCAAATATTATTTTTTGCGATCATTATTTTGTGACCGATTTAATTCTGAAAAAAGAAAAATCTATTACAACCTGCATAGGAGTAAGGGCGATAGACAGGCAAAAGGCTGCAGTGGTAAGCATAAGCTCTCGCGTTACATTTTTGGCCACCGGCGGAAGTGGAAGAATATTTCAAAATACTACAAATCCTTCAGTTGCAACAGGAGACGGAATTGCAATGGCGTACAGAGCGGGCGCAGCAATATCAAACATGAATTTTATTCAATTTCACCCCACAGCCCTTTATACTAAAAACCAGCATTCTTTGTTCCTTATTTCTGAAGCGGTTAGAGGTTTTGGAGCATACGTAATTGACAGTGCCGGAAATAGATTCCTTTTTAAATATGATGTTAACGGAGAACTGGCAACCCGCGATATAGTTTCTGAAGCAATTATGAGAGAGCTGCAACAATCTGGTAAAGAATCGGTATTTCTTGATTGCCGACACCTTGAAGCAGAAGCTTTCAAAAGTCATTTTCCAACCATTGTACAATATTGCCTGGATGAAGGGATAGATTTTAAAAAAGATCTTCTCCCTATTGTGCCGGCCGCTCATTACCAGTGCGGTGGAATTCAGGTAGATAAATTTGCCAGGACTAGCATTAATAAACTTTATGCCTCGGGGGAATGTGCACACACCGGTTTGCATGGCGCCAACAGGTTGGCTTCAAATTCTTTGCTGGAAGCTCTTGTATTCTCTCATCAGGCCGCAGGTAATGTGGTAGAAAAATTGGATTCAATCCCGTTAGAGGAATGTGAACAGGAGGTGATTTTTCAAATTGATGGAAGCAAAGAAGAAAATGATATTCTAAATAATTTCGAAAAAGAGCTAAATCGACTCATGAGCTATAATTTGCTTTATACTTCCGAAGAAAATGAAAAGAAGAGAGTATTTTCGAAATTGAAATTTTTAGATGAAAAACTTGAAAAATTATATAAGAATAGTAATCCGGAATTTTTTGAGCTAAAAAATATGATTCAAACAGCCATCATCGTGATTCAACATGCAATTAGAAGTAAGTTTTTTTATAAAAAGGAAACTGAAAAATTTTCTAATTGATATTAACCTATCCATAATTTTCAAAAAATTTCAACTTACATACTGCCCTGGGTTAGGTTGTATAGGTTATAGCCAAATAAAATGAGGATGGTAAGCAAGGCAATAACAGTAGGAATGGGAATATTATTTACATTTAGAGGAATATGAAAAGGAGCTTTTTTCTTATTTTTTCTGTTTTTATAACGAAACATTAATAATGAAAAATTCACCATTCCAAAAACAATAAAAATAAAAATATTACTGATACTGGCTACCATTTTTAAATCTCCTAACAGTCCGAAAGCAATAGCTAGAATTGCGATGGCAATAATGGCGTAATTTGGAGCATTTCCTATACCTGATATGGTTGTAAACTTTTTTAACCAGGTTACCCCGCTATCCCGGGCAACATCATAAAGTAATCTGGAAGTTCCCAATATATTGCTTAAAATGGTTTTGCTCGTGGCAAAAAGAGCCACTACAACCAGCCCTGTAGCGCCAAGCCTGCCCCATTTAGTTTCTATTACAGCAGCCAGCGGTCCTTCAGATTCTGCAAGTTTTTGCCATTCTAATACACTTACGGAACTTATGGCAATTAGAACATACAAAATAAGTACAGCCAAACCACTTAGAAGTACCCCTTTGGGCATATTCTTTTCAGGATTTTTAGTTTCTTCAGCCATTTTTACCAGATCTTCGAAACCTATATAACTAAAGAAAATTAAAGCACTACCGGCTATAATTCCATTCCAGCCAGAATCATTAAGCTTGGTAAGATCTGTAGAACCAAACTCGGGAATACAAACTGCAATAACGGCGGCAAGTCCCGCCAGGGTTATTACAGTAGCAACCGAATTATAATAAGAACTGTATTTAGCGCCAAAAATATTGAAGAGGGCCATTAACGCAACTATGCCTATTACAATTATCCATGCCGGGAAATCCCATAATCTATTTAAGTAACTGGCAAAGCTAATAGCTATGGCAGCGGCGGCTACCACACCGGTAAATACCATAAAAATAGACATAAAAAAAGCCGGCTTTTTACCCAGGCTTTGTTTAATATATTCAAAACTCCCACCGGAATCTGGAAACCGACTAACAAATTCGGCGTAAGACAATCCCGTTAAAAGAGCTACTGTTGCAGCTATAATAAAACTTAGCCAAAGCATATTGCCGCCAAGCGCTGCTGCTTCTCCTATAATTGCATAAATACCGGCACCTACAATACCACCAATCCCGAACATTAATATGTCCCATAATCCCAGGGACCTTTTTAGTTTCTTTTTTCCCATACTTACAATTTATATTTATTGTAAGAAATGACTAAATGTTTTAACGTCATCTAAGGAAAAAATAACATTCTATTTCAATTTTATGATATTTTGGAAATGTAATGATTTATGAGCCTTTTATAAAAACCAGTATTGGAGTAAATTAAGGTTACTGCATGATAGTCAATAACGTCTATAGATAAATGAAAAGTGAAAACCAGGGCTGGATAATAATTAAGAAATTTCTTCTAAAATCTCTTTAGCATAGCTTTTTGATATGGGAATGCGGCTGTTATTAATAATTATTTCTTTGCTATTAAATGCAGTAACGCAATCTTTATTGATTACATAGGAACGATGTACTTGCAAAAATGATGGAGAATTCATTTGTTCCAAAAAATCTTTAATACTGGACCTTATTAATTTTTCAGAATCTTTTAAATGTAATATTAGATATTGATCTTCTTTTTTTGCATATAAAATCTGATCCTCAGAAAGGATGATTTTTTTGTTTTTATCCTTCACTATTATTTGCGCCTTATTTTTTATTTTACTTACAGCTAATTCAACAGCAATATATAAATCCTTATTATTAAGGGGTTTTACCAGGTAACTTGTTGGTGTTGTAGCAATTGCTTTCTTTATGGTGTCTACATCATTAAAAGCTGTTAAATAGATGAGGGGAATATCTAACTGATTTCCCAGCCAGATCCCGGTCTGCGGGCCTTCTACTCTAATATCTAAAATAGCAATGTCTGGTTTTAAAAAGGCAATCTCGCCAAGCGCAGTTTCTGCATTTGTTGCCATTCCGCAAATTGTAAAACCTAGATCCTCCAGCGTCTGTTTTAGAAGCTCCTGGGTTATTATTTCGTCTTCTAAAATATAGATCTTTATGCTATTCATTTGTGGGAAAAAGTAAAGTTAATTTAAAATTAGTAGCGTTTTCGATCTTTAAATCTCCTTTTAATTGCTTGTTCATCATTTCTATTATTTTCATACCCATAGACTCTTTCTGGCTCTCTTGTTCTTTAAAACTACCATTGTCAGAATATACAAATACATACTTGTTATCCCGCTTTTCAAATTTTATAAAAATTTCCGGATGCTCTGTTTCCTGGAAAGCATGTTTATTTGAGTTATTTATTAGTTCATTTAGTAAAAGTGAAAAAGGGGTGGCTTGAGTTACGCTTAAGATGGAACTGTCTATATCTAGATGATACGTAACATTAGTAGGAAAAAGTTTTTGGTAATAGGCAACACAGCTTTCTATATTTTCTTTAACAGAAATAAGATCCTGGTTGCTTGAATTATATAACAGGTTATGAATACCCGCGATAGACTCAATCCTACTTTGGCTATCCTGTAATTTTACTTTTAATTCTTCATTTTTACTGTTTGCCATTTGTAAACCTAATAGCCCGGAAACAATTTGAAGATTATTCTTAATTCTATGATGAATTTCTAACATCATAGTATTTTTAATTTGGGCTTCTTTCAATGCAATTTTATTTTTTGCAAATAATTTCTGTTTTGCTTTATATTGATAAAATAGGAACAAAACAGAAATGACAACAAAAAAGAGAATCAATAAAATAAACCACCAGGTTTTATAAAAAACTTCTTTAGAAATTACTTTTAGAACTATCGTTTCTCCTATCTTTTCTTTAGAGGCACTGTAGGCTTCAACTTCTAAATTATAAACTCCTGCTGCCAGGTTTGCGAATAAAATTTCTTTACCAGCGTAGGTGGTAAACCAGTCTGAGTTACTTCCGATATTTAATAAGCGATACCGGTACTTAATATCCTGAGGGTTTATCTGTCCAAAAACAGAGAGTGTTGCAGAAAATCTTCTGTATTCTGAAGGCAAATCAATCTTACGAGTATTATTTAAAAAGTCTGGAGAAGTGTTAACTTCCCAGCGATCGTTTTCTGAATTAAAAAATGAGATTGACGTAAATTGAGGTTGTGCTTTTAAATTATTCTCAACTAATTCTTCTGGCTTAAAATAGCTAAGACCTTTATTACTTCCCATTAAAATACTACCATTCTGTTCATCTTTATAGGTACTAAACCTATTGCCTTCTAGCTCATAAACGCCATCTTTAGTAGTATATCTAATTATTTTTTTTGAAGATGGATTTAAGGATACAATCCCGGCATAGGTATTTAACCATAAAGTACCGTTGTCATCTGCAACCATCCCAACAATGGATGCATTTAATGCATCTTTATAAAGCAGATTTAATTTTTTAGTTGTGGTATTGAATGTATAAATCTCCCCGAACTTTGTGGAAACCAGAATGCCATAATCTTGCAGATAGTTTATAGATAGCAAGTGATCTGTTTCTATATTTTCAAATGAATGGGTATTAAATTTTCCGTTCTCGTATTCAAAAATTCCCTGGGCAGTGTTTGCAAAGAGGGCGGTACCATCTGTAGCAAATTCCTTTACTTGTATAGCCTCGGTATTTGCAATTTTAGTATAGCTATTTTCTTTAAGACTATATTTATAAATTCCACCTCCTGGATCTGCCGTAAATATGGTGTCTTTTAGTTTTATAATTATTCCGCTATATATTTCTATAGTTTTGTCCTGAATTACCTCATAATTTGAATTCAGGGTATATAGATAATCGGAGTCCGCAATTATAAGATTGTTGTCTTTTGCATTGAAGATACCCCTGGAGTAATTAATGTTTAACTCATTAGAATCGGATAGAATTTTTATTCGTTCTTCTGTATTTTCTTTTACGTCGATTATATAAAGCCCCTCTGTATCGGTTGCTATGATATACTTGTTTTCCTTTAGCTTTTTAATTGAACGGATGCTATTATCTTTTAAAAAAGTCTTGATTTTACTTTTAATAAAAGAATAAGATTCTAAGTTGTTTCCGTCGAGTATTACCAGGTCTTTTCCAAAATCCCTGTAAGCAATTCCTGATATATTTTTTACTTTAATTGTAGTAAATAACTCCTTTTGAAAATCTTTAAGGCGATATAACTCCATTGCTGTGAAGTCTCCATCAATTTCAGTGGAAAAGGCATAGTTGAAACCTGAAGTAAACTGGAGTTTTTTATTGCCGCTTAGAACACTATCAGATTGAGGTATTTCTAAGAATTTTTTAAATTCTTTATTGAATTTGAAAGCATTCTTATAGTTATCAATATAGGTGTAAAAGGCATCACTGACTTTAAAAGGGGGCTGTATTATCGTTGGATAAAAATTAATTCCATTTGTGGCTTCAAAATCGCTTTCTGCTATTTTTTTTATGAACTTTCCCTTTTTATTCAAAAAAACGCCCTCTTTTTCGGTTTGTAGTTTTATCAGGGTAAAATCATCCATTGTGATTGGATCAGCCAAAACCGGTTGAGCAACCGGTTTTTCAAAAGGAATAGAATCAATAAACCTTAAACTTAATTTATCAAGGGTGGCACTATGAAATTTATTATTTGACGTAAGAACAATAGGGCTTGAATCTTGAGCAGTGTAGGCTTTTGAAAATAAAAAGTTTTCGTTAAGATTATTATATTCTTTGACAGCTTTAAGCGCTAAGGTTTCTGTGTTGATATAAAATAATTCAGCTCGAGCAGCCTGGTAATATAATTTTAAATAAAGTCCGTGGTCCTGACTTTTAAAGAAATGGCCTTCTTTAATCTTTTTATTAAAGGTATCAGGTAATTTTAATGTGAATAAATTAGCCCCATCAAAACGTTGAATAATAATTTCTTGCTCTCCTAAAATATATTCGTTTGAAAGTTTGTTCTCGCCTAAAATCCATAGCCATCCGTTAGTATCGTAGATAGAGTGGTAGGGATTGGAGATGAAATAACCATCTCTAAATGAAAAGGTATTTTTACTAACTAATAGAGAATTATCTTCCTGGCACCAAAGTGTTACTGAAAAGAGGAAAATGAATACAGCAAATAATTTTTTCAAATTTTGATTTAAAGAATATTAGATCAAATGTAAAGAAGCATTATAGTTTTTTAAGTAAAATATATAATTATTTAAAAGAGCTATAGCAGCCAGCTATAACACTTCAATATTAAATCAATTAAAATTCTTTGTGAAGAACTTATCTGTTTTAAAGATGTAAAAAATACGTTCATTATGTTTAAAATACTCGTTCACGACAAAAAAGTGGCCGTTCACGACATTTTTATTAATCCTTTCTGCATCTTTTCTACTTTTGACGGGAAGCGTAAATATTCAACTAAAAATAGTCATTGATAAAATAAGTAATACCTGGGATATTCGAAAAGTTACTCAAATTATTATGAGCATTGTTTAGGATCAAATTAGAAGATGTTGAGTAAAGACTTCACATCTATTGAAGGTATAGAGAAGATATTCTCTAATTAATAATGAATCTTAAAAAAATGGGGCGAAGTAACGAATTACCAAATTCTCTCACAGAGAGAGAAGGCTCTTTTAGAGGAGCAGGTATATTTAATTAATTATAACAAATATGAAAAATCACTAAAAGATAAGTTTAGAAGCATAGTTAAGTAGATAGAGCTAGCAACTTTTTGACGATATAATTTGGGGATTAATTCGATGCATGTTTTTTCAGTATTTTTATTTGGGGATAGGAATACTTAGGTGTTAAGCATAAAGAATATGTTTTCGGATTAATTTTAAAACCTTTCCGTTCGCGGAAAGGTTTTTATTTTTCATATACTTTATGAATTTAATATTACCAGAAGATGGTGAATCAAAAAACCCTTTTTTTTGACTAACTAATAGCCTTCCTCAATTGTCAAATTTTTTAAGTTTGGAGCAGTGAACAGCGCTAAATCTGATTTGAACCTACAAGCAAATTTTGTAATTCACATTAAAAGCGGTTAGAATTAGGTTGGAAAACAATCTATCGCTTTATATTATTACCAGAACTAATTTTCGTTTTTCTTCCAAAACTTGAGTTTTATAAATTTCTCTTTATTCCCTGACAACAGAATGAAATTTCGGTAAAGCTATCCTGTTTTTTTTATTAAAAATTTTTTAGGTGAAATTTGATTATAGTAAGAATTTTCTAAAAAAATGAAAAAAAATGTATGAGGTACATTTATTTAGAAATAATATTTATATATTCATTTCCTAATAAATCTGTTAACTTAATATTAAATATTGTTTAATGTGATTTCCCACTGTTTATCTAAGCTAAATTTTTTACAAAATTTAGCTTATCCAATAAAAGATCACAAGCTATAAAACTAATTTTTTAATAACTATTTCATTCTTGTTTTTACCTACAAGTAAGCTAGACTTGAATGTAATAGGAGGAATCGGATTGGAGAATTCTGGTTATCGTTTTCAACTAAATAAATATATATGTTTAAGCCCCTCATAAACGTAGCATTTGGAATTATTTTAGGAAGTTTTATATGTACTTCACAAAAATCACCTCAATGGCAACCCCTCTTTAATGGAGAGAACTTAGATAATTGGGAAGTTAAAATTCGCGGATATGATCTTGGTGAGAACTTCGGTAATACTTTCAGAGTAGAAGATGGGAACTTACAAATTAGATACGATCAATATGACGGGGGGTTTGATAATAAGTTCGGACATATATTTTATAAGGAGTCTTTCTCCTCTTATCTCATAGGAGTGGAATATCGCTTTATAGGCGACCAGGTTACTAACAATCCAGGTGGTTGGGCCTATAGAAATAATGGAATTATGTTACATGGACAGGAGCCGACAACTATGGGCAAAGATCAGGACTTTCCTAATTCAATAGAAGTCCAATTACTTGGGGGTAACGGAGAAAATGAACGATCTACTGCTAATCTTTGTACTCCTGGAACCCAATATATAATGAAAGACAAACTCATAAAAACTCATTGCAAAGAATCTTCTTCTCATACCTATCATGGAGATCAGTGGGTTCGGGTAGAAGTGCTGGTGCTAAGAGATTCATTAATGGTTCACTATGTAAACGGGGAAGAGGTAATGCGTTATAGTAAGCCACAAAGAGATGATGGGGAGCTTTTAAAAGAAGGTACAATTTCGTTACAAAGTGAAAGTCATCCTACTGACTTCCGAAAAGTAGAAATTATTGACTTAAGTGAGTATGAAAATAAGCCAGATAAACTTCAAAAAGTGGTAAAAACACTTATCAGTGAAAAGCGAGTAGCAGGTAAGTAGTAGTAACCGTTATAGTGTTCCTCTAAGTTTATGAAATTAGAAAAGTTTTTACGAAATATAGCGTCGGGTCTTACTCTGGGATTAATCATTATAATCCAGGGATGTGAGAAACCTGGTATGTTTACAGAAATGTCTTCTGATGAAACAGGAATAGTGTTTTCTAATGATATTACAGAAGATGGACATAATAATATAATGACTTATGAATATACCTATAATGGAGCGGGGGTAGCAGTTGGAGATCTAAATAATGACGGCTTGACTGATATTTATTTTATAGGTAACCAGGTGCCAAATAAATTATTCCTTAATCTTGGAGACTGGAAATTTGAGGAGGTTACTCTTCAAGCAGGTCTTCAGGGTAGAAATGACTGGAACACAGGGGTAAGCCTGGTGGATATAAATGGAGATGGCTGGTTGGATATTTACGTTTCCTATTCTGGAAATTCCCCTTCTGAAGGATACAACAAGGCCATTGTAAAGGAGTACTCTTCCAGATCAAACCAACTCTTTATTAATGACGGAGGAAAAAAAGGTGGAACTCCTACTTTTACGGAAAGTGCTCGTGAATATGGAGTCGATGCTCGGGGTACCTTTACTTCTCAAGCCTATTTTTTTGACTACGATCTGGATGGAGATCTTGATATGTTTTTATTGAACCACGCGAATATGTTTTATTCGGCATTTTTTAATGTGCAAAAATTAAGGAGTTTAAGACATCCCTACTTCGGTAATAAATTATACAGAAATGACAATAATAAATTCACGGAAGTAACCGAAACAACCGGGATACATGGCAGCGGGCTTAATTTTGGATTAAGTGCATCAATTTCAGATATTAACAAAGATGGCTGGCCAGATATATATGTAACTAACGATTACGAAGAGCAGGATTTTTGCTATTTGAATAATAGAGATGGGACTTTTAAGGAAATTTCTCATCTCGCCATGGGACAGCTTTCAAAATACGGTATGGGATCAGATATTGCTGATGTTAATAATGATGGTCTCCCTGATATTTTTGTGGCTGATATGCTTCCTGAAGATAATTACAGACAAAAAATTCTGAAAGGACCCGATGAATACAATAAATTCTCCAAAGCGGTAGATAGCGGCTATCACCATCAATATATGAGAAATACATTTCAGCTTAATCGTGGGCTTGCCGAAGATTCAATTCCGCGTTTTAGCGAAATTGCCCAATTTTCGGGGATTTCTAATACAGATTGGAGCTGGGCCACACTGTTTGCCGATTTTGATAATGATGGTTTAAAAGATCTTTTTATAACCAATGGCTATCTACGGGACGTGACCAATCTCGATTTTGTGAACTTCACTACAAGTAAGGAAATATCCGAAGCTAATGCCAGGAATCAAACAGTTGATTTATTACCGTTAATTAGTAAAATGCCTTCTACTAAAATTTCAAATTACTCCTTTCGAAACACTAATGGAATAAAATTTGAAAACCACGCTACAAAATGGGGCCTGGATAAACCCTCTGTTTCTACTGGCGCGGCCTATGCAGACCTGGATAATGATGGAGACCTTGATCTTGTAGTTAGTAATTTAAATGATCCTGTTACCATATATCAAAACAACCAGCAGGAGTCTCATAAGAATAATTATATTAAAATAAAGCTGAAGGGGGAAGGCCATAATACATTTGGTCTGGGAGCAAAAGTCATCACAACACTAGGAGATCAAAAGAAGCTTTATCATGAAGCCTATTATACGCGAGGATATTTATCTTATGTTGAACCTCAATTGACAATAGGGATAGGTAAAGAAAAAAACTTAAAAAAGTTGGAGGTGGTTTGGCCAGATGGAAGAGTATCTATTCTTGAAAATATAGATTCTAATCAAGTTTTGACTATTAATCAAACTGATGCGGTCAATAAGTACCAATCACCAATAGACATCGAAACACCTTTATTTAAAGAGGTGACAAAATCATCAGGATTAGATTTTGAGCATAAGGAAAACGATTATGTAGATTTTCTTCATCAGGGATTAGTACCATATCAATTATCCCGTTTAGGAGGTAGAATGGCTGTTGGAGACGTTAATGGAGATGGTAATGATGATGTTTTTTTTGGAGGAGCTTCCGGTCAGTCAGGGCAGATGTATTTGGGAAAAGATAATGGAACTTTAGAGAAAGGGCCAAAAGGGCAGCCCTGGACGGCACCAGAAGATGTTTACAGTGAGGATGTAGGAATACACTTTTTTGATGCTGATACTGACGGTGATCTTGATATGTATGTATTGAGTGGGGGAAATGAAAAACCTGTAGGATCTTCTTTTTATGAGGATAGGCTTTATATTAATGATGGAGCTGGGAACTTTGAAAAAGCAGTAAACTCCCTACCTAATACTTCTTTCAGTGGGGGAGTGGTGGTTTCTACAGACTATGATAAGGACGGAGATCTTGACCTCTTCGTAGGAGGACGCCATAAAGCAAAGAATTATCCTTTCGCCTCGCAGAGTATATTGTTAAGAAATGACAGCCGGGATAGTATTGTGAAATTCACAAATACCAAAGAAATAGCTTTGGAAAAACTAGGAATGGTAACAGATGCCGTTTGGACAGATATTGACAATGATTCCTGGCCAGATCTCTTTATAGTTGGGGAGTGGATGCCCTTAACGGTACTTAAAAACAACAATGGTATTCTTACAGATAAGACCACAGAATTGAACCTGGATAAGACGAAGGGTTGGTGGAGTAGCATAGATGCACAGGATTATGATCTTGATGGAGATATAGATTTTCTTCTTGGAAATGCGGGGCTCAATACTCAATTTTATGCTTCCGCGACAGAACCAATGGTATACTATGTTCAGGATATAAATAAAGACGGGAATTTTGATCCGGTATTGTCATACTATATAGACGGGGAGAGTTACCCTCTCCCAGGAAGAGATGAAATGCTTGGGCAGGTAGCTTCACTACGAAAGAAATATACTTCTTATGATGACTATGCCAGTGCAACTATGAAGGATTTGCTAAAAGCAGCAAATGTAACATCTACTTCAATCCTTGAGATTAATGAACTAAGCTCGAAGTATGTAGATAATCTTGGTAATGGTAAGTTTAATTTAACCTCCCTGCCAGAGATGTCTCAATTATCAATGATCAATGCTTTTGCCTTTGATGATTTTACTGGTAATGGGAAGAATGATATCGTAGCTCTTGGAAATTTTTTCCCTTATAGAGTGAATTTAGGAAAATCTGATGCATCAAAGGGAGTTCTTTTGAATGTAATTGATAAAGAAGTTACCACTAATAACCAATTTTCGAGTTTATGGTTATCCGGAGATATTCGAGATGCTAATCTTATGCGCTTCAATAATGGAGCAAAAAGGTTAGTCATTTCCCGGAATAACGATAAGGCCAGTATATATAAATACAATTAAGAAGCACGAATTTAATATATCGTGATAGAATTAAGACCTAATAAATTATGGATGCATATTACGTATTTACTAAAACGTTTAATTAAAATTCTTCCTTATAGATGGATTTAAACATAAATGACCACATTCTAAAATAAGTATTAATTAAATCTGCCCCGCCAATGAAATAAACCAATTTAAACAGAATGCACAAAACAAAAAAAGCTTATGAAAAGAGAAAATTCATTCATTTAATTAACCAGAAACGTGGTCTTATAGAACACTGGATGCGTTTTGAAATTTAAATTTAATATGAATAAATTAATATTTTTTTACTTACCATTTATTATCTGTCCGATGGTAGTTTCCGCCACAGGAAATAGTCCAGGTGAAGAAACGCTATTTTCGGAAGAATTCGTTCCGGACTTAAAACTTCCAGATAAAAATGAATTAATATCACTGGGATATTCCCCTAAAAAATCAACTTCGGAAACCCAACAGACCGTAAGGGGTGTCGTAACAGATCCCACCGGGATGCCTATACCGGGTGCGAATGTAATAGAAAAAGGAACTACTAATGGAGTAGTCACAGACTTTGATGGAAATTATGAAATAACCGTAGGATCGGATGCGGTATTACTTTTTTCCTATTTAGGTTTTTTGACTCAGGAAGTGAGTGTAGATGGACAAGCTACTTTGGAGATAGTACTTCAGGAAGATCAGGCTCAATTGGATGAGGTTGTTGTAGTGGGCTATGGTACTCAAAAACGAGAGAATATAGTTGGATCAGTTGCTACGGTCGGTGGGGAAGAAATTCAAAAATCTGCGAACCTAAATGTATCTAACGCATTAACAGGTAGAATTCCGGGAGTTGTTGCTACCCAGGGAAGTGGTGAGCCAGGCTATGATGGCTCTAATATTAGAATTAGGGGAACCAATACTTTAGGAGATAGTAGTCCCTTAGTTGTAATTGACGGTATTCCTGCCAGAGCTGGGGGTTTTGAACGATTAAACCCAGCAGATATTGCAGATATTTCTGTTCTTAAAGATGCTTCTGGAGCTATTTATGGAGCTCGAGCAGCAAACGGAGTTATTTTGGTTACCACCAAAAGAGGAAGGGAAGGAAAGGCCCAATTATCATATAATTATAATATGGGATTCACGCAGCCTACAGTAATTCCAGATCTGGCTGATGCCGTTCAATACGCTGAGATGAGAAATGACCTGGAAGTTTATAAACTTCCTGTTAATGAATGGGAACCTGCAAATAGTGCCTTTCAGTCCACAGGTGTCTATACCCGACCTGATGGAAATGAAGTATTGGCGCCATTTACGCCAGAGGAATTTGCACTCTTTCGAAGTGGAGAAGATCCCTGGAATTATCCCAATACCGACTGGTTTGGAGAAACTCTAAAAGATTGGTCTACCCAGCAAAAACATAATTTACAAATTAGTGGGGGAAGTGAAGACGTTAACCTAATAGCCTCCATTGATTATCAGGATCAAGATGCCTTTTACAAAAATTCGGCGACAAATTATCAGCAATATGGAATTCGTGTTAATATGGATGCGGAAATTAGTGATTATATAAGCACACAAATTGGAGTATTGGGAAGAGAAGAAGACAGAAATTTTCCCACCCAGGCCGCTTCAGATATTTTCCGGATGTTAATGAGAGGTAGTCCCGTTTCCAATGCCTATTGGCCAAATGGTATGCCAGGTCCTGATATTGAGAATGGTCAAAACCCTGTGGTAATCACAACAGACCAAACCGGATATAACCGGGATAAAAGATATTATTTTCAGACCAACGGGAAGGTAGTAATTGAAGCACCCTGGGTAGAAGGGCTGAAATTTACAGGTACCGCTGCTGTAGATAAATATGTTAGGCAAACTAAAACCTGGCAAACGCCTTGGTATTTATACACGTGGCAGGGGGATTATGAAGATGATGGGGAAACTCCTGCACTCATAAGAGGTCAAAGAGGGCCGGCTGAGCCAAACTTAAATCAGGGAAATGAAGATCAATTGAATATTCTCTTGGGTGGCGTATTGAGCTATGATAGAGATTTTGGAGATCATGAGATTAACTTGCTCGCAGGGGTAAACCGTGAAACCATCAACAATGAAACTTTTGGAGCTTTTCGAAGGTATTTCTTGTCAACTACAGTAGATCAAATGTTCGCGGGTGGTAGAGAAGAACTCAACAACTCAGGAAGCGCCTGGGAGCGAGCAAGGTTAAATTATTTTGGCAGAGTTGGATATAATTACAAACAAAAATATCTAGCTGAATTCTTGTGGAGATATGATGGTTCTTATATGTTTCCATCAGAGAACCGCTACGGCTTCTTTCCAGGTTTTATGCTTGGATGGCGTATCTCTGAAGAAAATTTTTGGAAAGAGAATGTTTCTGTAGTTAACTTCTTGAAATTAAGAGCTTCCTGGGGGCAAATGGGTAATGATAATGTATATTACGATGATGTGCTTCAGGAATACCAGTACTTTGCTACCTATGGACTTGGTTCATACGTTGCCGGCGGGGCTGTAAACCAAACTCTCTTCGAAAGTAGAGTCCCAAATCCACTAATAACTTGGGAGGTTGCAAATAACTATAATATAGGATTGGATGGACAGATGTTTGAGGGAGCGATTAATTTTGAATTTGATGTATTCTTAAACAAACGTTCTAATATTCTCTGGAGAAGAAACGCTTCTATACCGCAATCAGCGGGGATGACACTTCCGGCTGAAAATATTGGTGAAATTGAAAACAGAGGATTTGACTTTAATATTGGGCACAGCGGCAAGGCTGGCGAAGTTACTTACAATGTAAATGTTAATGGAGGATATGCCAAGAACAAAATTATTTTCTGGGACGAGGCGCCGGGTGCGCCAGAATGGCAACGAACTACAGGAAGAACAATAAATTCCGGTTTGTATTATATCTATGATGGAGTTTTTGTAGATGAAGAAGATATAGCCAGTAATACTCTTGATTATAGTGATATTACTAATACCATCCGGCCTGGGGATATGAAGTACCGGGATTATGATGGAGATGGTTATATTACACCAGATGACAGAGTACGTCGGGATAAAAACACCACCCCTACCTTCCAGGGCGGGCTTAACTTTGGAGCCCAATATAAAGGCTTTGATCTTTCTGTCCTTTTTCAGGGTGCAGCCGGAGGAGAAATAAGAGTTGGTACTGATGAGGCCGGATCTATTGGAAATTACCTGGAGGAACATTACGATAATCGTTGGACCGTAGAGAATCCCAGTTCGGTTCATCCTCGTATCACCGATCGTGGTAATCAATATTATTCTTATAATAATACCTATTGGCTTCAGAGTACAGACTATATCCGTTTAAAAAATGTGGAATTAGGATATACACTTCCAGTTGAAATAGGGGAAAAGATTGGAATGAGTAGTCTAAGGGTTTACACAAGCGGTTTTAATCTTATTACCTGGAGTGGCATGACTGCCTATGACCCCGAAGTGACCAACTCCATTGGACATTATTATCCACAATCTCGAATTTTGAATTTGGGAGTAGCAGTAACTTTTTAAATATTCTCGAAATATGAAAAATTATAGAATGAAAAATATAGGATATTTCCTGCTCTTACTTTTTGCAGTAGTAGGTTGTAATGACGATTTTGTAGATACCCAACCTTTAGATGAATTCTCGCAATCAGATGTTTGGGTGGATGCAGCCCTGGCAGAGGCCTTTGTACTCGAAATATACAATGGTTTAGGACAGGGAGGATTTGATGAACAAATGATGGCTTCACTATCAGATGAAGCTTTGTTTACGCACCCTGGTAGAGGGATTAATACCATCACCGAATCGCGATCTGGACCTGCGGAAAGAGGATTTATAAATTATACGTATAACTGGGGAGACCTATATGGTCGAATTCGTGCGGCTAATATCGCTTTAGAGAATTTGGAAGAGCCTGGTTTTGATGATCCAGATATGGTTAATCAGCTTAGAGGAGAAGCATTGTTTTTACGAGCTTATTACTACCATAACCTTTTAAGGATGCATGGAGGAGTACCTATCGTTGACAAGGTTTATACGTTAGATTCCGAAGACCTGGAGATTCCTAGAAATACATTTGAAGAAACTGTAGAATTTATTGTTTCAGACTTAGATAGTGCCAAACCTTTATTGGAAGGCTTAAATGTAGATGGGAGGGCTAGTATGGAAGCTGCGCTTGCTCTTAAAGCAAGGGTATTATTATACGCAGCGAGTGATCTTCACGATATTCCAACAGCCTCGGCTAACTCGTCTGATATTGCCGGTTATTCTAATCCCGAATATCTTGGTTATGTAAGTGGAAATCAACAAGACCGTTGGAGAAGAGCACAAGCTGCAGCCAAAGAGGTTGTAGATTTAAATAGAGGATATAAAATGGATCTAATTGAACCTATTTCTGCAGAAGAAGGCAAAGAAAACTATATGGCCCTTTCCCTTGGAGGTGGCAGTGTTATGGCAGATCCTGCAGCAGCTACCGAACTACTTTTTGCAAGGTATTTCGTAGCTGCAAAAAATGAATCGGGACAACAGATAGGACTTTATAATGGTCCAAATGGTTATCATAATTGGGCGGGGAATGCTCCTACCCAAAATTTAGTAGACCACTATGAGCTCATAGATGGAAATGAGTTTAACTGGAATAATTCTGAACATGCTAATAATCCATATGATAATCGGGATCCACGATTTTATGCTACTATTTTATACGATGGTGCAGACTGGAAACCCCGAACCGCAGATGTGGCTGGTAGTGATCCATTTGACCAAATCCAGACGGGAACTTATGAAGTAAAATCTGGTACCGGAGAAACCATAACACATAATGGTTTAGATACACGTAGTAGTGCCATAGAAGACTGGAATGGAACTCATACTGGATATTATGTAAGAAAATTTACCGATCCAGATCCTGCTATCGTGGATCAGAATGTTCGTCAGCAGATTCCTTTTCCCTTTCTTAAATATACAGAAGCCGTACTTAACTATGTTGAAGCTTCTATAGAACTAGGGGAAGAAGATATGGCTAAAGAATGGCTTAATAAAATTCGTTATAGAGCTGGTATGCCAGCTATTACAGCATCTGGACAGGATTTGATGGAGCAATATAGACAAGAACGTCTGGTGGAGTTGGTTTATGAGGAACATCGTTTTCATGATGCCCGGAGATGGATGATAGCACCCCAAACCCTTGGGCAACAGGTTCGTATTATTGACGTAGAAGGGTTTCTTAAACCGGGAGCCAATATCCAGATATATAGATATGACCCTTCCAGTTATAATTACGAATATGAAGTCAGAGATCTCTCACCGGGAATAGAAAACCGTGAATGGCTCGATAAGATGTATTTCATTGCAATACCAAGGGATGAGATGAATAGAAATGATCAATTGATTCAAAACCCTGGATATTAAACTAAGTGAAAATAAACGTCGGGAATTTAAGATGATAAAATCTTTTCCTGGCGTTTTATTTAAACATATTTAATTTTAAAAGATTTAGATGAAAAATTATATAGCAATTTATATATTATCCTTTTTAATATTCTCCTGTAAAAGCCACGAAACAAAACGGAGTGACACAATCAATCTATTTAATGGGAAAGATCTTTCAGGATGGCATGTGGATGTACCTAAAATGGATGAAGATCCTGGTGCTAAAAGTCCATTTATAATTAGGGACGGCTTATTGGTTAGTTTGGGTGAACCGCAGGGGCATCTAATTACAGATTCAGTATATCAAAACTATAAACTGGACGTGGATTATCGCTTTCCGGGAGAACCAGGAAATTGTGGAGTGTTAGTACATGCATCTACCCCGCGTGCTTTGTATGGTATGTTTCCAAAATCAATAGAAGTGCAAATGATGCACGAAAATGCAGGTGATTTTTGGTGTATAGTAGAAAATGTTGAAGTTCCTAACATGGAAGAGCGTAGAGGGCCCAAGGAAAACTGGGGTATAACAGAAGGAAAAGAACGCAGGATTAAAAATTTAACCGACGATTCTGAGAATGCTTTGGGAGAATGGAATAATATGGTAATTGAAAGCCGTGCAGATACTATTAAAGTATGGGTGAATGGCGATCTGGTAAATGAAGGATTTAATTCTACAGCAAAAAAAGGACATATCGCCTTACAGGCTGAAGGTGCCGAAGTAGAATTTAGCAAAGTAGAACTTACTCATTTATAAACTCAATCCCATTTTCAACCAGTATTTATTTAAGAAGTCAGAAAATTTATAAAGATGAAAAGTAGACAAAACCTGTTTATTTTACTGTTTCTTTTAGTTGTTACAATAGCTTCTTCCCAGGAAAAGCAACTTGAAGATTATACTCAGCAAATAGCAGGATCAGATTTGGTAATTGAAATGGTAGCAATCCCTGCCGGAACCTTTACAATGGGAAGTCCGGAAGGTGAAGAAAACCGCTATATGGACGAAGGTCCTGTACATGAAGTGAAAGTAGACGCTTTCTGGATGGCCAAACATGAAATTACCTGGGAGTTATATAATTTGTTTGTGAACAGGGCAATAGATGGAGTTCCACCAACTGCCAAAGCGGGGGAGGTAGATATAGTAGTAGATGCAGTCTCGGGAGCTACTATTCCTTATGTAGATATGAGCCTGGGGATGGGTACCGGTGAAGGTTTACCGGTAGGAAATGTAACCCATCATGCGGCTTCTAAATTTTGCGAATGGTTATCTGCCAAAACAGGCCATTTTTATCGGTTGCCTACAGAAGCCGAATGGGAATATGCAGCTCGTGCGGGTACTACTACAGCGTTTCATTTTGGAGATAATATAGAAGATTTGGACGAATATGCCTGGTTTTATGGCAATAGCGAAAATTCTTATCATAGAGTAGGTCAAAAAAAGCCGAATCCCTGGGGGCTTTATGATATGTATGGAAATGTAGCAGAATGGACACTAGATCAATACCTGCCAGAAGTTTATAGAACCAGGAAATCTGTAACAATAAACCCTATAGAATTTCCTGAAACTGAATATCCACGCTCGGTTAGAGGAGGCTCTTATTATGATGATGCCGAGTATTTAAGAAGTGCCGCCCGATTGGGCTCACTAGAAAATTGGAAAATGCGGGATCCGCAATTTCCTAAAAGTAGATGGTGGAATACAGATGCCCCATTTGTAGGATTTAGAATTGTAAGGACTCCAAATCCACCATCAGAAACCGATTATGAAAAATATTGGGGTTCACAAACCCCGTAACTTTAAAACAATAGAATAATGAATAACTCTAAAAAGAACCAGAAACCTGATTTGCAATCTTCAAGAAGAACTTTTTGCAAGAATACAGCTCTTTTCACAGCCGGAATGATGCTACCCGCTATGGAAATGGGGGCTATGGCAAATGTTTTTAATGATAAAACCTTAAAGATAGCAGTGGTAGGCTGTGGAGGTAGAGGTACAGGAGCAGCAAACCAGGCATTGAAGGCTGATGAAAATGTGGAATTAGTAGCAATGGCTGATGCCTTTGAAGATAGGTTGAACGGAAGCCTACAAAGCCTTCAAAAAGAATTTGAAGGAACAAAAAAAGTAAATGTTAAGGAGAAAAATAAATTTGTTGGTTTTGATGCTTATAAAAAAGCCATAGACCAGGCAGATGTGGTTATCCTGGCAACTCCGCCGGGCTTCAGGCCCTATCATTTTGAGTATGCTATAAATGCAGGCAAGCATGTGTTTATGGAAAAACCCGTGGCTACCGATGTACCTGGAATAAGAAAAGTACTCGAAATGGCCAAAGTTGCGAAAGCGAATAAACTAAATGTGGTTGTTGGTCTTCAGCGGCATTACCAAAACAATTACATCGCAATGGAAGAAAAAATTAATCAAAATGCGATTGGAAAAATAATTTCGGGCCAGGTATATTGGAACAGCGGCGGAGTATGGGTAAATCCCAGAAAAGCAGGCCAGAGCGAAATGGAGTACCAAATGCGGAATTGGTATTATTTTAATTGGCTGTGTGGAGATCATATCCTTGAACAGCACATTCATAATATAGATGTTGCAAACTGGTTTATTGGAGAATATCCCGTTTCTGCTCAGGGTATGGGAGGACGCCTTGTAAGAACAGGTTCTGAACATGGGGAGATTTTTGATCATCATTTTGTAGAATTTAAATATCCTGGGGGTGCAGTAATTTCAAGTCAATGTCGTCATCAACCTGGGACCTGGTCTAAGGTGGGAGAGGATTTTCAGGGTACAAAAGGATCTGTTCATATGAATGATGCAGGTGCTGCTAGTATTACAGATATTGAAGGTAATAATATCTTTGAATACAGAAACCGAAGGGATCCAAACCCCTATCAGGTAGAGCACGATAAACTCTTTGCTTCCATAAGAAATAAGGAGGTTATAAGTGATGCGGAAAATGGAGCAAAAAGTACCATGACTGCCATCATGGGAAGAATGGCTACCTATTCAGGTCAAATAATTAACTGGGATGAAGCTTTAAAATCAGATAAAGTTTTAATGCCAGAAGAGGTAACCTGGGAGTCTACTCCTCCAACTGTACCGGGTAAAGATGGACTATATCCAATTCCAACCCCAGGTAAAACAGAGATAATTTAAAATTTGCAAAATATATTTTTAATAACGAGCATATGGAAATTTCTGTATGCTCGTTTTTTTTTATTTTCCCGTACTAAATAGCGATATACCTATTAAAGAAATTAAATATAGGATTTTGATAATTTTTGTGATATTTTGATATCTTAAAAAGTCGGGATGACAGGGCTATTAGACCCTTCCCAGTATACCTTTAAATTCAGTACTTTTCTTAATTTTCTTTCCTTCAGGTAACCGATTAGGTAACTTTAAGGTTGATATTAATCAAATGTAAAGAAAATTAATAAGTTTTTTAAACATTTTATTTGAAAAAAATTGGATCGTTTTGTTAATCCTACTCGGTTGAAAAATTTTAGTGACTGCTTAGAAAATTATGATGACAGGTTTTTATGCTGAAAATGAAAAACCTAAATAGCTTAATCCTAAACTTTACAAATTTGATATAAAATTTAATGGCGATTGTTCTGCCTATGCAAAATCCACTATAATCTTGTGGAGGAAAAAATTGTTACTTCAATTAAATTGGAACCGGGAGTAATATGTATTGATCCGATGTATCAAAAAGAAAACCCTAATGAGATAAGATTACTGGAAATCTAAGCTAAAAATAATAATGAAAAAAGAAGATGTAGCAAAATGCCCGGAGATAGGTCTCACTGGCACGGGGCTGCTCCGAATGACGACTTTGTGCAAATAGCCATTACCAGTAGAGTTGATGGCCCAACTGAATGGGAAGATGAGGTTTCAGATTCTCAGTATAAGAATTAGAGCAATAAAATTAAATGGAGGTAAATTTTTATAAAATGCTTTAATATTTCTAAGCTTAAGTCTCAATTTATTAAGTTTTACAAGTTAGAAGGATTATTTTTTATACTTTAATAGGCTTTCAACTAAATATACATAACTATGGCGCAATTCGATTTAAATATTAACGGTAAGAAACACTCGGTAGATGTAGACCCGGAAACTCCCTTACTTTGGGTGCTACGGGATAATTTAAAATTGGTTGGTACAAAATATGGCTGTGGAATTGCTCAATGTGGCGCATGTACCGTACACTTTAATGGTTCTGCTGTAAGATCCTGCCAGGTTCCAATTTCTGCTGCCCAAAAAAATGAAATAACTACTATAGAAGGCTTATCCGAAAGCGGAGACCATCCTGTTCAAAAGGCCTGGTTGGAGCACGATGTTCCACAATGCGGATATTGCCAGGCGGGGCAGATTATGGCAGCTACGGCCCTTTTAAAGAATAATCCCAGTCCCAGTGATGCAGAAATAGAAGATGTAATGAACGGGAATATTTGCCGCTGCGGAACTTATAACCGAATAAAAGCTGCTATCAAATCAGCGTCCCAAACCGTATAAGTAAAACCTGAAAAAATGAAAAAAGTAAAAACAGGAATGGGCAGAAGATCATTCATCAAGAATGTATCGCTTGCCGGAGGTGGATTATTAATCGGTTTTAATTGGTTGGCCTGTAAGCGTGCGGCTGAAGAGAACGGAGAGGAAGTAGCGATGCAAATGCCCGATGAGTGGTTTGAACTCAATGGATATTTGAAAATAGGGGATAATGGTATTGTAACGATCTACTCTCCCAATCCGGAGATAGGACAAAATGTGAAAACAGCGATGCCTATGATTGTGGCCGAGGAGCTGGACGTAGATTGGAACAATGTCATTGTAGAACAGGCACCACTTAACCTTGATGTTTTTACTCGTCAACTTGCCGGTGGTAGCCAATCTATTCGCCAGGGATGGGAGCCGCTAAGAATGGCAGGGGCCACCGCCAAACAAATGTTGCTGAGTGCTGCGGCAAAAGAGTGGGAGGTACCTGTTACTGAACTTTCTGTGGAGAAGGGAGTTATTAGTCATAAAGCTAGCGATAGATTTATAGGTTATGGTGAAATCGCTAAGGCGGCCACAAAGATTGAAGTACCTGATGAAATTGAACTAAAAGATAATAGTGACTTTAAAATTATCGGTACTTCCCGAAAAAATGTAGATGCTAAAAAAATAGTAACAGGAAAACCCTTATACGGGTTGGATATTTATGAAGATGATATGCTTATTGCAATGATAGTCCAACCTCCGGCTTTTGGGATGGAGTTTAAATCTATGGATGCAGCTAAAGCAAAAGAAATGCCCGGAATAAAAGATATTTTTACCATAGATACATATCCTGAAGATATGGAGCGGGAATGGAGTGATGTGGCTGCATTTTCCAAATTGGTAGTTGTCGTTGGGGAAACAACCTGGCAGGTCATGCAGGCAAAAAAGGCCTTAAATGTGGAATGGGATTTAAAACCTGATTTAACACATCAAGTGCAAATTCTCGAAAAGTCTCCGGGTATGGAAGATACAGGTGGCCTGGAAAATTCCGACATGCATACAGCCCTAATGAGCGATGCCGGGCCTGCAAAATCAGAAGTTGTTCGGAAAGATGGTGATCCTGAATCAGCCTTTAGCAATGCAGCAAGGGTTATTGAGCGTTCGTATTCCTGTCCGTTCCTTGCCCACAATTGTATGGAACCGATGAATTTTTATGCCAATGTAACTGATGAAAAGGCAGAATTATTAGGGCCAATTCAAACCCCGGAATTTGCTGAAAAAAGTGTAAATAAACGATTAGGGTTCGAGCTAGATAAGATCGATGTCCAAATGACCCGAATGGGCGGGGGATTTGGTCGTCGGCTTTATGGAAACTTCCTTGTGGAAGCCGCTGTAATTTCACAAAAAATGAAAAAGCCGATAAAATTAGTATATACCCGGGAAGACGATATGACCAACGGTGTTTATCGTCCGGCTTACAGGGTGTCCTACCGTGCTGCACTTGATGCGAATAATAATATTACCGCATTTCACGTAAATGCCGGGGGGATTACCGAAAGCCCCCTTTTTGCGAATCGTTTTCCGGCAGGAGCAATTGATAATTACCTTGCCGAGAGTTGGACGATAGATTCGAGTATTTCCACCGGAGCCTTTAGGGCACCACGTTCTAATTTTATTGCCGGGGCAGAACAATCTTTTTTAGATGAACTTGCTGAGGAAGTTGGAAAAGATCCGATCCAGTTCCGCTTGGATATGCTAAAGCGGGCGAAAAATGATCCGGTAGGGGAAGAAAATGATTATGATCCCACGCGATATGCCGGGGTTCTGGAACTTGTCAGGGATAAAGCCGGTTGGAATAATGGTAATTCTACTTCCAGTAAAGGAGTAGCTGCATATTATTGCCATAATTCCTACGTCGCACAAATTTTAGAAATGGATTTAAAAGATAACGAGCCGGTCATCGATAGAGTAACCTGTGCCGTAGACTGTGGTATTGTGGTAAATCCTGATGCCGCCAAAAATATGGTGGAAGGTGGAACTATCGATGGGATTGGACATGCTTTATACAGTGAGTTGTCATTTATAGATGGCGGCGTTCAACAAAATAATTTTGATTTCTACCGTCTAATTCGGCATCGTGAAGCTCCAAAAAAGATTGATGTACATTTTGTAGAAAACGGTATTGATCCTACAGGACTAGGAGAGCCGCCTTTCCCACCGGTGCAGGGAGCATTAGCCAATGCTCTTTATAAAGCAACAGGAAAAAGAATTTACAAGCAACCCTTTCTACCGGAAATAAGCGCAGAAAGCAGGGAATTAAAAACTTAATAGCAGCTGGCTGCCAATGAAAAAAATTAAGTTTAAATATTGGGTAGAAAATGAAGGTGAAAAATTCTATGGACCAGGACCCAATGAATTGGTAAAAAGGATTCACAAGGAAGGATCCCTTTCCAGGGTAGCCGCGAAAATGAATATATCCTATAAAAAAGCCTGGGATTTGGTCCAGCGATTAAATATATATTCTGCCGAGTCCTTAGTGATTTTAAAGAAAGGAGGATCCCATGGTGGTGGAGCAGAAATAACCCCCTATGCCTTAAACGTCATGCGGGAATACGAGCAATTGGAACAGAAGTTAAGTGAGCTTCTAGAGCAGGAAAATAATTTGCTAAAAATTATAAAATAACGGAGAATAGGGGGCAGT
The DNA here is from genome assembly GCF_002311535.1 of Salegentibacter sp. UBA1130. Classification (NCBI taxonomy): domain Bacteria; kingdom Pseudomonadati; phylum Bacteroidota; class Flavobacteriia; order Flavobacteriales; family Flavobacteriaceae; genus Salegentibacter; species Salegentibacter sp. UBA1130. The sequence continues at coordinate 3,869 of NZ_DCAP01000018.1, read as the reverse complement.
GAAATTCCCTTTATTTTAAAAACCGATATATACAGCAATATATAACGATGAAGTCAAAAGATAAAACTATATACCTCGATTACAACGCAAGTACTCCGTTAGCCCAGGAAGTAGTCGATACAATGCTGCCGTATTTTACTGAAAAGTTTGGTAATGCTGGTAGTGACCATTTTTTTGGATGGGATAGCCAAGAAGCCGTGGAACTTGCCAGGGAACAAATAAGCGGATTGTTGAACTGTAAACCCACGGCGCTAACCTTTACTTCAGGGGCTACCGAAGCTGCCAATCTTGCCCTTATCGGGTTTTGCGAGAAGAATAAGGTAAAAGGGAAGCATATTATCACCTGTGATACCGAACATAAAGCGGTGCTGGATTCTATGCAGGCTTTAGAGAAAAAGGGTTTTGAGGTGACTTATCTTAAGGTGGATCGAACTGGGAATATTGATATGGAAGATTTGGAAGAGGCTATTTCACCTGAAACAATATTGGTTTGTCTGATGCTGGCAAATAATGAAACCGGGCTCATCCATCCTTTGGCTGAAATTGAGAAGATTGTGCATTCAAAAGGTGTCAAACTTATGAGTGATATTACCCAGGCAGTGGGTAAGATTCCGGTGGATTTGGAAGAATTGAATTTAGATATGGCCATTTTCTCCTCCCATAAGATTTATGGGCCTAAAGGTATTGGAGCGTTGTATATAAATAAAAAGAATAAAGTAGCAATTGATCCTTATGTTTATGGGGGCGGACAGGAAAAAGGATTGAGGCCTGGAACTTTAAATGTTCCCGGAATTGTAGGCTTTGGAAAAGCTGCTGAAATAGCAACTTCCAAAATGTCAGTGGAATCAGAAAGCATGTTGAAATTAAAGAATAAACTAGAAAACGCCCTGGCAAAAATAGATGGGGCTATTATCAATTGTAAGCATGCTAACCGGCTTCCAAATACCACCAATATCTCTTTTAAAGATATCACCGGAAATTTATTGCTAAGGAAGCTAAAACATTTAGCCGTTTCACGTGGTTCGGCATGTACTTCCAATCTTGTCAAGCCTTCTCATGTGCTAATGGCTATGGGCTTAAGCGATGAACTGGCCTTATCATCAATAAGGATAAGCCTGGGAAGGGAAACAAGTGACCAGGATATTGAATTTGCTGTTAATGAGATCGAGAAAGCGGTAAATAGTTTAAAAACTGCGTCTGTATGAGAGAACTGGATGTCATAATTTCAAAATATGATTTTCTGCGGGAAAACAGTGTGGAATGCGTTCTGGCTACAATGGTTCATGTACAGGGTTCCTCGTACAGAAAAGCCGGTGCACGAATGCTGGTGGATGAATATGGAAATATCACAGGGGCAATTAGTGGTGGCTGCCTGGAAGGCGATGCCTTGCGCAAAGCGCTTCACGCCCTGCACAGGCAAAAAAATAAATTGGTAACGTATGACACCAGTGATGAAGACGATGCTATTATCGGTGCACAATTGGGATGTAACGGTATCATCCAGGTGTTATTTGAACCCATTGATTATTTGGATGATTTAAACCCGTGCGAACTCTTGAAAAAAGTTATCAATCAAAATAGTCCTTTGGCAATTGTGGTGCAATTTAACTTAAACAAACAGAAAGAGCAGACCGGAACAAAATTGGTAATTACCAAGGACTTAAAAACTTTTGGACAAAAACCAGAAAAGGAGTTATTTCATTATATAGAAGAACAAGCAAGTTTTACACTAAAATATAATCATCCCCATTTTGCTGAATTTACAACGGAAAAAGAATCCACTCATATTTTTATTCAGAATTATCAGCCCCCGGTGAAACTTATTATTGTTGGTGCCGGAAATGATGCTCAAATTCTTGCACAACAAGCTGATTTACTGGGATGGGATGTAATAGTGACCGATGGAAGGCCAACCCATGCAAATAAAGACCGTTTTACCTCCTCCTGCCAGGTGATCGTTTCCAAACCGGAAGAAACCCTAAAAAATATTGTAATAGACCATCGCAGCTGCTTTGTCCTGATGAGTCATAATTACAATTATGATTTGGCGGTTTTAAAGTTGCTTATTGGGAAAAATATAATCCCCTACATTGGAATTCTGGGCCCATTAAAGAAATACCAGCGAATGCTTAACGATTTAAAAGAAGTAAATTTTGATTTGGTAGATGAAAAATTGAAGAAAATATATGCACCGGTAGGATTGGAAATAGGTGCGGAGACATCTGCAGAAATAGGGCTTTCTATTCTGGCTGAAATTCAAATGGTTTTAAACGGTAAAAGTGCTAAGCCGCTACGAGAGAAAGTGACGCCCATTCATGACAAAAAGCTTAATCATTTTACCAAAGTTGCGATATGATGGGAAGAGCAAAAATCGGAGTTATTATTTTGGCAGCAGGAGCTTCTAGAAGGCTTGGTTTTCCAAAACAACTCGTGGAATTTAAAGGCAAAACTTTGCTACAGCATAGTATAGATGTAGCGGAATTATTTGAATTCGATTGCAGGATTTTAATGTTGGGTTCAAATGCAAAAAAGATTGAAAAGGGGCTGGACATTGGGAACTTTACCATCATCATTAATGAAGAATGGGAACTTGGAATGGGCACGAGCATAAGCAAAGGGGTTTCCGCTGCGCTAAACGCTAAAAGTGATCTGGAGCATATTTTAATATTACTTTCAGATCAACCTTTTGTTACCAAAGAAAAAATTCAGGAATTAATTCGGGAACAGTTAGAAAATAAAAAGCCTGCTACATTTTCAGAATATGCCGGGGAGGTCGGGGTACCTGCTATTTTTTCAAAGGAAACTTTTTCGGAATTAATGTCCCTAAAAAAAGATCAGGGCGCTAAAAAACTAATATTAGATGAAAAGATAAGCTTTGAAACCATAAAATTTGAAGGAGGAAATTTTGATGTGGATACCGCTGAAGATGTGGAACTATTAAAACAGATGGAATAAAGATAAATATTAAATATTTTGGAATGATTGCCAAAACCGCGGGCAAAAATGAAGAAATCCTGAAATTGCAGGAGGGGGATTTCTGCCATTGAGTTGAAATCCCGGAAACTCAAAACTTACTAGATCGCCGATCCTAAACCTGTATAACAGACGATGGACCAAAATTTAAATACTGAAATTGAACTAAAAGAAGGAGATGAAGTGGCAATTTAAAGAAGGACTATCCTATCGTAGTCTTTTTCCAAAAACTACACATCAAAATGTAAGCTGTCAAGCTACGGGTGTTCTGGGAGGTGCCCCCAAACCTAGTAATACTCTAGGCTACCGAGGTTCTTAAAATCATTCTTGGAAGCGGTAATGTGCTTTCGGGGAAATTAAATCTTATAAACATCCTTTCTGACATTGAGCAGCTATTGAATATTCGACAAAGGCTTGAAGAGATAGAAAGAATCAGGAATACTGGCATCATCCCAGTTAAAATAACACGTGAGCTTAAGGAGAAATCAAAGACCTTCCTTGACATACGTGAGTTTTTTTACAATCAAAAGTTGCTTCAGAAAATATAATTCAAAACCTCCTGAACAATTGATGAGCATATTTTAAATTTATAAAAAACTATAGAAATATTTTTTCCAAAACATCTCCTACAAAATATGCTAGAAATGCAGCAATTCCACCTAATAAAAGTGTTTCCAGGATTCCTATAATTACATTTTTTTCGGTAACCAAACTTTTTAAAGCTCCGACAATTGAAAGTGCAACTGCCGTTAAAATACATGAGTAAAGAAAAAGTTGAGAATTTAAATTGAACGTATCATTACTCATAAAAACATAGGAAAGTAATGGAACGGCTCCTACCATTATAAAACTTATAAACGTTACTCCTGCTGTTTTAGCATCAATGAAAAAGCAGT
>NZ_DCAP01000034.1:0-10844 GCF_002311535.1 Salegentibacter sp. UBA1130 | reverse complement strand
TATTCAATTGCCGCATTTTGGACCGTAATTTCTATCATAGAACTTCAGATAAAGTTTTTTCAGCATCTTTTACACGGACTTCCCCGCTGATGAGTTTTGGAAGTAAGGTGTCGCGGAGTTGAGTTAGAGAAATATTTTCCAATTGATTGTGGTAAAGAAGATTGAAAATTGGTAATGCTTCTTTGTTGTACTTTTCAATGGCTTCTATATTGGGATAGGGTATGTAAAGTTCTTTAAGGTTAGTAACTGTTATATGTCCTAATCCAGTTGTCTGTTTATGAGTAGCCAAGTTAATGAAAGTTGGAAGCTGATATTTAAGTAAATTAAATGCGAAACATTTTTGATTAATATCTTCCATTCTTACAACAAAAATGTGCTGATTAAGCAAAGCATCTCCTTTATCCCAAATATGAATACCTAATGAAGTATGCGGATTTCCGGACCAAGGGAACAAAATATCACCATTAGAAATAGTATATTTTTTATCCAAAGATTTATTAGAATACTTTGTTTGCGAAGTAATTCCCTGCTTTATTTCAGCAATTTTAATAACAGGTAAACCTTCTTGCCTATTTTCTATGAAATCCTTGGGCTTAAATGCTGCTCCATTAATAAAATTTGCAATTGAATATATACTCCTTACTTTCCAACCTTTTGGAATGTCCCCTAAGTCCGAAGCTACAAATTCCCCATCCTGAAACGGTCCGAAATCTACAAACCAGTGTTTGTATAATGCCATTGCCATTTCTTCCAGGTTTTTGTTCATCTGAAGGTTGAGCTCGATCTTATCGTCTAAAGCAGAAAGGATGGAAGAGATGGATTTTTGTTCTTGTATCGACTCAGGAATTAAAACTTCAGAATCCAATAAAACTTGTGGTCCAAATGCAGGATAAGCACTACCTGTGCAGGATTGAACCAGGTAGTTTATATAATTGTCATTTGTGGTTAGATAGTACAGAAATCTTTTATCAATATTTTTTGGTGTGAGGACTGCAAAACCTGTGGATGCAATAGAGTTCTCCTTTAAATTTTGAGAATAAAAATAAGATTTTAAGTTGGGTCTTACAGAGGATATAACAGTATCTCCTTCTTTGAGTAACCTTCGTGCACGTGAAGGAGCATCCTCAAAATTCATCCTCTTTGGCTCTTCATAAAACCCTGTTCCCACCGATTTTATATCGATATAATTGATCCAATCCAAGGCACCTTTCCGAATTGAATTTTTATTAACCTCTATTAAATCTCCTAAGCGATATTTTTTCCAGTTTTCCGGCATTAGTTATTTTCTATTCCTTTTAATGTTATAGAGCGTTTTTTACCTCTGAAATTATATTAAAGACTTCTTCAAAACTTTTAAAATCTTCTTTGGTACCATTTTCTACTAGCCAATTACATAAATTGCCTTTTTCGTTAGGATTGATTTCCCATTTTTCGGGTTCAGTTATCTCTTTACCTCGAACAAGTTTTGTTATTTCTGGTGTAATATCTACAAAACACAATTTATGGTGTATAGCTTTATCTATAGTTGATTTTGAAAATAGGTTCTCTATTCCTTTATTAATTGGATTTTGCTCTACAGAAGGAATAACTCTTTTATAGACTTGGGATTTATTCGAATTCCTTTTATTGGTATCGCAATCATAGAGAAGAAGCATTTTCTGAGGAGTGACTTCGGAAAGTTTGGAATCAAAATGTTTGTAAACCTTATCAATACTTCCATATCCAATGGAATCAACAACTTTAAAATCTTCAAGTATTTTTTCCTTACCGAGTAATCCTGCCGCTTTTTTTAAATATTTTATGTCATAATCACCTTCTACAAACAAAAAATCTTTTCTCGTTTTTTCAATTTCATTTTGCAGATCCTTTTCAAACTTTAATGATTCTCGAAAATATTTATAACCATTTTCAAATTCTGAAAAATCTTCAACGTCAACATTTTGCCCGGCAGGCATATTAATAACCCCAAAACCATCTTCCTCAAAATAGTTTCTCATACCTAGTAAAAATAACGGGGAGTGTGTGGTAATTATAAACTGGACTTTTGGAAATAACTTAATTAACTCTGGCAATATTTTATATTGATGATTTGAATGTAAATGAATATCAATTTCATCAATAACAACAATACCTCTAATTTCATTTAAGTTTGAAAAAACTGCATTTGTAAGGTCGAAATCTTTAATTATGGTCAAAAAAATATTCAATAAAGCAGTTTCTCCAGAACTAAGGTTAAACAAATTTGGAATCCACGCTTTATCATTCATCATGATTGAAATGGCCCTCGATCTTCTTTTACCGACTCCTAAACGTATTCCGGACTTTTGTTGAAATAAGGACTTCAAAAATTGTAAGACCGCATTATGAATATTATTACTTTCTCCAGCGTAACCTTGGAGAACATTTAGTGGAATAATTTTCGGCAGTTGTCCTGTTTGATTGATAGGTAAATTAACATTAGTTGTTTTAATTTCTAAGGTGTATTTATCAAGTAAAACGTCTAATAGCCAGTTTTGATTATCTTTTAAGGGAGAATAGTTAATAATCTGTCTATTCGAGATTGATGAAGTATTATCTAGAAATCGATAATCTGCGCGATTAGTAAGGTTCCCATAATTTAACCAACCTGGTTCTTCAAACCGGTTTGCAGGAAAATAAAGTTGACAATTATTATCTATTAACTCCTTTATTTTATTTTGATTATTATGAAAATTACTCTTGAAAAGGGAAGTTTCGTTAGGTTTAATTTCATTCCATTCTTTATCAATAGATGTAAATTTGTGAAGTTTCTCAAATTCATTTTTAGTTCTTTCTAACTGCCATTCAGATAAGGAGAAATTTTCTTCAAATTTTATATTGGATTTGGAAAATGTTTTATCCGATTTAATATAATTTGGACTCCTGTATTTATAAACTTTACCTTTTTCGACATCTGAATCATCATATACTGTTTGTCTAGCAGAAATTATTGCATTAACAATGTGAGATATTAAAATACTCTTTCCAGCTCCATTTTCCCCAATTATCACTAGTGGCTTAGGATTGCCATTATTATGAAAATCTAGCTTATGATTTAAATAATCAATGGGTCCTAAATTCTCTAATTCAAATTCTTTTAAGTACATATGTTATTTATAATCCTATATATAGTCCAGTAAAAAAAGTGCTAGCGAACCTGATTGTTTGCAGATAATCCTCCGAATAAGCGAGCAGCAATTTTTGTTTTGATACAGGGTTCAGTATCGTTTTTGCCGTTGTAAAAGGGCTTTATTTTAATTCTTTCCTTAATCTATCAAAGCTAAATCCCAAACCGTAGAAATTAGGTTCTAGTATTAATGACTTTGTTATTGCTTTTCCAACTCCCGGTTTTAGTTCTTTTGCCACCCTAAAGTCATTCAAATCTTTTTTGTTTTTGACATCGTTAATAATCTTAATAAGAACATCTACCACATCCGTTGTAGTTTTGCAAATTTTCTTTAATGGAATGATTATCATTTTAAAATTTGGGTCGATAGCTTTATTGTTCGAATTGTAGTTTTCGGCACGCTTTTTAAATTCCATAGGGTGCCTGTTTGTTATCAGAATGGCGGGGAGCAGTTCTTCTTGTTCAACATCCTGACCATTGATTGAATGCCAAGAAAGTACTTCATCATTGTAATGAATACCATCATCGGAGCGTCTGATAACAACTCCTTTATGACTTGAAACTGAAGTTGCAATCTTGTCAAAATTATCTCTTAGAGCTTCGTCTAGTGGTTCGTGCCATCCAAAGTCGAGAAGATAAATGTAATACTCTCTATCAGATGTATCTGGTAGGTCTGCCAAATTTCTAACTACTAATCCCATTTCTTTTTTTGCTTGTTTATAAAAATGCGCTAACGCATTCTATATTCCTTTTATGGTTATTTACATCTAATATTTTCCAATTAAAATTTCCTTGTTCATTTTCCAGGTTGTTCATAAGGCCACAATATTTTTAAAATTTCTCAAAATTCGCTTTAATCTTTTCCTTTAATTCTTCTCCTTTTTCAAACTGTTTTAATAACTGCGCCCTAAGACTCTGCATTTTTTCTTCAAAAGGGATTCCGTCGTCTTCCTCAGCTTCGGTCCCAACATAAATACCTGGCGTTAATTTATAATCTTGCTTTTGTACATCAGTAATACTTGCTGCTTTAGTAAATCCATCAACATCTTCATAATTGCCGTCGCGGTTTCTCCAGTTGTGATAGGTTTCGGATATCCTTTGGATATTTTCATCATCAAAAACCCGCAATTTTCGGCTGGCCATTGTGCCCATTTTCGAGGCGTCTATAAACAGAATTTCATCGTTTCGCTCGCGGTGGGTGCCGTCGTTGCCGTCGCGGTTTTTGCTGAGAATAAATATACAGGCCGGGATTCCTGTGGTAAGGAACAATTTATCGGGTAAACGAACAATGGCATCCACCATAGAATTGTCTACCATATGCTGGCGTACATTTTTTTCCCCTTTGTTATTGGAAGTCATCGCTCCGTTGGCCATTACGATCCCGGCGGTTCCGGTTTCGCTTAGGTGATGCCAAAAAGTTTGCATCCACATATAATTGGCGCTGCCATCAGTAGTGAATTCTTCCCGGGTTCCAAATAACCTGGGGTCGCCCTCCGGCAAATCTTCCGGGTGCCAGTTGCTCACATTAAATGGCGGATTGGCAATAATATAATCTGCTTTTAATTCAGGGAATTTATCATCCAAAAGGGAATTTCCTAGTTTGATGTCGAAAGAAAGGTTCCGCAGCATCAGGTTCATTAGGCACAACCTTAAGGTTTGTGCGGTCATTTCCTGTCCGTAAATAGCGATATCGCTTTTATTTCTTCCGTGCTCCTGCAAGAATTTTAAACTCTGCACAAACATTCCCCCGCTTCCGCAGGCAGGATCAAAGATTCTTCCTTTGTAGGGTTCCAGTAGTTCCACCAGTAAACGCACAATACTGCCCGGTGTAAAGAACTGCCCCGCGCCCGAACCTTCGGCCATTGCAAAACGACCGATATAATATTCATAAATACGGCCTAACACATCGCTTTCAGGATTTTCCTTTTCCGAAAATTTGGGTTTGGAAAGTAGGTTGATTATGCCACCGGTTTGCTTAGGTGATAATTCACTGCGAACAAAAATACGCGGCAATAAATTTTGCAGCTGCGGGTTGTACTCGGTAAGCAGTCCCTGGATCACATCAAAAGCATCATCTACTTTTACTTTGATATCATCCTGCTCGGCATTGTCATTTAAATATTGCCAGGAAGCTTTTTCCGGAATTTTAAAGGTGTTTCGGGAACGGTATTCATCCCGGTCTTCCAGTACATAATTTATTTCCTCGGTATCGGTAGTATGATAATCTGAAGAAGGATCGTTTATTAAATCCTTTAATTCCTCCCGAATCACCTCGTAGCGTTCGCTAAGGTGTTTAAGGAATACCAGGGGAAGAATGTAGTTTTTATAATTGTTTTCTGAAACGGCACCTCTAAGTTCGTTGGCCGCGTCCCAGAGTTCCTTCTCAAAATCAATATCTGCTTTTGCCATGTATGGTAGGTTGGGTCTTGTAGTTTTATTTAAACAGCCTGAATATAATGATTTGGCTGCGATTAAATATTCCTGTAGGGAGGGAATAAGACAAATATAAAGGAAATGGGGAGAATGTTTAAATAAAGTACTCCCTTTTGTTAAAACAGCTTAGCTGCGAAAATCTGGTTTGATGGTTATTTTAATAATATTCTTAACGCTGCCTTCTATTGATGATTAAGCACCTTAAAATTAATTTATCTTTTTAATTACTTGTAAAAGGGGATAATATTCCTGTAGTAAAAGATGAACTAACTTCTGCAAGGGCAAGAATTAATATTACAATTAGTACAAATTTTTTCTTTGTTAGATTTTTCATATTGATTATTCTTAATTTGAGGATTGATCGGATTAATGTTCTTTCCAGGTTTCTATTAATTCTTTACCGTTTTCACTGTCGGCTTTACCATCAATAAAAGCTAATATCATAACAATTGCCAGTACCAAAGTGAATATTCCGACTATAATTTTATTCCTATTTTTCACTACAAGTGGTTTTATGAATTTTTATTATTGAGAACACACGGTCTCGGTTCGCCAATTGGCGAAGTAGAAGACGCGTGTTTGTCGGCTTAGTATCGGTTTTGGTCAAGTATTTATTTTCTTTCTAACGTTGCCGCCTATTTGCGGTGAAGCGTTATTGTAAATTGTTTTTATTCCTCTAAAATCCATTCTAGTAAATCTTCTTTGTTTACTATAGACCAGCTGTGAGGATGGCGTTCACCATTGGATCTGTAACCTTTATTCTCTGATGTTAAATATTCAACATTTTTATAATCCTGGTCTTTTAAAAATTTAGTCAATCTCTTTATGTGGAAAGCATTCATTTGCTCATATTCAACGCCCATATTTTTCTTCCACCACTCTTTATCTGGTTCTGAATAAAACCTAAGTTTGGTGTTTTTAAGGTCTTCTATGTTTTGATAGTTTTTAGTTTCGTATGTGAATACTGAAAAATCTTCGTAAGGCTTTATTTCTTCATTTGGATTTCCAAGTTGAGATTTGAAATAATTGTGGATAAAAGTACTTTCTCCAACGGAAGCTTCTGAGAAATTTCTTTTTATATTATCTTCTGTAATTCTATATAAAGCTGCAAGATCTATTGGGGAATCCACAACAAAAACTCCAGTTGGTTCTAGATTTAAATTAGAATTTTCTGTAAGATAATTCCCCACCAGAAGTGCAATACTTCCTCCGCTAGATAATCCTCCAATAACTATTTTCTTTTTAGGAAGGTCATTTGTTTCAAACAATACCTTTAGATTGTTTGCTAGATCAGCTTTCTGAGATTCTTCCAACCAAAGTTTTCTATTGAAATTCATGTATATAACTGCAATTTCTTCTTCTAAAGCTTTATCTGTTATAGGAAATTCATTTTCAATCATTTCTCCATTTTCTGGAAATCCTCCAAATAGTATTAAAACAGCTTCAGTTTTATCTGGTTTATATAAGTTATAGCTTTCTGTCGAAATCGGATTATTTTCCCCTGGATTTACTTGAGCAATTCCTAAGTTAAGAGTTAACAAGAGTAAAGTTAAAATGGAGCTTTTGAGCAGATTTTTCATATAAAAGTTGTTTACAGCGGTCTCGGTTATCGCCAATTGGCGCAGTAAGAGACGCGGATTTGTCGGCTTAGTATTGGTTTGTGTGTCAAGTTAATTATTTTCTTACTAACGGTACCGCTTATTGCCGATTAACCGTCTTAAGTTTTATTTAATGGATTTTATTAGGTCACGTAAATCCTTGATATTTGATTTTTCCTCATTGATTGTCTGAATTGTAAACTCTAAAATCCTTTGGACAGCTTTTGCTTTTTTCATGCATTCTTCCTCTTCTAAAGAATGTAAGCCTTGTGAGGTTTCCTTATATAGAAGCTTTATAGGGTTATCGCCCAATACCTTTAAAGAATATGGTAAATGTTCAAAAATATTATCATATATCGTGCTCAAAGTTGGATCCTGTTCATGAGCTATCAATAACTTTTCAATTTCTGCTTTATGTGAAGAAGGAAGATTTTTTATGTCTTTGATGATATTTATTAATTCTCTTTCAATTATTCTTCTAAAGTAAGCATATGCTCCAATACCGTAATTTTCACTTATGCAATTTAAACCTTTATAATACCACTGGGTTGTTTGCCTATTAAAATATTTTGTTATTGAGGCTTTTGACTCAATCTTTCTTTGAGGATTAATCCCAACTTTTTCAATAAAAAGTTTTGCATCTGGATCTTCTTTTTTTTCTGTAAATCCAAGACCCGGAACCGGTGGTCTTCCAGAAATTAATGTTCTGGAAACGAAATTATCTGAATAAATGTGTAGGAAAATTTCAACGTGATATTTTTTACACGAAGTGCATTTCGCTACGAGTTTAAATGTGTAATCTAATTTATTGTCAATGAACAATTCCTTTTCTAGTTTCAGGAATGAGTTGAAATAGTCTTCTGAAGCTTTTTCTAATTCTAATTCAAAAGTTCTTATTTCTTCCTCGTTTTTACACTTATAATCAAATGTTTGTCCAATGAAATCGAATGGTAAAGAGAACTTCTTATCTGATTTTTTAAAATTTTCATGGATAAGATATGGTTTATATAGAGTAAAATCGGATAAAAAATCTTTCATATACATTTTTTACAACGGTTTTGGTTGTCGCCAATTGGCGGGGTAGGGGACTCGGATTTGTCGGCTTAGTATTGGTTTGTTGGTCAAGTTAATTATTTTCTATCTAACGGTGCCGGCTATTGGCGATGAACCGTCTTTGTTGTGCACATTATTTTAGCGCATCAGCCTATTTAAATTAGGTAGTTCATCTCTATTACTCTCAAAATTTGATTTAATTTTTTCTAAATTCTCGATAAGATAAATTCTCTCCATTTTTATTCCTTTTATACTATTAATACCATTCCTGACTGATTCTATCATATCTTTAGTTCTAGCATCAAATCTGTTGGGAACAAGAATTTCCATTAAAGGCTTATAAAAGTTAATTTCTAAATTGAAAGGATTAAAACTGCCATCGTGCATATGTGGTATGATCTGAGTATTAATCAAATTTAAAATAGGTCTATATCTAGCATCATTGCTTGGATCTCTCTCAATTTCCTCCTGTAAAAGCATTTCGTAATATGCTATATCTTTCAATAAAGTTTGAAGATTTTCGTTTAAATCCGTTACATAAACAGATGTTTGAGTTAAAAACTCTTTAAATTTAGTTTGTAATGTGTTATGATTGAATCTAATTTCGGTGAGAAAGGCATTTATTTCATTCACTTGTTCAATTGCACTATCATATTTTTTATCTTTTTCTTTCTCTAAATATTTTAAAAGAAAAGTTTGGTCTAAATGTTTAAAAGAGTCAGCTTCCAAATATGGATTAATTTTTAAAGTTGGTATCTCAAAATTATCTTCATTGTAATTCTCTAAAAATTCTTCAATATTTTTGATTTGAGAATCTATTGGTTTATTTAAATTTTCTAATTCTATAACCCATCTTAAACCTTCTTTTCTAATTTTTTTCTTGTTACTGAAATAATCAATTAACTGGTTTATCACTATACCAAGGATTAATGTCAGGAAAGGAAAGATATATTTAAAGTAGTCAACTGATTTGGTCTCTTTAAATAAAATTGTAAAATTTTTATTTATCGATTCTGTATCTAAATGAATACTGTCTCCTTTTGGAATTATAAGATCATATTCATTTGTCTTTTGAGGTGAAATAGAATCTGTTAGTGAATCAGCTTTTTCGATGCCAATTATATTTTTTTCATCTGACTTATTATTTAGCTTATTAGCTTCCTGGTTAATTGAATCTTGCGAATAAATTTTCGAAAAAATCAGAATTAAAATTAAAAATGTAAATTTTCTCTTCATAAATATTGTGCACAACGGTCTCCTTTACTTCGCTTATTAATAAATATACCTTTGAAATGAAGAAGGAGGAGAACTAAAACGGTCTCTAGATTTCAGGTCCAATATCCGTAAGAGTCCTCCATTCTTCATATGGGTAGCAAGAACCATTTGGAATACTAGGTCTCTTATGGACCCGTTAAAGGAGTTAGTTAATGCGCCCTTCAAACAATAATTTTTTTAAAAATATGAAAAATTACCAAGAAGTAATCGGAATTGATGTTTCAAAAAACAAGTTAGATGCCTATGGTCACAATTGTAGTTCCCACCGGGAGTTTAGTAATGACGTAGCGGGTTATAAAGCTTTGCTTAAATGGGCTAAGGTTAAGGGACAAAGAGTATTTTTCTGCTTTGAGAATACCGGCCATTATTCCTTAAAGTTAGCATTGTATCTAGCCTCAAAGAAACAAGTATATGTGCAGGAAAATCCCGTGGTAATCAAACGTTCTTCCGGAGTGATCAGAGAGAAGAACGATGTGGTAGATGCGATAATGATCGCCCGGTATGGTTGGCTTCACCGAGAGGAACTTTCTCCAAGTGAGCTGAAGATAATGAACTATTAGAGGTGGGCAGATTGCTTGCTTTGCGTGATCAGTTGGTACGTAATCGTACGGGATTGAAAAGCACACTGTCAGAGTTAAAGAAATTACTAAGCAGTAGTTCTACCGATACCTGTTGCAAGACACTTGTTAGTTCTATTACTCATCTAACATCTCAAATAAATAAAGTAGAGAAGCAGTTAAAATCACTTATCAAGACTTCTGAAGCATTATCGCAAAATTATAAGTTGATCACTTCCTTAAAGGGTATAGGTTTGGTTGTAGGCGCCCAGTTGCTCTACCATACCAATAATTTTAAACGTTTTGATAGTTGGCGACAATTCTCCAGTTATTGTGGGACGGCTCCCTTTGGCCATAGTTCGGGAAGTAGTATTCATAAAAAACGGAAATGCCACCCAATGGGAGATCGTCAAATGAAGAGCCTGCTTAGCATGGCGGCCTGTACAGCCATTCAATACGATAGTGAATTGAGACATTATTATATGAAAAAGCGAGAAGAAGGTAAACTAAAAATGATTGCACTAAACAATGTACGCAATAAGCTTTTATCCAGGGTATTTGCGGTGATTAAAAGGGGAACCCCATATGTGGAACTACACAAATTTGCTGCCTGAGAAATAGTAGAAAAAGCTTGGATTTAACCTTGGAATACGCATAACGACAAGTAGCGCGGCATTATGGATGCGGATTTGTCGGTTTAACGGTTTTGATTGTTAAGGAAACTAATTTAGTTCTTTTCTGGAAAACCCGCCATTTGCGATAGCATCAATGAAAAAGCAGTAA
>NZ_DCAP01000021.1:0-88911 GCF_002311535.1 Salegentibacter sp. UBA1130 | reverse complement strand
GCACCCTCAGGCAAACCAGTAATGGAAATATCTTTTGAAGTTCCATCGTAGGTGAAAGTTTTACCTTCAAAAGTTACTCCCGCGATCTCTGCATTTTCGATTACCAGGGAAACCTCTTTTGAAGTTGACAGGTAATTATGCGTTTCTTCTGCAGAAATAGTAACAGGATAAGTTCCTGCATTGGTATAACCTTGCTGAGGAGTATACGATAATTCAGCTTCTGAATGGTTTAGCGTTGCTGCAACATCCTTAACAGTACCATCATAAGTGAAAGTTTGAATAGCATCGGCAGTGATTAAGGCTTCAGCTTTGTTAATCACAAGATCAGCAGTCTGAACTTTATCATTAAAGTTTTCCTGACTGATAGTTGCTGTTACTTTATAAGTGCCAGCATTGGTTTGTCCGTTGTTCTCATATTTCACTGTGGCACCCTCAGGCAAACCAGTAATGAAAATATCTTTTGAAGTTCCATCGTAGGTGAAAGTTTTACCTTCAAAAGTTACTCCCGCGATCTCTGCATTTTCGATTACCAGAGAAACCTCTTTTGAAGTTGACAGGTAATTATGCGTTTCTTCCGCAGAAATAGTAACAGGATAAGTTCCTGCATCGGTATAGCCTTGCTGAGGAGTATATGATAATTCAGCTTCTGAATGATTCAGGCTTGCAGTTACATTCTTCTCAGTACCATCATAAGTAAAAGTTTGAAAAGCATCGGCAGTGACAACGGCTTCTGCTTTTTTGATGACAAGGTCAGCAATCAGAACTTTATCATTATAGTTTTCCTGGCTGATAGTTGCAGTTACTTTATAAGAACCTGCATTAATCTTATCATTGTTATTATAACTTACAGAAGCACCTTCTGGAAGACCGGTTACTTCGATAGTTTTTGAAGCTCCATCATATGTGTAAGTTTCTCCTTCAAAAGTTACTCCCTCGATTTCTGCATTGTCAATTACCAAGGAAACCTCCTTTGACGCTGACAAATAATTGTCAGTCTCTTCAGAAGAGATAGTAACTGGATAAGTTCCTGCATTGATATAGCCTTGCTGAGGAGTATAAGTCAATTGAGTTTCAGAATGGTTTAATGTTGCTGAAACATCCTTAACAATACCACCATAAGTGAACATTTGAATAGCATCGGCAATGATTACCGCTTCAGCTTTCTTGATCACAAGATCAGTAGTCAGGATTTTATCATTGTAGTTTTCCAGCGTTACAGTAGCAGTAACTTTGTAGGTCCCAGCATTGATTTGCCCGTTGTTAGCGTATGTTACTGTCGCTCCTTCAGGAAGACCGATTACCGCGATGGATTTTTTAGTACCATCATAGATAAAAGTATCTCCTTCAAAAGCTACTCCTTCGATCTCCGCATTTTCAATGACCAACGACACCTCTTTAGAAGCAGACAAATAGTTGTCGGTCTCTTCCGAAGAAATGGTAACAGGATAAGTTCCCGCATTGGTATATCCTTGCTGCGGAGCATAAGCCAATTGCGTTTCGGAGTGATTCAAATTTGCTTCAACATTTTTAACAGTTCCGTCGTACGTGAAAGTTTGCGTAGCTTCGGCAGTAATTATAGCTTCTGCTTTGTTGATCACAAGATCAGCAGTCAGGATTTTATTATTATAGTTTTCCTGGATTACTGTGGCAGTAACTTTGTAAGTTCCAGCATTGATTTTATCGTTGTTGTTATAACTTACAGAAGCACCTTCTGGAAGACCGGTTACAGCTAAATTGTGAACTTCATCATTATAAGTAAAAGTTTCATTCTCAAAAGCAACTCCTGTGATCTCTGCATTATCAACTACCAAAGACACTTCTTTTGAAGTAGCCAGATAATTGTCAGTTTCATCAACAGAGACAGTTACAGGATAAGTTCCTGCCTTGGTATAGCCTTGCTGTGGAGTATAGGTCAATTCAGCTTCTGTATGATTCAATTCTGCAGTCACTTCTTTTTCTGCTCCATCATAAGTAAAAGTTTGTGTATCATCTGCAGTGATTAACGCTTCTGCCTTTTCAATGACAAGATCAGCAGTCAGGATTTTGTCATTATAGTTTTTCTGGCTAACTGTTGCAGTTACTGTGTAAGTTCCTGCATTAATTTTATCGTTGTTGTTATAACTTACAGAAGCACCTTCTGGAAGACCAGTAACCGTGAGTGTTTTTGAAGCTCCATCATATGTATAAGTTTCACCTTCAAGAGTTACTCCCGTGGTCTCTGCATTATCAATTACCAAAGACACTTCTTTTGAAGTAGCCAGATAATTGTCAGTTTCTCCGACTGATACGGTTACAGGATAAGTTCCTGCATCGGTATAGCCTTGCTGAGGAGTATATGATAATTCAGCTTCTGTATGATTCAATTCTGCAGTCACTTCTTTTTCTGCTCCATCATAAGTAAAAGTTTGTGTATCATCTGCAGTGATTACCGCTTCTGCCTTTTCTATGGTTAGATCGGCAGTTTTATAGGTAAGATCATAGTTGCTGCTTAAGTTTAATGTACCCTGTTGAATAGTATAGGAGCCAGCATTTTCCCCATTCTCACGGATCAGTTCTCCCGTAATAGTATCATCTCCTACTAAATCTCCGGCAGCAATCTCGTAAGTCAGTTCAGGATCAGGACCCCCATAGATTTTCGACTTATTATCTGCCGCTATGGTAATTGCTGCTTTATTAACGCTTAAAGTTTGTGTTACAGGTTCTGCCGAAAAAGTTTCCTCATCTCCTTCCTGGGTTGCTGTGATTTGAGTAGTTCCAACTTTCAAAATAGTAGCCTTATTCCCCGAGATTGATATTATATCAGTATCCTGGGCAGTGTAAGTGACAACCAAGCCCTGATCGGTAACTTCATCACCCAGGATAAATTCATCGTCTCCATAAGCTTTTGTGGAAATTTCTGGGAAAGTGATGTTTTGATCTAATTTGTTGATGGTGGTGAATGTCCAGGTATTGGAATCCCGCGTAAATCCATCAAAATCATTTTCAGCTTGATCCTGAACAAAACCGCCAGATAGTCCAATACTGATTTTTGTATTGACTGGTAAGGCAATATCTAATGGAATCGAAACACTAAGATTATCTTCTGCAACTTCGATCAAATCCAGATCCACAGTTTCCGAAAGATCAAAAGTTCTAAGCACCGTAGACCCATTATTGACTGTCAGCGTACCTGAAGTTCCCAAAGCGATTTCCTCGTCAAACGTGATTTTTAGCGAAGGCTGAAGCGTAACATCAGTGGCATTATTTGCCGGCGACAGCGTAGTGAGTGCCGGAGCTGTTTCATCTATTACAGTGATGGTAAAGGCTTGCTCGATGAACCCGGTTTCATTTTCGGCCCTTAATACCACAGGATGATCACCTACATCAGATTTAGTAGGCGTTCCGGTTAATACCGCTCCCGTCTGAAGGCGATAAACTTCATTGGTACTATACTTCGCATAGACCAAAGAGCCGCTCGAAGTAAAAGAGAGGCTCCAAATATTATCAGTCTCACTAAGCGAAACAACTTCGAAGGAACTGAAATCTGAAGTGTACTTCCTGACTCCACCGTTTGACATCGAAAGATAGAAATTACCCGATGCATCAACTCGAATAGAGGATACGTTCCTCGGTAGATTGGAAAGAACCGTACTGACTGATGTTCCATCATATTTTAAGATGGTATTATTTCCCCAGGTAGCGATGTATAGATTATCTTCATCGTCGAAGGTTAATCCAAATGGGCCGTATGTTGGTATTCCATCAGCGTCGGTTAAAACCACCTCTACCGCTTTGGTAGATTCATTTATTTTCAATATCTCACTATTACTATAATTGGCGGCATAAATAAATCCATCTTTATCTGTCAAAGAAAGAACTCCACCGGATCGGGCGATAAAAACCTCTTCTGTGGCTGATGGATCGTTAAGCGGTACCCTTGTGATAGACTGTGTAGAATTATAATATCTAGGGATATAAACATATCCATTCGCAATATGGAGTGCATAAACGCTTCCTGGTATCATTCCTGACTTCCAGGAAGTAGAAGTACCATCCGGTTCTATTTTAAAAATTTCGGTTCCATTTTGTCTGATGGCATAAATATTTCCCTCTTCATCTCCGGCTACACCAGACAAATATACACCTGAAGGAATATCACCAAATTGAGCGGCGGTACCTACTCCATCTGTACTAAAGCTCGACCAAGCAGGTAGGGTGGGTGCACTTAAGATTGTTTCCAAATTTCCTTCTACCGAAGCTACTACACCATAATTGTATTGTTGACCGTAAGGAATAGTTTTCGCTGGTGTACTGGTAATAGATGGTGGGTTTTGTGAAGTCAAGGTTGCAAAACTTTCCACTCCGCCATAACTAGTCCCTTCAGTGTTAGTCGCATAGGCTTGGTAATAATAATTTGTGGAACCGCTTAAACCAGAAACACTTTCTTCAAAAGTACCTGTTCCACTACCATTACTAATTTGGGTTACCCCAGATCCTCCTATGGTTGGAGTATTGTCTGAACTGGAATAGACAAAGCCGCGCTCTGTAACGGTAGCTCCGCCATCAGAAGTGATATTTCCGTTCAGTATAGCCTGGGAAGAATTTACCTCCGTAGCTGAAATTGTACTTACAACTGGAGTAGTGCTTGACAGTAACACAATTGGGTTTGGCCCAAAAGCTTCATCGATAGGCTGACCGGAGGGATATGAAGTCCTAATTAAGCGCCAAGAATGGGAGCCAGCACCTTTATTGGTTACATTATCTACAATAATTTGAACCTGGGCCCCAGCGGCGATATTTGAATCTGTTAAACTAACCTCCATCAGCCCTGTATTCCAGTTTCGAATTGAGAAGTCTTGATCCACACCATTCACCTTTACAGTAACATTCTGTTTTTCGGCATCGGTGATTTTATTATTATTAGAGCTTTCTCCAAGAAAGGGAACTTCCCATCCATCATAATTAATAACGTAAAGAATATTGGTAGGATTGGGCGTTACAATTTCATAATTAAATGTATACGTTACCCCGGTGGTATTCGCAACATTACTGGAACTTGTCCATGAAAAATTTTCAAAACTATAAGCGACATTAAATGAAAAGATCTTCTCAAAAGTATCTATTCCATCACTAGTCTGTATCCGTATACTATTTAATCCTTCAGGGATGAATTCTCCACTCACCTTAAATCGTACATAAGAATCTACCCCAGATTTTACTATTTCATAACTACTGTTATTATCATCTCCTTCCCCAGCAATTAAAGTATAGGTAAATGTATCCGTTGGATCAGCATCAGTTGTTGTAAGTTTTGCGAATGGACTTTGATTTCGACTTACATTATATAGCGGTAACTTAATATCAGTAGGGGGATTGTTCACAGCGCTAGTTATAAAACTCTCTACCCCACCATAAGTTGTCCCTTCACTATTGGTCGCATAGGCTTGGTAATAATAAGACGTGGAAGCGCTCAATCCCGTAAGTGCCTCGCTGAAAGCACCTATTCCACTTCCATCATGGGCTTGAGTCACTCCCGATTCTCCTATTGTTGGGGTTTGGTCTGAGGATGAGTACACAAAACCACGCTCGTATACTGGGTCTCCGCCATCGGCAGCTACTTCTCCATTTAAAGTAGCTTCGGTGGCGGTTATGGAAGATGCAGCTGAAGTTGTTGCTGTTGGAACTGTTGTTGGGGAAACAGCCGGCTCAAAATCAATATTATCCAATCCCACCAAGTAATATGCAGTGGATGGAATTTTTATCTGAAATCGTACCTGATCAATATTTTCCCAATTTGAACCAAAAGTCAAGAGACCTGAAACATCACCCCCTCCCTCTGAATACAAATTAGAATAAACTACGGCATCATTTCCAAAACCATAAGTACCCGCAGTTAACATATTTATTTCCACGGCTACTTTCTGGACTCCATCATCATAACCAATTACTTTATATTCCGTAGCATATCCCCTAAAATCAGAGTAGGTCTCTATGTTAAGAGAGACGAGTTTAAAATTATTGGTATTATCAATGCTAAAAAACTCAGCATAACCTCCAGCTTCGGCCACATTGTTTCCAATCAGTAATGCTTTTCCTGAAAACGCAGGATGTGGTGAGATTGCTGATACTTCATCAACACCAACGAATCGGTCAGAGCCAGGGCCTCCTGTATATCGAACTCCATCAATACCTAAGGATAGGTTTTG
Source organism: Salegentibacter sp. UBA1130 (assembly GCF_002311535.1). Lineage (NCBI taxonomy): Bacteria > Pseudomonadati > Bacteroidota > Flavobacteriia > Flavobacteriales > Flavobacteriaceae > Salegentibacter > Salegentibacter sp. UBA1130. The sequence goes on along the minus strand of NZ_DCAP01000021.1, from coordinate 82,726 downwards.
ATAAGAATTACTTAAAGGTTGAGCATCAAAATTCTGGTCTGCTGGCGTTTGAGCGAATGGCGTTCCACTAATGAAAAAGGTTAAGATAAATAATATTAAAAAGCTCTTGTTACAGATGATCAGAGCTTGTATTTTGTTGTAAAATTGTTGCATAGATTAAGATTCAATATAGGTTATAACAAAGAATTGCAGGCCTCAGATTGTAGGAAAAAATGAAGGATAGGGCTAAAGAATAATCTCAGATTAGTAGGATATCTAAGTTGTTGAATTATTCTTCATAACCACTCCGAGCATTAATGTTAGTCCGGGATAGTTAAAAACTGTTTTAAATGTTTCGGATTTGAACTGAAGTAGACAGATTAAATGCCGACTTGAAAATCGTAGAAGTGTAAAAGTTCATCATATGAGAGTAGGTTAAGAATTTTATATCATTGGTGTGAAAATTTCACAAGACCAAAATTTGAAATGTGCACTATTTATTTACCAAACAAAAAAAGTCTAAATAAAATGTTAAGACTGTTAAAATAAGAAAAATGAGGTGTCCAAATCTGATTTGAGCACGGGTTGTTTTCCGAAACCGGAGCTTTTAGGCTGTTAATTTAAGGTGCTGGCATATTCGCTGGGGCTAATGTTTATAAGACTTTTAAAAGTTTTACTGAAGGAAGTTCTTGTGGCGTATCCGCATTCTTCGGCTAAAGCATCGATAGTATTATTTTCCAGGTAGCCTTGTTCAATTAAATTCCTGGCATGCTCTGTACGCAAGGTATTTTTATATGCAGCGAAACTTAATCCATAGTATTGTTTTAAAAAATATGAAATATGATGGGAAGGCATATCCAACTTTTTGGCACATTCAGATAGATTAAAATTTTTATCTAAATGACAGTTGTTTTCCTTCAAACGTTTGAGTTTGACCAGTACTTCTTCCTTTTCTAAGCCAAATTTCAGGCCTTCAGTTTCTTCATGTAAAATAAAATTTGCGTCAGGTCTTTGCTTTTGCGGATATCCATACAATATACTGGGAAAGTAAATTGGAATTATACCAATTAGGAAAAGGGCAATATACAATAGAAGCGTAATTATTCCACCATTTTTACCTATTATGATTAATGAGTCGAAAATTTCAACCAACATCATTTTTTCCAGGGCATAAATAATAGCCAACAAAGCCATTATCATCAGGATTCCCCAGAAAATCAACAACCACTTGTTGAGAATATTTTTTAATTCATCATTATCGCCATTTTTTATAAAAAATCTGATTTCAGGAATTATTGTAACCAAGACCCCGAGCTGCCATAGGTGTCTCATAAGAAGATGTTGATCAAGGCTTAGCAGCAAGTATTCTGCATTGAGCCTTGTCTCAGGGTTTGAGATTGCTCCTGATATAATATTTTGATAAACACTTTCTGGTTGAAGATAAACGTAAGTAACATCTATCAAACCTAATAAAAAAGGAACAAGTAAAATTAATTCCGTTTTATCAAAGCTTAAATGATCCGTCAAAATAACTTTAAAATAATAATATATAGGAATGAAAATAAGATTATAGGGTAGTAAGGGCCATAAAAAAAACCATTGAAAATGCTCTAAATATCCCCCATCTATTATATAAGCCTGCAATGCATAAACCGATAATAGAAAATAAAAGCTACCCAGGATGCGAGTTGCAACTGTATTAACGGATTTTTTAAAAAATAAAGTGGTAGTTAGCACAAAGCCGAAGATGGCTGCGAGAAGCAATATTATAATCATTTAACTTTAAATTTTCTCTCAATAATAAGCTTGCTATTTCGATGCAATTCTCCTCACAATGAATAAAGCTACATCAATGAATAATCAGGTCACCTAAGGGTTATGTTGTATTTTAAGATATATTTAACAGCAAATATAAAAAGATAATTAATATGATTTAGAATGCATTAAAAAAAAATCATCCCCATTGATATTTTAAAATATTCAATTCTAAATAATTTATGCTGTAGCTTAGTAAATTATTTACCCTCAATCCGAAGTAAGCTATGGTTTTGAGATTCCAAGATAAGGTTAGCATTGGTTCTATAGGTTAAGGAATTTTGAACTTGTTTAGGTCTTAAATATTTAAGAGCGAATTAATATCCGTTCAATACAGTGATTCTAAGGTTTTATATAATTTACGTAAAAAAAGATGATAGAAGATCTACTTAGTTTTCTAACACTGGTTTTTTTAATTTTACTTATCCGATCGTTTCGGGTAAATACTTCATTAAATAAAAAAATTACCTTAATTGAAAAATCCTTAATTAGGATTAAAGCAAGAAATCAGGCTAAACGACTCAATAAGTAGTAATTTTAATTTAAAACGGGATTTAAGAGGGCCTACCTTCAAATATAGCTTTTGCCTTCCTGAAAATCCTCTCAAAGTTGTGTTCTAAATCATCTTTTGAATACCTATTTTTCTTCTTATCATCCGGTAGTTGCCTCTTTATTTGTTGCAATTTAAACTGTAGTCTTTTATCCTGCCCATCGGCATAGCTTATTATTGAAAATTATATTTTGATTTCGAGGCCTCCCGATGCTTCGGGACGGAGCATTTAAACTCGATTATCGAGTAAAATTTTTCTTCTATTACAATTCAGAATCATAGGCGAAAATTAATTATAGAATACGTATTAGCTGAAGCGCCACCGTACCTGGGAGCAATTGATCAAAGCCTTGATTACTTCAGAATAATATCATCAATAAAGTGGATATTGCTAAGCCCGTTTAATAAGTAATGCAGAAGAAGGATAAAAGAAAAATAATCTCTAAAAAATAAAAATTCCCGTATATGGCAAATATGGCCCGCCGTGGCTTTTAAGCGGGAAAAAAATATATGGATTATTACCTTGAAGAGCTAGATGTTATCTGGCTTATGGGGATACCTAAAAAATAAATATAGACCTAATAACGCCATAAAACTTCCTGGAGAAAACTCAGCGATCAATATGGCTACTGTTGAAGTATCATTTAAATTGATTAAATTAAAAAATAAAATAGCACGAATCAATTCAAAAAAGAACCCTAAATCTAATGAAGATATTTTCATACCTTCTTTTATTTATCTCCCTTCAAACATACGGACAAGAAGTTAAAGGATATTTATATAATGCTAATGGTCGAATTGATCATAATATAACAGTGAAGAATATAACTCAACAACTGAATTCTACGTCTGATGGAAATGGCTTTTTTAAAATAAGTGCTAATGTTCAGGATACCATAGTTTTTAAGTCGATTTTATATGAAGAAGAAAACCTTATAATTGAAAGAAATCACCTAACCAACAATATTGTAATAGAATTAAAAAATACAACGCTGGACGAGGTAAAGATTCGTAATCGCAATTTTAAAACGGTACCTATTGAAAAATTAGATGAAAAATTATATTATTCCCTCCAACAGGACATTCTAAAAAACCCTACATTTTACGAACCCCACAAAGGTAATATTATTTATCTTTTACAAGCGGTTAAGGGCTTACTGAGTAAGAAAAAAGAAGCCCGCAAAACGGATCTTCCCAACCAAAAAATGATCAGTTATAATGAGCTCAAAATATTATTCAAAAAGGATGATATTTTAAATAAACAGTTCTTACTTGAGAATCTTTCAATCCCTAAAAGCTATCATCCCTTATTTTTAGATTTTCTTGTATCGAAGAAAATTAATTCTAATTTATTGCAGGAAAAGAAAAAACTTGACTTAATAAATCTGATTTATAATGCAGGAAAGGAATATAGGGAAATCAATCAACTTTAATGAAATACTTTTAGTTAGTAACAGGAAAGTCTAGGACCATTTATATGTTAACTGAGACAATCGCAGAAGAAATCAAAACTGGTCATCTAAAAATAAATGTTAGCATAGGTATTTCAGAAACAGTCGTAGGATTTCAGGCAACCTGGTATGTCCATCATCATAAGTATTCCAATAAACAACGGTATAAACAACCAACGCTAATTTATTAAGAAATTTATGTTTTAAAAAAGGACATACTTTAAAAAAAATTGAATTATCTGTAAAAATATTAATAAATAATTAACAGAATTAACACCTAAATTTGAGCTGTAATTCAGATGTTATTATGTCGTATTCTAAGTTGGTTCTAATTTTAATTCTAATACTTTTCGGAAACAGTACGATTAATTTGTATGCTTCGGATACTGAATCAATTCATACTAAAAATCAGGTTGAAGCTGAATTATCAGAAGACCTGAAATTATTATCCCCAAGCCATCTTTCTACTTCAATAGAGTTTTCACATTACCGATCCAGCAACTATTCAATCATCTATCGGTATTTGGAAAATGCCAGCGCGCTTTCAAAATTAAAAGCCTACTATTCAAAAAACCGATTTATAAAGCCGGGCTTAGATCTTTCAGCTATCATTTTTCCATTTCATTTTTTTCTTTAGAATTCCGGTGAGGGTTCACCTACTAGTGTATTCATCTATCGGTGACATATCCCTATGGATATGTTTTACCAGCTCCTAATTTTTTAAGAATCACAATTTTAAATCCAGAAAAATGAAAATCGATTTTATAATTATTTCCAGTATATTAGTAATCATCTGTTTTTTACCTTTTATTATATTTCCTTTAATCGCAAACAAAGAGAAAAAAAATATCATAAACAGGTTTAAGGAAGAAGCCCAAAAACTAGGGCTTAATATTAGTTATGAACTCCTCTGGAATAACAACCTTGCAGGAGTAGATGTAGAAAAAAGGCAATTTTTATTTGTCCAAAAAACAGAAATGAATTTTGAAATAAGATTAATAAATTTAATTAAGATGGGGGATATTAAAATACGACCCCAAACTCATACCTACAAGATACAAGGAAAACCTGAAGAAATTCTAACGCGTATAGATCTTGAAATTTATGAGCAAAATTCACTGGATTTTCAGGTAATAACCTTGTTTGATCATGACCTGAATTATAATCAGGAGTTTGAATTAAATAATGCACAAAAACTGGCATTGGAATTACGGAAATACCTCTCCACTCAACCATACCTAAGACGTACTGCATAATGTTTTTATATATTATTTTATTAGCCCTTGGCCTGTTTCTTCTAATCAAAGGAGCAGGCTGGTTAGTCAGCGGTGCATCCACGATTGCTAGGAAGAAAAAAATATCTGATCTGGCAATTGGATTAACTATAGTTGCTTTTGGGACCTCTGCCCCTGAATTAGTGGTAAATTTAGCCGCTTCTATCGAAAACCATCAGGACATTGTTTTCGGAAATATAATTGGTAGTAATAATTTTAATTTATTCTTTATTCTTGGAGTAGCAGGATTAATCACCCCTTTAGCGGTTCAATCCAGTACGCTTTTTAAGGAGATTCCCATCTCATTATTGGCGGGATTAATGGTATTGCTAATGGCGAATAGTTATATTTTTCAGGAGGAAATTTTAAGCCGTGGGGATGGGATCATCCTGTTAATTCTGTTTTTAATATTTCTGGCTTATGTCTATACCCAACTAAAAAGTGAACCGGTACTTGAGGAAATCAAAGAAGTAAATTTACCGATTTGGAAAATTTGGGGATTAATCATCATTGGACTTATTGCACTAGTTGCCGGAGGGAGAATGGTGGTATCCAGTGCCGTATTTATGGCTACTGAAATGGGAGTTAGCGAAAAACTTATTGGTTTAACGATTATAGCGGCGGGAACTTCTTTACCTGAACTTGCTACTTCTGTGGTGGCTGCACTGAAAAAAAATAGTGATATCGCCATAGGTAACGTAATAGGTTCAAACATTTTCAATATTTTCTTTATCCTTGGTCTAAGCGCCACTGTGAGACCAATCGCATATGATGTAGCATTTAACCGAGATGTTTACTTACTTCTTGGAGGGACGACCCTATTATTCCTGCTCCTTTACCTTGGAAAGAAAAAACTGGGTAGACTTGCGTCTGCATTACTGGTAGTTATTTTTATCTCCTATACCATTTACCTGGTAAGCCAGGAAATCTAAACTATACGATGCTCAACGATATACTCACCTCCATGCTATGGAGTATTTCACCTTTTGGTGAGGCAAAGGTTGGAATACCTTATGCAATCTATAATAATGTAAACCACTACCTTGCTTTTACACTATGCTTTGCCGCTAATGTAATGGTCTTTCCGCTGATGCAATTTTTCCTGAAACATATCAACAAGTATTTGCTCAAGTGGCGCGTTTATAAAAAGTCTGCTATTTTCGTTGCCCGCAGAGCAAAATTAGGTGCTGGAAAAAATGTTCAGAAATATGGATTTTGGGGATTACTTTTTTTTGTGATGATGCCAATTCCTGGAACTGGCGTTTATGCCGGGACTATCGCTGCCTGGTTATTTGGTCTGGAAACGAAACAAGCTTTTATTGCTAATACCCTAGGGATTTATCTTTCATGTATAATAGTTTGGACACTAACAGTTTTATCTTTCCAGGGAGTTTATTAAAATTTGATTAATCCATTCTTTAAATTCTAATATGTTCGGTAACAGGGTACAATATAAAAAGCAACAGAGAATGCTATCGTACTATTGCTTTCAGGATTTTACCAGGTACATATTTTATAAAAGATTGAGTAAAACTTTTTTGTACCAGGTTTATTAATGTGCTTAACTAATTTGGTTCCCATTATAATAGTTTAAGAAGGGAATTCCCGATTTTGAGTATTTCTGAAAAAAACCTAGTGATCATTAAATTTGGTCATTCTATCTTAGGCAGTACGATATTATATATTTAAAAAATATCCATTCTTTAAATATACTTGTGCACTAATAAAACTCATTTACTTTTGTGAGTTTCAATTACAGTTCAATTTTAAAAGCTATAATAATAATTCTATGAGGTATTATTTTTTCATTTTAATTGCCATCCTTAGCATTTCTTGTAAAGAGACAGAAGACAAAATACTCTTACAACAACAATCTTCCAAAGCTTTAATTACTCCCAATGCCATGGTAGTTTCTGCACGTGCAGAAGCTTCCGCGATCGGGGTTAAAATTATGCAAAAAGGAGGTAATGCCTTTGATGCTATGGTAGCTACCGAAATGGCTCTGGCAGTAACCTATCCTTTTGCCGGGAACCTTGGGGGTGGCGGATTTATGGTCTATCGTGAAGCAGATGGGACCAAAGGTTCACTGGATTTTAGGGAAAAGGCACCTGGCGCTGCTACTAAAAAAATGTACCAAAATGAAAAAGGAGAAGTCAATACAGAAATTAGTCGGTATGGAGGTTTAGCTGTTGGAGTACCGGGTACGGTAGCGGGTATTTTTGCTGTACACGAGAAATTTGGTTCACTCCCTTTAGATACCATTCTGGTTCCAGTAGTAAAGCTGGCACGCAGTGGTTTTATTATTACCGAAAAACAACAAAATCGATTAGATAAATATCGAGAAGAATTGTTAAGAGAAAATCAGGATAGTATTTTATTTTCAAAGAATTACCAAATGGGTGATACCCTTAGAAATATTGCACTCGCCAATACCCTGGAAAAGATAATAAAAAATGGAAGAGATGAGTTTTACAATGGAACAATTGGGAATAAAATTGTGGCTTTTTTAGAGCAAAACGGCGGTATAATTACACAACAAGACTTAAAAGACTACGAAGTGCAATGGAGGGAACCCATAGAAGTTAAATATAAAGACCTTAATGTCATTTCAATGCCTCCACCTTCCAGTGGAGGTATTGTATTAGGACAGATCTTACAAATGATTGAACCCTATCCCCTTTCCCAATATGGGCATAACAATTTATCATATATTCAAGTATTAACAGAAGCCGAAAGAAGAGCTTATGCAGATAGGAACTATTATTTAGGAGATCCAGATTTTGTAGAAATTCCCACCGATAGCCTTCTTTCAACAGATTATTTGAAAAAAAGAATGCAATCTTACGATCCTAACCAAGCCACGCCTTCCAGCGAAATAAACTATGGGGAGATTAATGGTTGGGAAAGTATGGAAACTACCCACTACTCTATTGTAGATTCCTTGGGTAATGCAGTTTCCGTGACCACGACTCTTAATGGTGCCTACGGTTCCAAAATGTATATAGAAGAACTAGGTTTTTTCCTAAATAATGAGATGAATGATTTTAGTTCCAAACCAGGAGTACCTAATATGTTCGGTTTAATTGGAGCAGAAGCTAATTCGATAGCACCTGGCAAAAGAATGCTTAGTTCTATGACACCAACAATTGTAGAAAAAGACAATGATCTCTATATGGTAGTTGGAAGTCCTGGAGGTTCTACTATTATAACCTCGGTGCTACAAACAATTTTAAATGTAGAATCCTTTGGTATGACAATGCAAGAAGCGGTGGTCGCTCCCAGGTTTCATCATCAATGGCTCCCGGATGAAATCCTCTTCGAACCCAATGCATTTAAAAAGCAATTATTGGATTCACTTAAAGGTAAAGGATATCATATAAATGAAAACGATTCTCAGATTATAGGGAAAGTCAATGCCATTAAAATATTACCTACAGGTGAATTAGAAGGCGGTGCAGACCCAAGAGGTGATGAAGCAGCACGAGGATTTTAACGAAAACGGTTTTCGTTAAAGTTAATAACATATAGGTTTACTAGGTTTATGTTTTAGTATCTTCGTTTTTAAAATGAGATATTATGATAAAAAATTACTTAGTAGTTTGTTTTCTTTTACTGGGGGTTTTAGCCTTTGGACAGGAGCAAATTTCGGGAACAGTAGTAGATGATCAATCCCAGCCTTTACCGGGAGTGTCAGTTGCCATAAAGGGGACTAACCAGGGAACAGTTACCGATTTCGATGGTAATTATTCGATCAGTGCGTCTCTTGGACAAACACTTGTGTTTACTTTCGTAGGATTTGATCCACGGGAAGTACTGATAGACCAAACTACCATAGATGTCCAGATGGTAGCTGGAACTAATTTAGGAGAAGTAGTATTAGTGGGCTCCCGAAGTCGCAGCCGAACGGTAGTAGAGTCTGCCGTTCCCGTAGATGTTTTGGATATCCAGGAAATACAAACCGCAGTACCCCAGGTTAACCTTAACCAGATGCTTAATTATGTGGCTCCTTCATTTTCCTCAAATACACAAACTATTGCCGATGGTACCGATCACATTGATCCAGCTTCGTTAAGAGGACTTGGTCCAGATCAAGTTTTAGTCCTTATAAACGGTAAGAGAAGACATAATTCTTCCCTAATAAATGTAAATGGATCGTTCGGACGCGGAAGTGTAGGAACCGATTTAAATGCAATTCCAGCAGCGGCAATTCAAAGGATTGAAGTTTTACGAGATGGTGCGGCGGCTCAATATGGTTCAGATGCTATAGCGGGAGTTATTAATATCGTTTTAAATGAAGAAGTTGGAGAATTAAACCTAAATGTAACTTCAGGGGCGAATTTTTCTAAAAATGCAAATAAGCAAACCGGTGGAATAGATGGCGAAACAGTAAATGTAGCTGCCAGTTATGGTATCGCTTTAGGTGAAAATGGTGGCTTTGTTAATTTCTCCGGTGATTTTGATTATCGGGAACCCTATAACAGAATGGGAGAATGGGAAGGCTCTATTTTTAATGCCTACAACGCCATAGAACGTGTTGCTGCAAATAATGGTGCCGATATCTCTAATTTAAGCGATAGTCAAATTCAGGAATTTGCACAACAGGTCTCCTATTTTGATTCCGATTTTCAAAATGATATTGCCTCCGCTGACCGATCAGGATTACAAGATTTACTAAGTATGAATGTCACCGAAGCTGAATTGGATGCTCGCGGCCAACAACGCAGCGATTATAATATGAGGGTAGGACAATCGGCCCTTCGTGGCGGCCGGTTTTTTGCTAATCTTTCACTTCCTTTAGATGACAATGGAACCGAAATATATTCATTTGCCGGTATAAGTTCTAGAAGAGGAGAATCAGCAGGATTCTACCGATTACCAAATCAGAGTCGAACATATACTCCAATATATATTAATGGATTTCTTCCAAGAATTAATTCAAAAATTAAAGATCAATCCTTGGCAGCAGGTATTAAAGGAATGGTTGGTGATTGGAACGTAGATTTTAGTAATACGTATGGCCAAAACCGATTTGACTATCTTATTTCTAATACTTCCAATGCATCGTTAGAAGGCGCCTCTCCGACAAGTTTTGATGCCGGTGGATTTTCTTTTGCTCAGAACACTACGAACCTTGATATTTCTCAATACTTTGACGATGTGTTTTCAGGATTTAATATTGCTTTTGGAGCTGAACATCGTTGGGAGAAATATGAAATTACTGCAGGGGAAAAAGCTTCTTACGAACAGTATACCGAGAACGGAGATGTTATTACTAATGCATCACAAATTCCCGCACAAGATTTCTTCGGAAACTCTCGGGCTGGAGGTTCTCAGGTTTTTCCAGGATTTAGTCCAAAAAATGAAATTTCAAGAGAACGTAGTAGTGTAGCCGGATACCTTGATTTAGAAGCGGATTTGACTAACAAGTTTCTTTTAACCTTTGCTACAAGATTTGAAAATTATTCAGATTTTGGTTCGACTATAAATTTCAAACTTGCCTCACGATATAAACTTAGTGATAATGTAAATATTAGGGCAGCAGCCAATACTGGATTTAGAGCTCCCTCTTTGCACCAATTAAATTTTAATTCTACCTCCACCATTTTCAATGATGAAGGAGATCCGGTAGAAGTTGGAACCTTTTCAAATGATAGTCGTGCTGCACAATTACTTGGTATTCCAGAGCTAAAAGAGGAAACATCCCGTAGCTTAAGTGTTGGCCTTACTGCGAAAATCCCTGATGCTAATCTTACCTTCACTGCAGATGGATATTTTGTAGCTATAGATGACAGAGTAGTTTATACAGGTCAGTTTAGAGGTCCAGGGACGGGTACCGAATTAGATCAGTTACTCTCGCAGGCCAATGCCACAGCCGCAGCTTTCTTTGCAAATGCCATAGATACCGAATCCAAAGGAATTGACGCGGTTATTACTCATAATGCTATTTTTGGGGATAATTTTAAATTGAAATCAGATCTGGCCGCTACGTTTTCTAAAACAAAGCAAGTCGGCGATATTCAGGCTTCTCCAGAATTGGAGCGTGCAGGTTTAGTTGACACCTATTTTCCAGAGGATAGTCGTATTTATCTTGAAGAGGCTGTGCCAAGAACAAAAGTTAATTTAAGCAATAGTCTTATTGCAGGAAAATTCAACTTCTTCTTAAGAAATGTTTACTTCGGTAAAGTAACGGAGGCGGTTTCAGATCCGCTCAGACAACAGGAATTTGATGGGAAAGTAATAACCGATCTTTCTATAGGATTTAAAGCGACTAATGCTTTAACCTTAACTATTGGCTCAAATAATATTTTTGATATTTATCCAGATGCAGCGGATCCAGCTTTCGGAAACCGTAGTGATGGAAGGTTTGACTGGTCCAGGTCTGCCCAGCAATTTGGGTTTTCTGGTCGGTTTTTATTTGCCAGGTTGAGTATTAATCTCCAATAGAGATTTTTATAGAGTCTTATAAATAGTCCCCGGAATTATCTCGGGGATTTTTTATTTTAAATATTTGCTATTTATTTTCTAGATTTATATCTAAACTGATTTGAAAAAAGATAAAATTTAATTACCAATTAATATATTGGGCCACTGCCCCACCCCTATCTAAATAGATGTCTTTTATTGCTTGCCAACGTCTCATCCTATGAAAAGCAATAATCTTGTCTCTCAAAAATAATATTTTAAATTTCATTATTCCATACTCCTTCAATTTTTAGGGCGTTGAATTTTTAATGAAGCTTTGCTTCAGTAAGAATTCAATGCAAAATAACCAGCTCAGCATCCTATTTGTGGTCATCTCTTTGGACGCCACCAGCATCATTATGATTGGTTAAAGTAGCCCATCCACTAGCTATAAAATGTGATCCATTAATGGTCACCCGAGACGTTTTGTGGTATGGGCCTTATTCTTTGAGCTTGATCATTGATTTATATTTATGCTACAACCCCCACTTCATAAGGAGTTTTTGTTTTTATCACAGCTAAAGTCCGACTCAGTAATTTGTGAGCTACCTTAACTATTATTTTTTTGACATCTTTCCCCAGATGCTTCCGGTAGTAAGCCTGAATAACCGGGTCGGTTCTAATGGCCTGCCAGGCAGCTTCCACATAATAAGAGCGAATGAGCCCGTGACACCGTGGACTCATTCCCATAGATCTGGAAGTAGCTCCGCTTTGATATATACCGGGAACCAGCCCTACATATCCTGCAAGGTGTTTGAGGCTGCTAAAACGTCTGAGATCTCCCAGTTCTGCAATAATTCCTACCGCTACAATTCCGCCAATTCCCGGAATACTTCTTAGCAGGTAGTAGTCCTCTTTAAAATGTTTACGACAGTAGGCCCTGAGCTGACTGGAAACATCACGAAGCTCTTTATCTATAAACCTAAAGGTGCGCATCTTACTGGCCATAGTTTCCCGGGCAGTAGGATAATTAAACTGTTGGCTATCTACCCAATTCCGAAAAGCGTGGCTCCAGTGATCATTATCAAACTCCGGAGGAACTTTGATTCCAAAATAAAGTAGCTGCATCTTGATCATACATTTGATGCGCCTGAGGTCTTTAACTAATTCGTTCCGGCGACGGAAGAGACTGCGTAATTCTTCTCGTTCCTTACCTGGAACTATAATTCCTTCCAAACGCCCGTCCTTAAGTTCCCGACTAATCAATTGGGCATCGATACGGTCGGTTTTGGTATGGCGCTCCTTTCCTTTTCGATGGATATCAGCTGGATTTACCACCAGGGATTTCCAACCGAAACTCTCGAAGCTACGATGCGCAGAATAGCCACAACAACCAGCCTCATAAGCAGTGGTTACCTGGTAATCGGGAAAATGTTTCTGAACGTATGGATATAATTTCTCTGGCTCAGGTGGCATGGTAAAAGATTTCCCAGCAAAAAGATCTGTGCTGCAGTGTATCTTCCAGCTTCTCTTGTGGATGTCAATTCCTATGAATAACTTTGGTAAGGCAGTAACTCGGGTTTCCATATCTTTAGTTTTTATAGTGATTATTAAAGATACTCGATTACTGCTTTTTCATTGATGCTATAAAAACTGTGCGAGCGGGCGAGCGTGATTATCCGTAGGACAAGTGAGCTCGGAATTCCGATTTAAAACAGGTCTTAGCATTATTTTTATATATTGTTGTTGCAAGTTTTTCTTCTCTAATTTAGTTTTAGAGGAGGCGTGGCGGTGTTGTAATCATTTCTAAAGCTCTATCTCTGAAGTATATTTTCAAATATAAAGTATCAGAGTACTTGTTATTCAAATGATTAAACTTATTAGAGAGATCAGTTAATAGGCTTTTAATTTCATCCGATTCTACATTATCCTCAAAATAGATTTCTATCCCAGCACGATCTGGTGAGTCCGAATAATTAAAATCTTGTCCTTTATTCAAGAGATGTCTTTTCAATATTATCTCTAAACTATCTATAGAGTGTTTAATATCATAATTTGTTAGAATCGAATCGTTTTGGATAAATATTCTTGATCTGAATGTCGGACAACTAACAATATTACTCTCTGAGCACTCGTACCAAGGGAGAAGTTTAAATCTATTTTCTTTTGTTGAATAATTAATAATTGGAACCGAATCATTGCAAGCTGCTTTGTCAATTTCTTTCAATAACTCAGCATAATTGCTAATGCTATCAATAAAAATATTTTTACGATTTGTAATCTTTTTAAGCTTTTCTTTTTCAGGATAGAAATAGGCTCCTTGTTCCAAATTTTTATTCTTTTGGTCACAAGAGAATAAAATTAGAATCATCAAAAATGATATGTAATTTACATTTTTCAAAATTTGCTACCACGCTGGGCTAAAAGCGTTGCTGTCCCGCAGGGCAGCTATGATTTTTTAGCCATTGTTACTCACCGTTCTTCTTATTCTTTCTACATTCTTATTCATTAAATGTCGAACATAATTCTGGTATATCCACCTTTTGAAAGGACTGAGTTTCTGTTGATGTAGTTTGTAAAAGTCATCTGGGGTGTCAAAAAGTCCAAAGTCCTGGTTGATTCCTTTCTCTTGGATATATGTGTGATTTTGATTCCAATCAACTTGTGGTCTTTGAAAATTATTTGTGTAGGCACCATAGCCGCAAAATGTTGTCTTACAATCAGAGAACTTTTCTTGTAAACCTGTTAGGTAAGGTTTGTCAAGAATAAGCCCTTCTAAATTGAACCATTCTTCATTAACATACACTTCGACCCAACTGTGAAGAATATTTGTTGGAGAAAGTTTATACCAAATTCCTGTAATTGCACCTTTCTGAAGGGCTTTATGGATGGTGAAACCATGCATTCTGTTGGGAATACCAACTGCTTTTAAAAGAGCCATAAAAAGATTCGCCTTTGTGTTACATTGACCGAATCCATCTTTCAATACTTCTGAAGCTGAAATGTTGTCCGCGATGTTGTAGCCAAATTTCACATCATCTTTCACATAATTGTAAATGCTCTTTACTTTATCTATTTCAGTCATTTTTTTCCATCCTCTGTCCCTAATCAAGGATGTTATTGAAGGATTGTCAAAATCTAAGATGTCCGTTCGTTTCAGATATTTTTTAAAGTCTATCGCCTTTTCAATTTGCTGTTCCATATCAATATCGTTTTTGATTTGTATACCAAAGGTCTTTTGACCTGTAAACTTAAACTTGAACAAACTGGCTAATCTTTAAAAAATCAAGAGGGCTGAAGCCAAAGTTTTCTTTAAAAACCCTACTGAAGTGGGCGTTGTCAGAAAACCCAACTCCAAGTGCAATCTCTGTAAACGACTTTTTACCGAACTGAGTTATACCTTTAATAAGTTTGTTCCATAGTTGGGCTCTCCTGTAAGTAATTCCTGTCTCTTCTTTGAAAAGGTGAAGAAATCGACTTGATGAGACATTAAAATGATCTGCAATTTCATCAAGGGATACTACTCTGTCGAAATGGTTTGATAAATAGACTAAGGCGTTATTAATTCTTTCATCGCCTTTGTGGATAGCTGAACTACAAAAACAGTCGTGTTTTTCTATAATTGAATTTAGCTCTTTGGCTAAAACCTGCTGCGGATTCGTATCAATCAATGCTCTTCTTAATTCCAATGCAGGTGTCAGATTGATTTCTTGAATTTCCTTATCTGATAGATGATTCCAAAAATGACCGATGGTCGAAGCGGGATTGATTAGAAGTAAAAATTGGCGAGTATTGGAAATAATCTGATGGGCCACATTTGACTTAATCAGTATTGGCTGTTCAGATTCGAAGGTGCCATCTTTAGTTTTTAAAATCACCTTACCATTAATTGGAATACTCAACTGAACAGCATAGTGCTTATGTTGCTGGTTATTTTCAAAGCTACCAACAAACCAACCAAAGTCTCTATCAATATGTACTGTATTCGTCATTTTTAAATGGTGGGTACCATTGATGCCCTTGCAGTTAGCGATGAATCTGCTATTTTTAATTCCCTAATTAAATATAATCAGGGTTTACTTTAAGTTTAAAAACTCGAAAAGAATATAGAAGTCGCATCTATTTAGGATAACCAACTTCATTCTATCTATGCGAGTAAACGTTGAAATATAATAGTGTAGGGAATCCAAATCTATAAATTATCCACGCAAGTATAAAGCGTTTTTCTTATAGTTATTAACAAAATATTAAGAATAAAAGCGATAATTGAATAATTTATGGATTTAAATAAATAAATTAGTCAATATAAATGAAACTGGATTATTGAAAAAATACTCTAAATATTGTGAAATTTAACCTCTAAAGCTGCTATTTCCTACTCATTTTCCTATAGACATTAAACTAAATATAGTAAGGGAACATCACAAAAAATTATATAGTGATCTCCTTCGTTTGTTAATTAAGCGTCCGACAAAATTGCTTTCTAGAAATTGAGGACTTCATCAAGTGCATCATCGGTTGGTCTCGCTACTACAAATCCCTTCTTTTTCAGAAGGGATTTTTTTATGCTTTTTATTTAAAGAAAACTTATCTTTCCTTTTCTAAAACATTGATTTACAATGAAACCAAAAATTATAATTTTTGATGTAAATGAAACTCTTTTAAACCTTATTCCGCTAAAGGAAGAAATAAACGCCGCGCTGGAAAACGAGATGGGTTTTGATGTTTGGTTTCCGAAATTACTTCACTATTCCCTGGTAGAAACTTCTAATGGCAACTACCAAAATTTTAGTGAAATTGCCGCTGCAACTTTTAAAATGATTTCAGAGAAATTTGACAAGAATTTTTCTGATTCAGAAATTAAGAATATTCTTTCTGAAATTACTAGGCTCCCTGCCTATCCCGATGTAAAACCAGGTTTGAAACAGCTAAAAGATGCTGGTTTTAAGCTCATCGCTTTTAGCAATGGCAAGCCAAATGTTCTCAATGCACAACTTGAATTTGCTGAAATAGCTTCATTTTTTGATGGAATTCACAGCGTAGAAGAAATAAAAAAATATAAACCACATCCTGAAAGTTACAGGTATATTCTAAAAAAATACGAGGTAACCCCCAAAAGAGCAATGATGGTGGCAGCACACGCCTGGGATATAATGGGTGCCCAGCGGGCAAACCTTCAAACCTGTTTTGTAGAAAGACCCGAAAAAAAGTTTTACAATTTAGCCGAAAAACCTAATTTTTGGGTAAAAGAAATAACAGAAATTGCAGAGAAAATAGGGTGAAAATTAACTTCAACTACGCATTTAGATTAGCGAGTACACCATACCTGCACTTATTCCGAATAAAATATGTGCAATTATAAGCTGTAAATAGAATTGGCTGAAATCTATTTCTGGCGGATTTTGATTTAATTTAAACATTATTTTCCAACCAAATATCCCAATTATTCCCGCAGCCAAACCAAGAACAGCCCCGGAAATTATATCTGCAGAAAATTGAGTGTATTCCCATATGAAACTAAAAACCAACACAAAAAACCAACCGATTAAATAATGTATAAGCCAACCCAAAAAATGATTCTTTGATGGTTTCTGTTCAATAATTTTAGAGCGTGAAATTAAAGAGTTGAGCAACTCCGGTTCCCTAAATTGCTTAGATTTAAAATTAGACACTACGTAGCTAAATAAGGTCATAACCGATGTAGCAACCAATCCCGAGACTAAAATTGTAAATACATCCATTGCTCTTTCTTTATATCCAAGGCTCATAATAGCAATAATGCTATCCGCCTCGGTCCATTAAAATATTTGACTAAATAAAATAAAAAGAAAGATAAAAATTGTTTCTAAAAAGAAATTGAGGCTTAACAATTAATTGACTTTAAATTAACCTTGCGCTAATTCTTGTGCTTTATATTGAAGCCAAATCTTAATAGAAACTAAGTCGAAAAATTCGGTTTAAGTAGAGTGAAAGCCCTAATGCCTATTTGAATTTCAAAATATAACTTTATGAAACTAATAATAAAAGTATTATTAACATTAGGCGTTTTAGCCGGAAGTTTCGTGATGATTGGTTCTTTTACATTTGATCAGGAAAATGTTGTAGACGCGCCGCCCAAAATATTTGCTTTGGTTTTGGGGCTGGGAACAATTGCTGCTATTTATATAATATGGCGCAGAAAAAGTCTAACTACTGAAGAAGATAATACTACCGATTATTAAAACCACTTCAACTTTATCTTTACCACCTCGAATACTAAATAACTCTTCTTAAAATATCCACCGCTTTTTACAAAGTTAAATCTTTCCAAAACCTTTACTATAATTCGCCTTTCTGCTAACTGATAGCTAATTTTAAAGAAAAAATAAAGCAATGGAAAAAGTTGAATTAGGAAAATCTGGTTTAAGATCGGCACCAATTATATTTGGAGGAAATGTTTTTGGATGGACATTAAATGAAAAAGAGTCCTTTAAAATGTTAGACGAACTTTTTGAGCTCGGTTTCACCACCATAGACACCGCAGATGTTTACTCCCGTTGGGCAGATGGCGTTCCACACGGCACTTCAGAAAGAATTATTGGTAAATGGATGAAAGAACGCAAATTACGCGATAAAATTACTTTAATTACTAAAGGTGGATCCAGTTTACAACCCGGAGGGCCAAAAAATAATACGCAAGATTATCTTACCGGTGCAGTTCAGGATTCACTTTCGAGACTGCAAACCGATTATATAGATTTATATTTTACGCATTTTGATGATGGAGAAACCCCTGTGGAAGAAGCCCTGGAAGCTTATCAAAAGTTTATAAAAAAAGGAGAAATAAAGCATATTGGTGCTTCAAACTTTTCTGCAGAAAGATTACAAAAATCCCTGGATGTAGCCACTGAGAAAAACTTACCGGCTTATGAAGTTTTTCAGCCTGAATACAATTTAATGGTGCGTGATAAATTTGAAGGGGATATTAAAGAAATTTGCACCAGGAATAACTTAGGAGTAATTCCTTATTTCTCACTCGCCAGCGGATTTTTAACCGGGAAATACCGAACTAAAGAAGATTTTGAAGGCAAAGAGCGTAAAATGTTTGCCGATAAATTCCTGAATAATCGTGGTAAAAAAATCCTGAAATCCCTTGATAAAATTTCAGAAAAACATGATGTTTCGCAAGCTGCTGTTGCTCTTGCCTGGTTAATAAACAGACCCGGAGTAAGTGCCCCAATTGCCAGCGCTACTAAGTCTTCACATCTTAAATCCTTTACCGAAGCGGTAAAGATCTCTCTTTCTAATGAAGATATGGAGATTTTAAATAAGACCAGTGAAGAGTAGAAATACTATATAGAGATTGCTTCAGCTAAAAGCTCTTCACACAACAAAATTATTCAGTGTAACTTACTTTTATCCATTAGTATTAGAGAACGTCATGCTGAACTCGTTTTAGCATTTAACAAGATAATACTTAAGCTAAACTTAGACCCTGAAACCAGTTCGGGGTGACGTCTAATCCACAATTTAAAAATTTATATCAGCATATTTAATTACCCTAAAACCTTTACCAATTCAGCGAAATCAACTTTTTGTTGCTCGCCAGATTTCATATTTTTCAGAGTAAATTTTTCAGCTTCCATTTCTTCCTCTCCAGCAAGAATTACAAATGGAATTTCGCGCTTGTTGGCATAATTCATCTGCTTTTTCATTTTGGCTGCATCTGGAAATAGTTCAGCAATAACACTTTCGTTTCTCAATTTATTTACTGCTTTTAGCGCGTAAAGTGCTTCTTTATCACCAAAATTGATAAAAAGTGCCTTGGTGTTTTGGGTAACAGCTTCAGGAAAAAGATTGAGTTCTTCCAGTACCAGGTAAATTCGGTCCAGGCCAAAAGAAATTCCCACGCCACTCATATCTTTTAAGCCAAAAATTCCGGTAAGATCGTCGTAACGGCCACCGCCACCAATTGAGCCCATTTTTACATTTTCGGGAGCCGAAACTTCAAAAATTGCGCCGGTATAATAATTGAGTCCGCGGGCAAGAGTAACATCTAAGTCAAGTTTTGCAGTTTTTAAAGGCATCTCCTGGATAGCTTTTTCAACAAATTCCAGTTCTTTAATTCCTTCCATACCGGTTTCCGATGAACTCAGGATTTCTTTAATTCCGGCTATTTTTTCAGTAAAATTACCGTGTAATCCAAAAATTGGTTGGATTTTTTCAATAGCAGTTTCAGAAATACCTTTTTGCAGCATTTCTTTTTTAACGCCCTCTTCCCCTATTTTATCCAGCTTATCTAGGGCAACAGTAAAATCTATAAGTTTGTCTTTTTCGCCAATCACTTCAGCAAAACCAGATAATACTTTTCGGTTATTGATTTTAATGGTTACACCTTCCAATTTTAATGCTGAAAAAACGGCATCGTATAATTGTACGAATTCAACTTCCTGCCACAAGCTTTTGCTTCCAACAACATCGGCATCACATTGAAAAAACTCTCTAAATCGTCCTTTCTGCGGCCTATCGGCTCTCCAAACCGGTTGAATCTGGTAGCGCTTAAACGGAAAATCTATTTCATTTTGATGTTGCACCACGTACCGGGCAAAAGGCACCGTAAGATCGTAGCGGAGGGCTTTTTCACTAATTGAAGAAGTAATCTTTAAGCTATCTCTTTTTTCATAAGCTTCGTTATCTGCTTTTTTAAGAAAATCTCCGGAATTTAGAATTTTAAAAATTAAACGGTCTCCTTCTTCCCCATATTTTCCCATCAGGGTATCTGAGTTCTCGAAACTTGGAGTCTCTATTGGCTGAAAACCAAACTTTTTAAATTCGGTTTTAATTACATCAAAAATATAATTTCTTTTGGCAACTTCGGCCGGGTTAAAATCTCGAGTTCCTTTTGGAATAGAAGGTTTTTGTGCCATACAATCTTGAGGAATAGTTTCCTTTTTTAGTTTAAAGTTAACGCCGCAAACCGGCTGAAACATTGCTGCAAATATCTTAAATTTTACCCGAACCCAAACAAATTTCAGATTTTAAGTAACATTCTGCTACTTATGAAGTCTAATTAAATAGCACTGAAAAAACATTCTATGTTCGGGTTATTAAAAGAAAACATAAGCATCGCTTTTAATTCCATTAAAAGTCAGCTACTTAGAACTATTCTTACAGTTTTAATTATTGCCATTGGGATAACTGCTCTGGTTGGGATTTTAAGTGCGGTTACCGCGCTGGAAAACACAATTAGCAGCGATTTTGCTTCTATGGGAGCAAATACTTTTAATATTCAGCGGTACGACTTCAATTCACAGCGACAGGGTGGCGGGGAAGTTGAAAAAATTAATCCTATAATTAGTTATAGGGAAGTAAAAAAATTTGAAGAAAATTTTCAATATCCTAAAGCACAAACCGCAGTTTCCTTTACAGGAACTACTGTTGCAGAAGTTAAATATATTAATGAAAAAACCGATCCTGAAGTACGTGTAATTGGCGTGAACGAAAATTTCCTGGAAAATTCTGGGTTAAATGTAGAAGCAGGACGTGAATTCAACATTTTTGATATTCAGAATAATAATAACGTAGTAGTGCTTGGAGCCGATTTTGCCAAGCCCGAAGGACTTTTTAAAGGTGCAGATCCTATAGACAAAATTATTAGTATTAGAGGAGCAAAATTTAGGGTTATTGGGGTTCTGGAATCAAAAGGCTCCACTTTTGGAAACAACCAGGATTTACGTGTTTTAATGCCTATACAATTGGCGCGGTCTATGTTTACCCAACCGCAAATAAATTATGCAGTAAGCGTTAAAGTTGACGATAAGGAATTGTTAGAAGGCGCGCAAGACGAAGCTATTTTAACCTTCAGGAATATACGAAAATTGAATCCCATGGAAGAGAATAATTTTGGGATGGAACGCAGTGACGATCTTATTAACCGCATTTTTTCTATTACCAGTTATCTTAATTTTGCAGCCTGGATAATTTCTATAATTACCATTTTTGGTTCATCAATCGCTTTAATGAATATTATGTTAGTGAGTGTAACCGAAAGAACGCGAGAAATTGGAGTAAGAAAAGCCTTAGGTGCTAAGCGAAAAACCATAGCTACCCAATTTTTTATGGAAACACTTATAATTGGACAAATTGGTGGAATTGTAGGCATTATCTTCGGAATATTAATTGGAATGGCCGTTTCTGCCGCAGCCGACTTTAACTTTACCACGCCCTGGGTGGCTATGATCTGGGCTACTGCAATCACTATTCTTGTAGCCATTTTAGCCGGAAGTTATCCCGCCGCCAAAGCAGCCAGGCAGGATCCTATTGAGTCGCTTAGGTATGAGTAGTAAGTAGTAAAATTAGAGATTTTTCATTGAATTTAATCCCTTGTAAGGCATAAATAGTAAACTAAAATTTTACTGTTTTCAACCTTTTCTTATACTAACCTTTTTAATAATTTATTCCAGGATTCTAAAAGCTTATTTGCTTTCTACCATATTATCAAAATACTTATAAAGCTCACCCTTTGTGATATTGGCTCCTTGCTTTATTAACGCGAAAATATCTTTATTTCTATCGTCACTTAATGCTTTAGATGAAGTATAAATATTCACAGATTCGTCCAGCAAATTAGTTTGTAGCCAGCTGTAGCCTTTTCGGGTAGTGAGATCTACTCCTTCATGTTCAATTTTAATGGCAATAAGATGAATAGTAACTTCGGTAATATGAAATAAATAGATTTGATTTGCAGAAAAGTGCTCCAGATATTCTACTTTATTAAGAACCCCTTCCCAAATTAGATCGCTAAAAACATCAAGTTCCTGCTCTGCAGCCTTTGGCTTGTTCTTTTTAATATCTTCCCACTCATCTGCAGTAATAGATTGTGTAGCAAGGAAATTAATAAATTCCTGCTTCATTTCTTCAAACTGCTCTTTGGTTAATCTGGAATATTTCATTTTGGTAAAAATTAAAATTAACTTTCAAATTCCATATATTTAAAATCGTCATTCTAAATTTATTTCGGAATCTAAATATTTGGAATGCCAACATGTTAGAAGCTGAAACCAGTTCAGCTTGACGATAATAAAGATCCCGACCTGCGTCTGGATTAATTCGACCAACTAATTTACGGCGTAGCTTCGCTACTTGTAAATCAGGGTCTCATTAGAATAAGAAAAGCCCACTACTGGAGCGGGCTTTTAAACTTTGTAAAAAAATAAATTAAGCTTCAGCTACAACATCAAAATTGTAAGTAGAAATCACTTCACGATGAAAACGTAAAGTTGCTTCGTACTGTCCTAATCTCTTGATGTTTCCACCAGCTATAGTTATATATTTCTTATCGATTTCAATGCCTTCTTTAGCAAGTGCATCGGCCAAATCAGCGTTAGTAATAGATCCAAATAATTTGTCTCCTGCACCGGCTTTAGCTGTTAACTTAACTTCAACGTTATTAAGTTTTTCAGCCTGCTTTTTAGCTTCGTCGATAAATTTTTGCTCTTTATAAGCTCTTTGTTTCAGGGTCTCCGCCAAAACTTTTTTAGCTGAAGGAGTTGCAAGATGTGCATATCCCTGAGGTATAAGATAATTTCTACCGTAACCGTTTTTAACGTTTACAACATCATCTTTAAAGCCTAAATTATCTACGTCTTGTTTAAGTATCAATTCCATAATTGCCTCTTTTTATTTTAGTAAATCACCAACATATGGCATTAACGCAAGGTGACGTGCTCTTTTCACAGCAACAGCCACTTTTCTTTGGTATTTTAAAGAAGTTCCTGTTAAGCGACGAGGCAATAATTTTCCCTGCTCGTTTACGAAACTCATTAACCAGTCTGGATCTTTGTAATCTATATACTTAATTCCAGATCGCTTAAAACGACAATACTTTTTCGTTTTACTGGTCTCTATATTAAGAGGAGTAAGATACCTGATCTCTCCGTCTTTTTTTCCTTTTGCTTGTTGTTCAATAGATGTAGCCATACTTACGCTTTTTCTTGTTGTCTTCTATTTCTTCTTTTCTCAGCCCAAGCGATAGCGTGCTTGTCTAACTTTACAGTTAAATAACGCATCATACGCTCGTCTCTTCTAAAAGCAAGTTCCAACGGCTCTATAGCCTCTCCTGGAGCTTTGAATTCAAACAGGTGGTAAAACCCGCTTTTTTTGTGTTGAATTGGATAGGCTAATTTTCTAAGCCCCCAATCTTCTTTCGATACCATCTCGGCCCCTTTAGAAACAAGAAATTCTTCGTATTTCTGAACTGTCTCCTTTATCTGCTCATCAGATAAAACGGGATTCAAGATGAAAACAGTTTCATAAGTGTTCATAAAAATTTACTTTAAATTTATTTGGCTGCAAAAGTAACTCAATTATTTCTATTATCAAAGCTTAAAAGTAAACTACCATATAGTAATTTAAAGAGGCATTAATAAAGAAAAAAGGTTTGATTTTTAAGTCAGGTTTCAGAATATTTAGATTTTTGATTAAACCAGTTTTGGAATAAAAAATTAGAATATTTTAATACCAGGGTTAAAGCACTTCATTTCTTACTACAAAATGAAAGATAAGCTTGGAATTTCACCTATGATTTTAAAGTTTATCTTGTGATTTAAGTATTTTATGTTTAATATTGTTATTACTTAACCTAACTACTGTGGAAGAAATTTTACTCAAATGTATTGTTGTTGATGATTCCAGCTTACAACGATTATCTATCGTAAAGTTGATAAAAGACCATGCTAATCTTAAGCTGGTTGCCGAGTACAATAACGCTATTGAAACTAAAAACGGCCTGCTCGATAATGAAATAGATTTGATATTTCTTGATATTGAAATGCCTGTATTAACAGGTTTTGAACTTCTTGACGATCTTCCCAACAAACCACAAATTATCTTTGTGACCGGGAAAACACAGTATGCTTTTAAAGCTTTTGATTATGATGCCGTAGATTATATTCATAAACCGGTAACTAAAGAACGCTTTAATAATGCGGTGAATAAGGCGATAAATCTTTACAAATTAAAGCACCAGATCTCTGCACCACCAGAAGATGAAGATTATATTTTTGTAAAAAGCAATCTTAAAAACCGAAAGGTTTTCCTCAATAAATTAAAATATATCCAGGCCCTGGGAGATTACGTAAAATTTGTTACCGAGAAAGAAAATTTTGTAGTTCTCGCTACCATGAAATCTTTTGAAGAGCAACTTCCCAATGATAAATTTCTGCGAACTCATAAATCTTATATAGTAAACCTCGATAAAATTGAGAGATACAATTCTAAGAATATTGAAATAGATAAACAGAAATTACCACTTAGCCGCCACAAAAAAAGCAACCTGGTTGAAGCTTTAAGTGCGATTCAGTAGAGTATTACTTTCTTTTTTAACGTTAACCTGAACTTGTTTTCGGGTTCTAACTTATTATTCCTATTACTTTATATATTATATAGGATCTACATTAATCACCACTTTAACACTTCTAAAAGCGCCAATAGCATTAAAACTTCCCATAATTCTTTGCAGTACTTCTTTTGTTTTTCCTAAAGATTGTTGCTGCGGAATTTTAAGCAAAATATTCTTATAATATTCGTTTCTAATTCTGGCTACGGGCGGGAATTCGGGACCAAGAACGTTCTCCTTAAAAACGTTTTTCATTCCTGCGGCAAGCCAATCTGCAGCATCATTGGTTTTAGAAAAATCACGACATTTTAATGTAATTCTTATTAAACGATGAAAGGGCGGGTATTTATAATTATACCGCTCTTCTAATTGGTCTTTATACATCCCCGAATAATCACCCATTGAAACCTGCTGAATAATCTGGTGATGCGGATTATAACTTTGAATTAAAACCTTTCCACGCTTTTTTGTTCTTCCTGCCCTTCCCGCAACTTGCAGCATCAACTGGAAACTGCGTTCGTGGGCTCTAAAGTCAGGGAAATTCAGTAAATTATCAGCATTCATAATTCCCACCAGGTTTACTTTTCTAAAATCGAGACCTTTGGTAAGCATTTGAGTTCCAATTAAAATATCTGTTTCCTGTTGTTCAAAAGCATTTATTAATTTTTCGTAGGCATATTTTCCACGGGTTGTATCCTGGTCCATTCTCGCGGTTTTATATTCGGGAAAAATGGCTTTTAATTCAGTTTCAATTTGTTCAGTTCCAAAACCTTTGGTGGTAATTTCAGAACTATCGCAAGCCATACATTTCTTTTGCATTGCAATATGATAGCCGCAATAATGGCACCGTAGCTGGTTGTTATGGCTGTGATAAGTCAAACTTACATCGCAGTTAGGACATTGCGGAGAGTGGCCGCAAGTATTACATTCCAGCACAGGAGAAAAACCTCTTCGGTTTTGAAATAAAATTACCTGTTCCCCTACATTCAGGGTTTCTTTAATTTCCGCGAGCATTCTATCAGAAAAATGCCCCTTCATCTCCTTCTTTTTATATTTTGTTTTTATATCTACAATTTCCATTTCGGGTTCCAGGACATCACCATACCTTCTATTTAATTCTACCAAAGCATATTTATGATGTTGTGCGTTAAAATAAGATTCTAAAGAAGGAGTCGCCGATCCCAAAATAGTTTTCGCATTAAAGAAATTCGCCAAAACCACGGCCGCATCCCTGGCGTGGTATCGCGGGGCAGGATCAAATTGTTTAAATGAGGTTTCGTGTTCTTCGTCTACCACCACTAAGCCGAGATTTGCGAAAGGAAGAAAAATTGAAGAACGCGCGCCAATCACTATCCTCGCTTTTTCTGAATCTTCTAAAATATGCCGGTACACTTCTACCCTTTCATTTACCGAATATTTACTGTGATAGACCAAAACTTTATCTCCAAAATAAGCTCGCAAACGTTCAATTAACTGGGTGGTTAAGGCAATTTCAGGCAAAACATAAAGTGCCTGTTGGCCATTCTCAATAACCTCTTCTATAAGTTTGATATAAATTTCAGTCTTCCCTGAAGAAGTTATTCCGTGGAATAAACAAACATCCTGTTCTTTGAGACCTGCCTTAATTTCTGAAAAAGCTTTCTGCTGAATTTCACTTAACTGAATCCCTGTTTCTGAAGCATCGCCATTAAACGTAACTCTATCGGTTTTTTCGTAATATTCTTCGAGAATTTTCTTATTGATGAGGCTCTTTATAATCGCTGCTGAAACCCCTGATTTTGCGCTTAAATCTTTTACTTTTAATGGCTTTTTATGTTGTGCTTTAATACTGAAAAAACTTAGTAAAGCTTCTTTCTGCTTTGGTGCTTTTTCTAAATCATCCAGAAGGCGATGCATTTCGGTTTCATTATCATAAACCGGGTTCAATTTTACAAAGCGTATTTTCTTCGGCTTATACTGCTCATAAATTTCTTGGTTAAGAACCACCAAACCTTTTTCTACCAGGGCATTTATTACCGGTAATACTGCTTTTTTATCCAGGATTTTCATCACTTCCTGAATTTTCACCGAGGACTGTCGCTGCAAAGCTTCAATCACTAAAAACTCTTCATCTTTAAGCTGATTTTCATCAAATTCAGCATCTTTAATTAGCTGTACAATACTTTCACTTTCCAGTAAAAACGCACCGGGTAAAGCAGCTTTAAGAACATCGCCTTCGGCACACATATAATAAGAAGCAATCCAGGCCCAGAATTTTAGTTGATGTGCTGTAACCAACGGATTCTTATCTAGAATCTGGTTAATAGGTTTAGCCTCGTAAAGCTGCGGCGGATTTTGATGAATTTTCCCAACAATAGCGGTATACACTTTTGATTTTCCAAAGGGAACTGCAACTCGCATTCCTTCTTCCAAAAAATCGGCTTCAGCTTTGCTTATTGAATACGTGAAGCGTTTTTGTAACGGCAACGGCAAAAT
This sequence comes from Salegentibacter sp. UBA1130, assembly GCF_002311535.1. Taxonomy (NCBI): domain Bacteria; kingdom Pseudomonadati; phylum Bacteroidota; class Flavobacteriia; order Flavobacteriales; family Flavobacteriaceae; genus Salegentibacter; species Salegentibacter sp. UBA1130. The sequence continues at coordinate 55,405 of NZ_DCAP01000021.1, read as the reverse complement.
TACATCTATAAAATAGGCCATATGGAAATTGAAAGTTTAATCAAAAATAAAAACCATCCTTAAATAAGAATGGTTTTTAGTGTTTTAAATTTTAGAAAGTTTTATTCTGCTCTTTCCCAAATTTTCGTTTTGTAGAAAAAAGCGATATAACCTCTAACATTTAGTTTATCGGGATTTTTTTCATCAACCCAAATTTTACCTTTATATTCTTTCCCGGACTTCGGGTCTATTAAAGTTCCATCTATATATTCATCACCATCTTTTATAAAGTCACGAATCACATTTAGGCCCTCTATAGGTTTATTTTTAAGCTCTCCCGGGCACTCGGTACATTTTTGGTCACGATCTTCTTCTTTGGTAATCTTTATCACTTTACCGTGAACTGCATCGTCTTCTTCGTAAATCTCTATTATAGAATTCACACGGCCGGCATCGTTTACTACCTTCCATTTACCAAATACCCCTTGCGCGTGGACTCCTGAGGAAATCAGGATAAATCCAAAAAGTAGTAGGTTAATTAAGTTGAATTTGGTTGTCATTATCTTATTGTTTTATTGTTTACCCAGCATACCTTCTTTAAGGTCATCATCTGCGGGTTCATTAGAAAGCCATATTCCAAATAAAGCCTTTTTAAACTCCATTCCTTCAATTGAGCCACTTTCTTTTTCATTTTTATAAATTACTGAACCTCTTGATGGCAAATAAACGATATCAAAAACATCTTCTTTATTTATTTCATCTTTAAAAAAGCTGATGAACTTTTTTATTTCTGCTGAAATTGGGGCTGTATTTCCACCGGTTGAGCTTTCAAAACCTTCAGTAACTGCGTCAATCATTCGGTCGCTGGTAATCATTTTTGAAACTATGTGCAATCTTATTGCCATAGCTTCATCTTTATTCATTATTTCAGAAGCATTTCCAGATTTATTTTTAAGGTAAAGTCCGCCGGCATACATATCCATCCAAAACTTTTCTCTAACTCCGGCGCCGTTCAGCGTCATTGTTTCAGAGCCATATTCTAAAGTAGCAGGTAAAGTAGCACCTCCAATTTCGGTTTGTGCTGAAGTTAAATTTAAGCCGAAAACGGCTATTAATACAACTATTAATTTTTTCATTTTTAATGTGGTTTTAGGTTGTTAAGTTATTTAATTTTTTTCTTCATTTTTATTAAAGAAGCATTTAATTCAAATCCTAAGAGCAATATATTAGAATTTAACCAGATATACACCATTAAAATTAGCAATGCCCCTATAGAACCATATAATTCGTTATACGCTGAAAAGTTTTCTATATACAACCCAAAGAAATAAGTAGTTATAATTATTAATAAAGTAGTAAAAAGAGCTCCTATAGAAAAGAATCTTGCCTGCCTGGCTTCTTTAGTGCCAAAATAATACAACATGGCCACTACAATATAAATTAGTAAAACAAACCCAACATATTTTACAATGGCAGCGCCTCCATCTGTTGCCAGGCCTAACTCCTTTAAATCGTCCATTGCATAAGTTAAATAGACTACCAGTATAATGGTAAGAAGCAACAACAATGCCATAATAAGGGATATTCCCACGGCTACCAAGTATTGTCTAATTATAGACCTGTTGGCGTTGGTATGATAAGAAAATTCAAACCCGGTAAAAATCGCGTTTATTCCATTGGTCATTAAAAATATGGAAACAAGAAAAGCGATAGAAAGTAGTCCACCCCTGGGGGTATTGGCAATATCTAGCAAAATATCGTTAAAATATTCCTGGGTATCTGGCGGTAATAAAGATTCCATAAAAAGCAGGAACTGCAGCTGGAAATCGTCTATAAATTGGATATAGGGAATTAGGTTAAGCATAAACAGCAAGAACGGAAACAGCGCCATAAAAAAACTAAATGCAATGGCACTTGCCCTGGTAGAAAAGGTTCCTTTAATAATTCCTCCCGAATAAATTTCCCAAAGATCGTAAAGCGATAGGCCATCAAAGCCGGGCAAAATTATAGCCCTGGTCTTTCTCTCCCACCAATTTGAAAATTGTTCTAATTTAGACAGAAAGGCTTTTTTTGGAGCCATACCTTATATTGCTTTTAAGCTAAGATCTAAGTTATAAACCGAATGCGTTAACGCACCACTGGAAATATAATCTACGCCGCATTCTGCATATTTACGCGCGGTATCCAGGGTAATTCCTCCGCTGGATTCTGTTTGGCATTTACCATTAATAAGTTTCACCGCTCTACGGGTATCTTCATAATTAAAGTTATCTATTAAAATACGGTGAACACCTTCGTTTTCTAGAATTTCTTCAATTTCCTTTAAATTTCTCGCTTCAACAATTATTTTAAGATCAAGTTTATTGCTCTTAAGGTAATCTTTAGTCTTGTTAATTGCTTTAGAAATTCCGCCGGCAAAATCTATATGATTATCCTTTAACATGATCATATCATACAAAGCAAACCTATGATTCTCCCCTCCCCCAATTTTTACTGACCATTTTTCCAGCGCTCTAATCCCTGGAGTGGTTTTTCGGGTATCCAAAATTTTAGTGTTAGTACCTTCCAGTTTTTGAACAAAAGTATTTGTTTTGGTAGCTATGGCGCTCATTCTCTGCATAGCGTTTAATACTAATCTTTCGGCCTTTAAAATTGATTGTGAACTCCCTTCTACAAAAAAAGCCACATCTCCCCTTTGTATTGTTTTACCGTCTTTGAGTAAAACTTCAACTTTTAACTCAGGGTCTACTTTATCAAAAACCTGCAGGGCAAAATCTACTCCTGCCAGAATTCCTTTATCTTTCACCAGGAGTTTAGCTTTTCCTATAGCTTCTTCAGGAATACAGGCCAGAGAGCTATGATCACCTTCTCCAACGTCTTCTCTAAGCGCATTTTCAATAATTAGGTCTATTTCTTTTTCAAATTGTTCTTTTGAGATCATTTGCAATACTTATTTTTGTAAATGTAGCAAAGTCTGCGTTAAATATACCGAATGACCATAAAATTACTCTGCATAGGAAAGACCGATAACAGGGAGCTTAAACAGCTTATTGAAGTTTATAAAAAACGACTTCAGTTTTATAATAAATTTGAAATTGAAATTATTCCCGATCTTAAAAAGACGAAAAACCTTGATGAAAATCAACAAAAGGAAAAAGAAGGGGAATTAATACTGGCAAAAGTTCAGAATTCAGATTACCTGGTGCTTTTAGATGAAAATGGAAAAGAATTTTCTTCAGAAAAATTTTCAGTATACATTCAGAAAAGATTAAACAGTGGGCTCAAGCAACTTATTTTTGTAATTGGCGGGCCTTATGGTTTTTCTGAAGCGGTTTACCAAAGAGCCAATTCTAAAGTAGCACTCTCACAAATGACATTCTCTCACCAAATGGTTCGCTTATTTTTTACCGAACAATTATACCGTGCTTTCACTATTTTGAAAAACGAACCCTACCACCACCGCTAAAACCCAATCTATGGAACTTGTATTCGCTACGCATAATAAAAATAAGCTAATTGAAATTAAGGCACTTTTGCCACATTACATCAAACTACTGTCTTTGGACGATATTGGTTGTGAGGAAGATATTCCCGAAACTGCCGATACTATTGAAGGTAATGCAATTTTAAAAGCAGAATATGTTAAAAACCGATACGGTTACGATTGTTTTGCAGATGATACCGGGCTGGAAGTTGAAGCGCTAAATGGAAAACCCGGGGTTTACTCTGCTCGTTTCGCAGGAGAAAATAAGGATGATGCCGCAAATGTGAGAAAATTACTAAGCGAGTTGGAAAATAAAGAAAACCGAAACGCTCAATTTAAAACTACCATTGCTTTAAATTTAAACGACAGGCAAAACCTCTTTACCGGAATTTGCAAAGGCGAAATTATAAAAGAAATACGCGGGGAAAAGGGTTTTGGTTATGATCCTGTATTTAAACCAAATGATTTTGAAAAGACTTTTGCCGAAATGAGCCTTGGTGAAAAATCAGAAATAAGTCATCGTGGAAAAGCCTTTAGAGAGCTAATCGCCTATCTTTCAAAATAAAAGAACTAGATAGGTGTATATTGCTATGTAAGCCGTACCTTTGCCGCTTATTTAATTTTTTATATGAACAAATTTGAACAATTAGGTTTAAACCCTTCTATTCTTAAAGCAGTCGAAGAAATGGGTTTTACAAGCCCAAGTGAGATACAGGAAAAAGCGATTCCTGTTTTACTAAACGAAGATACCGATATGGTGGCATTGGCCCAAACCGGTACAGGAAAGACAGCTGCTTTTGGATTCCCGCTTATCCAGAAAATAAACGTAAGTAAAAAACATACCCAGGCATTAATTCTTTCACCAACACGTGAACTTTGCCTGCAAATTACCAACGAATTAAAGAATTACTCGAAGTTTGAAAAAGGTCTTAATCCGGTTGCTATTTATGGTGGTGCCAGCATTACAGACCAGGCCAGACAAATTGAACGTGGAGCTCAAATTATTGTGGCAACACCGGGACGTATGCAAGATATGATTAATCGTAATCTTGTAGATATTTCTAAAATAGAATACTGTGTTTTAGATGAAGCCGATGAAATGCTTAATATGGGCTTCTTTGAAGACATTAAAGCAATTCTTTCTCATACTCCAAAAGAAAAGCATACTTGGTTATTTTCTGCCACTATGCCTAAAGAAGTTGCAACAATTGCCAAGAAATTTATGCGTACTCCTATTGAAATTACCGTAGGATCTAAAAACCAGGGAACATCTAATGTTTCCCACGAGTTTTACCTGGTAAATTCAAGACAACGTTACGAAGCTTTAAAAAGACTGGCAGATGCCAATCCAGATATCTTTTCAGTAATTTTTTGCCGAACAAAAAGAGATACTCAAAAAGTAGCTGAAAAACTTATTGAGGACGGTTATAGCGCTGCAGCTTTGCACGGTGACCTTAGCCAGAATCAACGTGATTTGGTGATGAAAAGTTTTAGAAACAAGCAAATCCAAATGTTGGTAGCTACAGATGTTGCTGCACGTGGAATTGATGTAGACGATATTACTCACGTAATCAACTACCAGTTACCCGATGAGATTGAAACGTATACTCACCGTAGTGGCCGTACCGGTCGTGCTGGCAAGAGCGGAGTTTCTATGGTTATTGTTACCAAAAGTGAAATGCGTAAAATTAAAAGTATTGAGCGTATTATTCAGCAGAAATTTGAGCAAAAAGATATTCCAGACGGAATGGAAATTTGCCGTGTGCAGCTGTTTCACCTTGCAAACGATATTAAAGAAACCAAGATTAATCACGATATAGATGCGTATCTACCGGGAATTAATGAGGTATTAGAAGATTTTACCAAAGAAGAGCTTATTAAGAAATTCTTTTCTGTAGAATTTACTCGTTTCTTCAATTATTATAAAAATTCTGAAGGTTTAAGTTCTCCTTCCGCTCCTGCAGATGGTGGTGGTTCTGGAGATTCTACACGTTACTTTATAAATGTAGGTGCAAAAGATGATTTTGACTGGATGAGCTTAAAGGACTTCCTTAAGGCTACTTTAGATCTTGGCCGTGACGATGTTTATAAAGTTGATGTTAAAGACAGCTTCTCTTTCTTTAATACCGATGCAAAAAATACCGAAACTGTTTTAAGCACCTTTAAAGACTTTAAACATCAGGGTAGATATATTAATGTTGAAGAAACTACTGATACCGGCGGACGTGGAAAACGCGGCGGCGGTGGCGGCCGAAAAGGCGGTAAATTTAACAAAGGCGGTGGCAAACCTGACTTTAAAGGAGGTGGACGTAGACGTTCAGACGATTTTAAAGGTGGTTCTGGAAAAGGAAAAAAATCTGGAAACCGAAGCAAAAACATAGAAAGCTCTATTAAAAGAAGACGGAGCAAAAATTAAATTCACATCTGGCGCCTAAATTTTCAATTATGGCATTGTTTTTTATAAGTATTTTATAATTTAGGCGCCAATTGTTATGAAGAAATTCCTTTTTACCTTTTTATTACTTTTTTTAGCTTTTCAGGCATTTTCACAGGATGTTGTATCGGGAACCGTTATGAACGCTGCCGACGATAAACCTATTGAAAAAGTTCATATTGTAAACCTAAACCAGGTTAAAGGTGCCGTTAGTGAAGAAGACGGATCCTTTGAATTACAGGCCACAGTTAACGATACTCTCTATTTTTCTTATCTTGGATTTAGACCTATAAAAGTTAGGGTTACCAACGACTGGCTTAAATATGGAAATGTAAAGGTTAAAATGACCGAGTTGGGAATTGCTTTAGAAGAAGTGGTTTTAAAACCGGTTACTCTTACCGGATATTTAGAGATTGATGCCAGGAACATTCCTATTTATGAGAATAACCGCTATAGCATCTCGGGCTTAAATGCCGGTTACGAAGGCGGAGATAATTCTGCCAGTGCGGTTTCCCGTACTTTGGGAGCTATTTTTAATCCTGCCGATTTGATGCATAATATTTTTGGGAAGAAACCAAAGCAAATGCGAAAATTAAGGCAAATGAAAGAAGATGATGAAATAAGAACACTTCTACGTAATAAATTTGACAGGGAAACTCTTATCGCACTTCTTCCAATCAATAAAGTAGAAATTGATGAAATCTTACAGCGCTGTAGCTATTCTAAAGATTTTTTAAGATCGGCAAACGATTTGCAAATTTTAGACGCTTTAAGTGGTTGCTACGAAGAATACAGGGTTTTACAAAGAAACTAAACCCTTACTCCTTTTTCCATAGTGGTTTTTAAACTAATTAGGCCTTTTTCGAGATCCTGGCCCATTAATTTATCGGCACTATAAAACAAACTTATTACTGAAAGTGGAAACGGTAAATTACCGCGAATTCCCCAAACTACTTTAGATTTTCCCGGTTCCAGTTCTTTTGCTGCAAAATAAGTAAGCATACTCACTTTTACCGGTTTTACAAAAAGCACGCGAGTCTCAAAAACTCTTGGGTGTTTTACTTTTATAATTTTTTGAAGCCCTTCCCCTATTTCGTTATTCTTACTTTTCCAGTAAATAGCCGCTCCTAATTTTCCATCCTCACCTTTATGTTTTAAAACTGCTTCAGGATGTTTTGCAAACCAGGGCACCCAAAGCGGATGTTTCTTTAATTGCCGTACATAGCTAAAAACCACGTCTCTCGGAGCATTGATCACCATTGTTCGGCTAATGTCATACCTTTTCTTTGCCCAGGCGTGCAGAAAAGCTATAAAAGTGATAAACGCTATAAGTAGGTAAAAAAAGAGGGTCATTAGAAAAAAATATTTAACTAATTTAAGGATTTTCTGTGTTGAATTGCGCTATAATTGAATTTGAATTTTTAATACATTTTTTTAGCCATTCATATTTCAGCTTAATTTTATCTTCTTCAGAAAGTTGCCAGTTAATTTCACTACTTTTTAGTCTTGAAGTAATGCTCTGTAAAATAATAGCTGCAGAAACCGAAATATTAAGACTTTCAGTAAAACCAAACATCGGAATATTTAACCTGCAATCGGCTTCATTCAAAATTTCATCGCTTAAACCATCTTTTTCGGTTCCGAAGAAAATAGCCGAAGGTTTTTCTATATCAAAATCTTTAAGGGCAGTGCTTTCTCCATACGGTGTGGTGGCTACAATTTGATAGCCTTTTTCTCGTAATTCTTGTATGCATTCTTTTGAAGTGGAATACCTGTTAACATCTACCCATTTTTGGGCGCCCATCGCAATCTCTCGGTCAATTCGTTTAGGCTTGCGTTCTTCTATTACGTGAATATTCTGAATTCCAAAAACCTCACAACTTCTAATTACCGCACTGGTATTATGTAATTGATAAACATCTTGGGTTGCAACCGTAAAATGATTGGTTCGTTCTGCAATCACCTTATTGAATAAAGCAATTCGTCGTGGTGTAAGAAATGTTTCAAGATGTTCTAGAAGACTGGTTTTTTGCATGGGCTAAAATTATAAAACCCCACTTGAAGTGGAGCGTTTTCGCGAGAATATTTTTTAAAATTTTCAACTGAAAAAAATTAAAATTATAATTCATAAAAAGTTTAAAAATGAATACAAAAAAACCCGGCCTCATTGAAACCGGGTTTTTCACTCTAACATCAACATTTAAGTTCTAAGAATTAGAACCAACATTACCTTGAGCTACAAGCGTCTCTAAATCTTCAGCATTTAAGTGCACATTTAGATAACCGTTATATTCTAAAAGCCCATTATAATCTATCATATCTGCATCTTCCCCGTCAAAAGCTGAAACATTGGTCATACTCATTCCGGTATCACCATCAACTGCATTTAGAGAGATGGCAATATCTCCTGGTGCATCTTCAACAGAACCAACGTGGATATGTGCAGGGTGTTCTCCACCATCAGGAGTCCCATCTAAGATAATAGTAACCAAAGTTTCGCCGTTTACACGTTCTTCAAACATTGCAGTTCCCATTATTCCATCAACATCTACACTTCCTAAATCATAAGAAGCAGATTCGCCGGTTAGTTCATTCTGACCTATATCACCCTGAGCTACAATAACTCCAAGTTGATCTGCACTTAAATGAACGTTTACATAACCGTCATAATTTAATACATCTTCGTAACCAAATTCGGTATCATCATCAAGCATCCCAACGTGAGTCATACTCATTCCGGTAGCTCCATTTACCGGATTAAAAGTGAAAGCTATATCGCCACCTTCAGCGGCAGTTCCCATATGGATGTGAGCAGGGTGCATTCCGTCTTCTGGAGTTCCCTCTAGCATAATAGTTGCCAGGGCTTCTCCACTCATTCTTTCTTCAAAAATTACAGAACCACTAATTCCTTCAACAGCTCTTTCTCCTAATTGGTAAGCTTTGCTTTCTCCGGTTAATTCATTTGCTCCTATATCTCCCTGGGCAACAACAGTAGCCAAATCTTCTGCACTTAGGTGAACGTTAACGTAACCATCATAATTCAATACTTCTTCGTATCCAAATTCGGTATCGTCGTCTAACATTTCTACCTGGGTCATACTCATTCCGGTTGCTCCGTTTACCGGATTAAAAGTGAAAGCTATATCGCCTGGGCCTTCAGTAAATGAGCCCATATGAATATGTGCAGGGTGCATTCCATCTTCAGGAGTATTATCTATCATAATAGTCGCCAGGGCAGCACCACTCATACGTTCTTCAAACATTACCGTTCCACTAATTCCTTCAACAGCTCTTTCATCAAGCTCGTAAGATTTAGTTTCGCCAGTAAGTTCATTACCACCTATATCGTTTTGAGCTACAAGTGTTCCAAGTTCATCTGCGCTTAGGTGAACATTTACATAACCATCATAATTAAGTATATCGTTATATAAAAATGCAGTACCATCGTTTAATTCCGCAACATTGGTTTTACTCATTCCGGTCGCTCCGTTCACTGGTGTAAAAGTAAAAGCAATATCTCCCGGTGCTTCTACAACAGATCCCATATGAATGTGGGCGGGATGCTCACCATCGTCTGGAGTGCCATCAAGCATAATGGTTGCTAAAGCTTCACCATTTACTCTTTCTTCAAACATTATATTTCCAGAAATTCCTTCTATAGCTCTTTCTTCAAGCATATAGTTTTTAGATTCTCCGGTAAGTTCATTTTGACCGATATCTCCCTGGGCAACCAAAGTACCAAGATCGTCAGCACTTATGTGAACATTGATATATCCATCAAAATTTATAGCTTCTTCATAAGTAATACTTGTTCCATCATCTAGTGTAGAGAAAGTAGTTGTACTCATTCCGGTAGATCCATCTACTGGTTCAAAAGAAACTGCAATATCTCCACCTTCTGCAGCGGTATTATAATGAATATGTGCTGGGTGCATTCCTCCATCTGGAGTTCCGTCTAATTCAAGCTCAACGGTGGTACTGTTATCTTCATTTTCCATAAATGTAGCTGTACCTGAAATTGAAGGATCGGCAACGGAGTAAAGTTGAAAGGATTTTGTTTCCCCTTCAAAATCATCGCCCCCTCCATCGGGGTCTACTGCATCATCATCGCTGCTGCAGCTCATAAACATAAACGGTAGTGCTATAAAAATAGCAAGTAAGAATTTTTTCATAAGTTTAAAATTTTTAAGTTATTAGTAAATTAGAGATAAGAAAAAGCAACAAAATGCTTTTTACGTTATCAAATCTATAGATAGATACGAGGGAGCTGGATTTAACGGATGTTAAGGTTTATAAAAATAGCACCCAAACTATGTTAATATGAAAAAAATAGTGGTTTTAACCGGTGCCGGGGTGAGTGCCGAAAGTGGAATTAAAACGTTCCGGGATGCCGATGGCCTTTGGGAAGGCCACGATGTTATGGAAATTGCATCGCCTATTGGTTGGGAAAAAGATCAAAAAAGGGTTTTAGAGTTTTATAATCAACGTCGCCGGCAATTATTAACGGTAGACCCTAATGCTGCGCATACTGCACTGGCTGAACTTGAAAAAGAATTTGACGTAGAAATAATTACTCAAAACATAGACGATCTTCACGAAAGGGCCGGCAGTACAAAAGTTACCCATTTGCACGGCGAGCTATTGAAAGCCAGAAGCACTTTTAATGAAAATCTTGTACTAGATTGGAAACAGGATATTAACCCCGGAGATTTCTGCGAATTTAAATATCAGCTTAGGCCCCACGTTGTTTGGTTTGGAGAAGCGGTGCCTATGTTTGAGAAAGCTATGGAAATTGTAGCTGAAGCCGAAATACTTATGATTATAGGAACCTCAATGCAGGTCTACCCGGCAGCAGGCCTGGTAGATTTTGCGCCCGAAGGAATTCCCATTTATTTTATAGACCCGAAACCTAATATTCAGGAAAAAGGGAATCTTCATATTATTGCAGAAAAAGCTTCCATTGGCGTTCCTCAGCTGGTAAAGGAATTAAAGAATTCAGCATAAAATTTCCTACTATTCATAGAAAAAGAAATGCTACAGCGGTTTTAAAGATTATTTGGAAGCAGTATATTTACGGCTTTTAATTTCTAAATCAAATACATGACACCGCTAACCGCCATTTCTCCAATAGATGGAAGATATCATTCCAAAACCAAACAGCTCTCGCAGTATTTTAGCGAAGAAGCCCTAATAAAATATCGTGTAAAGGTTGAAGTTGAATATTTTATTGCGCTTTGCGAATTACCACTACCCCAGCTTAAAGATGTAGATCATTCGGTTTTTAGTGATTTGCGCACCATTTATGAAAACTTCACTACGATTGATGCACAGGCGGTAAAAGAGATTGAAAAAACTACCAATCACGATGTAAAGGCGGTAGAATATCTTATAAAAAATAAGTTTGATCAATTAGGCCTGGAAGCTTATAAAGAATTTATCCATTTCGGATTAACCTCACAGGACATCAACAATACCGCGGTTCCATTAAGTTTAAAAGATGCAATTGAAGCCGAGTATATTCCTGAAATAGAACAAATAATTTCTAAACTCACGCAGCTTTCCCAGGATTGGGCAAATGTCCCTTTATTGGCAAGAACTCACGGGCAACCGGCTTCCCCTACTCGTTTAGGTAAAGAAATAGAAGTTTTTATCACGCGTTTAGAAGCTCAATTAGATCTTTTAAATAAAGTTCCACACGCCGCCAAATTTGGCGGAGCCACTGGTAACTTTAACGCTCATAAAGTTGCTTACCCAAATACCGACTGGAAAGAATTTGGAACTAATTTTGTCCAGGAAAAATTAGGGTTACACCATTCTTTCCCAACCACTCAAATTGAGCATTACGACCATATGGCTGGGCTATTTGATGGCTTAAAAAGAATAAACACCATTTTAATAGATTTAGATCGTGATATCTGGACCTATGTTTCTATGGATTATTTTAAGCAAAAGATCAAAAAAGGTGAAATAGGTTCTTCGGCAATGCCTCATAAGGTGAATCCGATAGATTTTGAAAATAGTGAAGGAAATTTAGGAATTGCCAATGCTATTTTTGAACACCTTTCAGCGAAATTACCACTTAGCCGTCTGCAAAGAGATCTTACTGATAGTACGGTTCTAAGAAATATTGGCGTACCCATGGGGCACACAAGTATTGCTTTTAAAAGTACCTTAAAAGGACTGGATAAATTATTGCTGAATGAAGAAAAACTAAATGCTGATCTTGAAGCTAATTGGGCGGTTGTTGCTGAAGCTATTCAAACTATATTACGCCGCGAAGGATTTAAAAATCCATATGAAACGCTTAAAGGTCTTACCAGAACTAACGAAAAGATCAATAAAAAGAGTATCGCCGATTTTATTGAAGCCTTAGAGGTTTCTGATGCAGTAAAAGAGGAACTTAAAAAAATAACCCCGCAAAATTACACGGGTATTTAAATTAAAAAGAGGTTGTTTGAATTTTCAAACAACCTCTATAATAGTTTCAACTAAAAAACTATTCTTCAATTTCTGTTTTAAACATACCGGTAATTCCTTTTAAACCGTCTACATCTACGTCTCCTTTTTCAAGCGATTTCATAAGTTCCATCAATTTCTGCGGATTCATATCTTCACCTAATACACGAGCTACTCCCACTCCTTTGGTATCATCATACCCGTAAACAATAATTTCGTCTATGGCCTCTTCGTCTCCGGTAAAATAAATTTCTGCTTTACGATCGTTTGAGCCATATTTCATTAATAGCTGGTACTTCTCATCCTGCAAAATACTACTTAGTTTAGCTTTTTCGGCTTCATATTCCTCTTTGCTTTCCTTAACCGGCAAAGCCAAAACATTAATTTTCTTCACACTTTCCAGCGTAGCTCTTTGATTTTCGTCCAGGGCATCAGCGTTGGTAAACATACTGGTAGGTACATCTAAAGCGATGAACTTATTGTCCTGCTGATTTTCTACATAATACTCCTGCAAACTCGGCTCGTTCGCACACGAAACAAAGGCTGCAGCCGCCAGTGCCAGGCCTAAAATTTTTATTGATTTCATTTTATATTGATTTTAAGTTGATCTAAGATTTATTTTCTACATTTTTAAGCTCTTCAGCACCTGGTATTTTAAGGTCTGATGTTAAGCGCGATAATTGCGAAAGGTCTATTTCTCCGGTAATACTCAAAATAACAGAAATTAGTTCACCTTCTTTTTCACCTTCCATAAACATAAACAGCTCGCTTACATAATTATCGTTTTTTCCTCCTTTAGAATAAAACCTAATATTTTTCCCATCTTCGTTTACTCGCATTAACTGCTCTAAAGAATTTGAGTTTAAATAACGCTCAACATCTTTTTGCATTTCATTTCGCACTGAAGCCGTGGTGCTGGTAAACATCTTAATTTCATCAAGATTTTCAATGAGTTTCAGGTATTCCCTGGCTTCTGGGTTATCTTCGCTTAAATCTACTTTTGCAAGCATTTTAAACATCTTGCTGGTCATTACCATCGCATCAACATCCTTCATATTTTCATACTTGGCAAACGACTGGGCTTGCGTTATTACTGGTAAAAGGCCAATAATAATAACTATTGCTATCTTTTTCATATTATTCGGTTTTTATAAATTTATCTTTGGTGTTATTAAATTCTTTTAGGTATATAAGGTCTTCTTTCCCTTCATTCATTAATTCGGAAACCATTTTTAAAGCTTCCATGCTTTTTTGCAAAGCCTCCTCTTTATCCTGAACTGTACCAAGATCACTATGATTCATTTCCGTAGGTTTATTCTGAAAAAAGAAAAGTCCCACTATTACAATTATACTTGCCGCTATGGCTGTCCAAAAGTATTTATTCCCCTTTGCTTGCGACGGAAGTTCTACTTCCCGCTGCATTTTTTGTGTTCTGGTTTTTTCTGAAAAAGAAAATAATAACCCATAACTTTTTAAATCGGCCGGCACCTCATTTTTTTGAAAATATTCCCGAAGTGCATTTTCTTCAGCCAGAGATGTTTCACCGGCATCATATTTTTCCAGTAATTCTCTAATTTTTTGTAATTCCATAATTATGCTTGTTTGTTAAGCTTTCTCTTATTTTTTTCCTAGCTCTAGATAAGGCTACCCGAATGGCCGTAGCCTTCATTTTAGTAATTTCAATAATCTCGTCAAATTCCAATTGCTCAATATCCCTAAGCTGAAAGACAATTTTTTGCTGTTCTGGCAACTCATTTAAAATTTGGTCTATCCACAGCATTTCATCTTTAACCTCCAGTTCTCTTTGGAGCGAAATTGAATTATTCTCATAATTCTGATGAACAATTCTTAAATTATTATTCTTTTTAGCTTTTAATTCATCTAAACAATAGTTTTTTGTTGTAGTCATTGCAAAAGCTTCAACATTGGTATAATCCTTGAGTTTGTCCTTTCGAGCCCATAGTTTATAGATTACTTCCTGGGTAGCATCTTCTGCAGCTTCTTTAGAAATAAGCAGTCTCAATGCAAGCCGGTACATTTTATCTTTCACCGGGTTAATTTTTTCCAGGAAGGCTTGTTGTTTCATGTATGGTTGGTTTAATAACCTTCTTACCTTTAAAACGATTAGCGGTAATATTTGTTACAATAGGATTTTGAATTTAATTTAATGTGGGTATTTTTAGCAATCTAAAACAAACTTAACTTTATGAAGATTAATAAACTAATTTTACTTTTATTCCTGGCTACAGGAGTCTTGAGCAGTTGCTCCAAAGACAGTGATGACGAACGCTTCCCGGTTGAACCAGGAGGCGAAAAGCCGGGGGAAACTCCTAATTTAGAAATCGAAAATTATTTATATGATGCAATGAGCATCTACTATGTATATGAAGCCGATGTTCCAGAATTAGGTGAGAATTATTTTGATTCTGAAGCCGATAAAAATGAATGGCTGGCTAGTTTTGATTCTCCCGAAGATCTTTTTAATAACGGATTAAAAGTTCCTGCGCCAAAAGATCGTTTTAGCTTTATTATAGATGATTATACTATTTTGGAAAATAATCAAGCTGGAATTCAAACTACAACCGGAATGGATTATGGATTGGTAAGATTTGGCAGTAATGGAGTTTTAGCCTATGTACGGTATGTGATACCAAATAGTCCTGCCGATGAAGCCGGCGTTACTCGTGGTACTCTTTTTACCGATATTGATGGGGAAACCATGAACCTTGATAATTATCAATCTCTTTTAGGAAGAGATGGCTATGAAATTACAGTAGCTGAAATTAACGATAATATTATTAGTAATACCGATGAAACCATAGCACTAAACAGAATAGAAATTACCGAAAATCCGGTTCTTTTATCTAAAGTAGTAGAAGTAGATGGAATAAGTGTTGGCTACATTATGTATAATAGTTTTACCGCCGATTTTGATGATGAATTAAACGCTGCTTTTGGAGCTTTAAAAGCTGAAGGTATAGACGAATTGGTTTTAGATCTTAGGTACAACGGCGGTGGTTCTGTAGAAAGTGCGGTAGATCTTTCCAGTATGATTACCGGGCAGTTTAAAGGCGAAATTTTCTCTAAACAAACCTGGAACGCTCTATTACAAAGTCAATTTACCGAAGAAGAGTTGGTAGATAGGTTTAATGATAAAATTAGAACAGAAGAAGCGATAAACAGCCTTGGACTTAGTAAAGTATATATAATAGGTACAGGTTCTACAGCTTCTGCCAGTGAATTAGTAATGAATGGTCTAGCTCCCTATATTGAAGTAGTTCACGTTGGAGAAGGTACAGTAGGGAAATTCCAGGCGGCGGCCCCATTATATGATTCTCCAAATTTTTTACGTCAAAACCGAAATCCGAATCATAAATATGTAATTCAACCACTTATTTATGAATCTAAAAATGCGAATGAAGATGCATATTATGAAGAAGGTTTAGTTCCAGATATTGAAGCTGAAGAAGATATTGTAAATCTTTTGCCATTAGGTGAGCCAGAAGAACCACTTCTTGCTGCAGCTCTTGCCGATATTACCGGTAATAGAATGGCAATTCCTGCGGTTTCTTACGATTCCAGATTTACTAAAATTGGTGAGCGTGGAGATACCGATGTAGATTACCAAAGAATGTATATAGACGAAATTCCTGAAGAAATAAGGAAAAAAGCTGCTGAATTTAAGCAGTAATTTTAAAAGTATATTTAATGCAAAGCCCCGATTCAGTTGTGAAACGGGGCTTTTTTATTCAAATTTGAATAAACAAAAAAAACAGTTTTTAATCGGTAAAGTAGAAACCGTTTGGGCTTACGCCTCCGGAATCAAATTGTGAAATTATTTCTCCTTCAAAATTATATATTCTTACCACACCATTTGAGCTATAATCTCCTGCATCGCCAGTATATAAATATCCATCCTCGATTTCAAATCCGTAAAAAGAAGTAATATCAGTAAAAGTAAAAAGACTCTCCTCAGGTAACTCTGTAGCAGATTCTTCCATAGAGTAAACAGATCCATTGAGAGTATAATAAATAGTATCATCTTCAATTTCAAAATTTGAAGGATGATCTGTGGTATTTGGAAAAATCAACTCTTCTGTTATTTCATTATTTGATAAGTCTATTTTAGAAATACTGCCAGCTGTTTCACCAACTCCTTGAGCATAACCGGGTACTCCTCCAGACATTACCCACAAGAAGCCATCTGATATCTCTATTGCATTAGGAGAATCACCAATTTCTATACTTACTTCCACAGTATTGGAAATAGGATCTATAATCACAATCTTATTATTATAATTATAGCCGCCCTGTAAAGCTACATATAGTTTATTATTATCATTAATAATCTTTTCAGGCCCTTCTCCTACACTAATTGTTCCAGTAGATTCATAGGTACTTGCATTATATATAGCGATATAATCATCTGTATCATTAGAGGCATCTCCCCAATTGGTAACATATATCTTCTCGTCTACCAAAGTAAGATACCGTGGATTACTTAATCCCTCCTCAATTGTATGAATGTGCTCAAAAGTATACCGATCAACAATTTGAACTATATTGGAAACATTCATAACGATATATGCATAATTATCATCCAATGTGAGACTCTGCCCTGTATCTCCCAGAGAAGAACCATTTACTGTAGAAAATATATCGGATTCTAGATTAGAAAAATCATTATCAATATATGATATTGAACTATTATTGTTACCGAAACCACCTTCATTAAGCACAAACAATCCATCTGCATAGGTGCTTTCAGGTTGCTCTATTTCAGGATCCACAACATCGTCATCGCTGCTACAGGAATTCAAAAATAAGCCACTTATCACGGCCATAGTTAATAGTTTACTAATTCTTTTCATTGGTTAGAATTTTAGCAAAGAGCGGAGCAAATAAGCAGTTTAAAAATCTGATTTTAAGAATATTTGCTTCCAGCACCATGCTGGTTAAAAATTAAGGTTTAGGTATATATTAAAGTTTCTGCCGGGCATCCACCGGTTTTCTACACTTTGATATTCTTCGTTTAAAATATTGAGCACCCTCGCTCCAATCTTGTAAGTACTTGTTTTTCCCAAATCATATGAAATTCCAAGGTTTGAAACCGTATAAGCATCCATATTATAGCGGGAATTATTATCAGATCTGGTAAAAATCTCTCCGTTATATAAAAGCTGATAATCTATACTGAAATCTTTAAAAGCATAAGTAAGTGCACCTGTGGCTTTATGAAACGGTACATAAATAAGTTGGTATCCCGTATTCATATTTTCTGAAACCGTATAGGCATAAGTACCAGAGGCGCTAATTTGGTGATCTTTAAAAATCTCTTTTTCCCAGCCTGCCAAAACCTCAATACCGTAGGTTTCTACCTTTTCTTCATTTCTTGGACGCCAAATATTATTACTGGAAGGTAACCAGCGTATCATATCATCAATTTTAATATAATAACCGGTTAGACTAAACTTCAGGTTTCTATGTTTAAAATGGTTTCCAAGCTCAACCTGGTTAGAAGTTTCGGGGCGTAAATTAAGATTACCGGCACCGGCCCAGTAAAGATCGTTGTAAGTGGGAATTCTAAAATTTCTGGAAATATTCATTTTTAGACTATAGAAATCGGTAAAATCATAATGTGTTCCTGCAGAAAATAGTAACGGACTTTCATAATTTTCGGTTATCTCTTTTCTGATTCCCAATTCATATTGAAATTTTTGAAATGGCCTATGCTTCATTAAGAATGCCGAAGAAAATATATTTCGGATATTTTCGGTAATTCCAGAGCCGCTACCATCGGTGTACGTGTTCGTGAGTACAGCATTTAGCTCTAAAGTTTTTGAAATTGAATAATTTAAATCGTATTTGCCAATCAAGATTTGCGCTTTGCCAGAGGAAGATTGATTTTCAGTAATATTCCCGTAGAACTTATAATTTTCATTTAGATGGGCTAACCTTGCAACCGAAATAAAATCACCAAACTCTCCTACCCATTCCAATAAATTTCGGGTATCAAAATTCTGGTATTTTGTTTTGGTTTCTGACGGGCGAATCAGGGAGAAATGCCGCTCCCCATCAAAAATTTCACTATAAAATTTTAAAGTGTTTTTTTCATTTAACCGATACGCGAATCCAAGATTTAAATTGCTATTGTAGAACTCCCCATTCTCGTTCTTTCTGTCTTCAATGGGCCATTCATAATCATTATCTGATGAATTTCTAGCCGCAGCAAGACTTAAACTCCATTTTTTTCTTGAAGTCTTTATTTTATACCGGGCATCGAGGGTATTAAAACTGCCATATTGAAAGAAAATATCCTGCTTTGTTTTTCCGGTAAAATCAAGATTGGTATTTAAATGAACGGTTCCTCCAATGGCTCCGGTACCATAAACTACACTTCCGCCGCCACCACGAACACTAATATTATCAAATCCGCCTGCGTTTAGAGCATTAAAATCGGTTTGGCCGTTAAATTGTGAATTTATATTAATCCCGTTCCATAAAACCGCTGTTTGTGAGGCTGTTGTTCCGCGGAAGGAAGGTGAGGAAACCATTCCCAGTCCATTCTCTTTAAAATAGATATTGGTGTTGAAATTTAATGCTGAAGTAAGCAGCGCCCCGTTTTTCTTTAAAACTGAATCGTTTAAAACGGTAACCTGTTGGCCGGTAGAAAAGTCTTTCAGCTTGATATCTGTCAAAAATACTTCGTCTAAAACGTTAATTGTATCGTTTTGAGCAAATACAGGCAAACTGCATAGCAGGCCAAGGAATAGAATGTAAAATCGCGTTTTTTTCATCTGCACTCTGACTTTTATCCCGAAAGTCTAAGAATTTATTGGTTATATTTTGGCAGGTCTCCTGGCTCGCGTCTTGTTGTTTACCTTCCCATTCCAAATAAGAACAGTGGTTTTTGAAGTGATAACAACAAGCATCCCTTTCGGGACTTAGCTTACAGTTGCGGGAACAGCTCAGGCTTAATAAAGTTAGATGGTAGAAGTTTGAAATACGAAGAAAACTTCGTGCTTCATATTTTGTACTTCCAAAATCATACTTTTCCTGATTCCCTTTTAATCGGCGTGAAAAACACATCCGAACCAAAAATTTCAATGCGAAATTAAACATTTATTTTAGTTGCGACCATTAAATTCTAAATAATCTTACTTTTGAAAATTCCTAATTATAAATATTCTATATAAAAGTTTTCGTCATCCTTAACTTGTTTCAGAGCTTGCCCCGTAATTTATTTAGGGGGCTAAAAGAAGATAGCATTATATAAATTCAATTTTTTTAAACTACCATAAAATGAAAATAAAGACTGTAAAAGCACTTAATCTTCTACTCCTTTTTCTAGTATTTTCCGCCTGTAAAAACGAGCAAAAAGATAAAAATATTGCTTCAGAAACACCTCAAGATTCAGTTGATTTAAAACACGCTACTAATTTCAGCATCAATGATTTTGGAGATTATTATATTATAAAAATAGAAACCGCCTGGCCCGATGCCGATAAAGCTTTTACCTATTTATTAACTAAAGAAAATACTGAAATTCCTTCCGGTTTAGATTATGACCAAAAAGTGCAAATTCCGATAGAAAAAATGGTGGTGACTTCTACCACGCATATTCCGGCTTTGGAAGCTTTAAATGAAGAAAACAGCTTAAAAGGATTTCCAGGTCTCGATTATATTTCTTCAGAAAAAACCAGGAAATTGATTAATTCAGGAAAAATTAAAGAGCTGGGGAAAAATGAAAATATAAATACCGAGGTTCTTATTGATCTGGATCCAGAAGTGGTGATTGGTTTTGCAATTGACGGAAACAATAAAACATTTGAAACCATTCAAAAAACCGGAATTCCGGTGATGTACAATGGCGACTGGACCGAAAAAACTCCGCTGGGAAAGGCGGAATGGATTAAATTCTTTGGCGTTTTTTATAATAAATTAGATGAAGCTGAAAAGATTTTTAATAAAATAGAAACCGATTATACTGAAGCCAAAGAATTAGCAAAGTCGGCAGCAGAAACGCCTAAAGTATTAAGCGGCGCTATGTATAAAGACCAGTGGTATTTACCCCACGGAAATTCGTGGCAAGCCCAATTTATTAAAGATGCCAATGCAAATTATGTCTATGCCGATACTCAAGGGAATGGAAGTATGGCTTTATCTTTTGAAAATGTGTTAGACAAAGCCCAGGATGCCGATTATTGGATTAGTGCAGGACAATACACTTCTTATACCCAACTTTTAAAAGAATCGCAACATTATGAACAGTTTGAAGCAGTACAGAATAAAAATGTCTACAGCGTAAGCCTAACCAAAGGAGAAACAGGGGGTGTACTTTATTTTGAATTAGGCCCGCAACGTCCAGATTTGGTATTAAAAGATCTGGTATCCATTTTTCATCCAGAGCTATTGGGAGATTATGAAAACAGGTTTTTTAAGGCTTTGGAAGAATAATTATGGAGATTTGGTTCTAAAAAACTTAGTGGACTATCCTTCTAAATATAGCTTGATTTCGAAACAAATTCCGGATCAATTAAATCTAGATTATCGAGTAAAATCCCATTATCGTTCTTCATTAATTTTATCTACTCAATTTATTTCAGATATTTACACCGAAATAAATCACCAGCCTTGTTGCAGTCCCAAAAATATGTACTTCCACTTCTACTCCTTTTTATAGGAGTAATTATCCTGGTTTTTTTAAATATTAGTTTGGGCTCAGTCAATATTCCTTTTAAAGATGTTTTTGCTTCAATCTTTAATTTAGAAGTTTCAAAAGAAACCTGGCGATATATTGTAGTGGAATACCGCTTACCTAAAGCTATTACAGCAATAATAACCGGCTCTGGACTCGCCATTAGCGGACTGTTAATGCAGACTTTATTTCGTAACCCCTTAGCTGGACCGTATGTTTTAGGCTTAAGTAGCGGTGCCAGTTTGGGTGTGGCAATCGTTATTATGGGTGCTTCAGTTTTTGGAGGTGCTTTTGCTGGAATTTTACTTTCCAAATGGAGCTTGGTAATTGCTTCCAGCCTGGGAAGTTTATTAGTATTAATTGCTGTTATGCTGGCTTCCCTCCGGCTTCGAGATACTATGGCAATTCTTATTATAGGTTTAATGTTTGCCAGTTTAACCGCGGCAGTGGTTAGCGTTCTTTCCTATTTTAGTCCCGCGGCACAGCTTCAGCAATATGTATTTTGGTCTTTTGGAAGTTTGGGTGATCTTTCCTGGAACGAGGTGGGAATTCTCGCCATGTTTTGGTTTGTGGGAATAATTTTAGCCATTTCCTGTATTAAAAACCTCAACACTTTGTTGCTTGGCGAACAATATGCTAAAAGCCTTGGGGTAAGTATTCAAAAAAACCGTTTAATCATCATTATAGCCACCAGTTTACTTGCCGGAAGCATTACTGCTTTTGCAGGGCCAATTGCATTTGTAGGTTTAGCAGTTCCGCATTTAATTAGGCAAATAATTCCTGTAAATAATCATAGCATTTTAGTGCCAGCAGTTATTTTAGGTGGTGCGGCGCTCATGCTTATTTGCGATATTGCGGCACAAATGCCGGGACAGGAATACACTTTACCTATAAATGCCATAACTTCGTTAATTGGCGCGCCGGTGGTAATCTGGCTCTTGGTGCGTAAACGTAAATTTTTATTCTGAAGTTGAACCAACCTAAAAAACATAGCATTCTTAAAACCATTGGTCTTGATATCGGGTACAGTAATAAAACCGAGAAAACGATTATTACTGAAGCTATTAATATTGAAGTTCACGAAGGAGAACTGGTTGCTGTTATTGGTGTTAATGGAGTCGGAAAATCTACATTTTTACGAACCCTAAGTGGTGTTCAGGATGCGCTAAAGGGAAAAGTTCTGGTTAAAAATGAACAAATTCAGCAGATAGGTTCTTTGGAGCTGGCATCTTTAGTGAGTCTCGTACTCACCGAACAACCTATTTCTAAAAACTTAAGTGTTTTCGAGCTCGTGGCACTTGGCCGACAACCCTATACCAATTGGATTGGCAGGTTAAGCAAAACCGATTTACGGCAAATCAAGAAATCTTTGCAAAATGTAGGAATCGAAGATTTACAAAACAAAAAGTGCTACGAATTGAGTGACGGCCAGCTACAAAAAGTTTTAATTGCACGCGCCATTGCACAAAATACGCCTCTGGTTATCCTGGATGAACCTACCACCCATTTAGATCTTTACCATAAAGCATATGTACTAAAACTGCTCAAAAAACTCACCCGAAAAACCAATAAAGCTATAGTTTTTGCTTCCCACGAAATCAATTTGGCCATCCAGCTTTGCGATAAAATTATTCTCATGCAAAATAATAGCGTGACCACCGGTTCCCCTAAAGAATTATTGGAATCTGGAGCATTTGCTACTGTTTTTCCAGAAGGCTTGATCGTTTTTGATAAAGCTTCAGCCTCATTTAAAATTAATCCTTAATTATCTTTTAGAAAATATTTTAGACCGAAGGTAAAGTTGTTGGAATAAAAGTTTTTAAGCGTATAGAATTCGGCCTGGGTATTAAGATGAAGATACTTCGTGACTGGCCATACCACAATCCCACGATACCGCTGAAATTCATCTGAAAACGTATCCAGAAAATATCCGGCATCTAGATTAATTTTCCAGAAGTTATTTTCATTTACATATTCGTAAGCCAACCCTAAACCACCATAAAAACGTTCATCTAAAGTCCAGTATGGAAAGCCATTAGACCTGTTTGAATTACCCAGCATTCCAGATAATTCGGTATAAGGTCTAAATTTCGCCATTTTATTCAGTCTAAGATTCATAGATAAACTGGTAAGCGCCTGTACATCCATCACATCTTCGTCGTCATAATGGTTTCCTTCTATATAAAAAACCGCCTGGAATTTCTCTTTAAACTGAAGTTCTTCATAAACATTTAATTGCGTTTGATAAATGTCCAGGATATACGCGGGGCCGGTGATAGCGGGTTTTCTAAAAAACTGAAAAGAACTATATAAACTATCTTTTGCAATTGACGCCGAAGCTTCCAAATGAAGATAAGCTTTTCCTGCTTCGTTAAACTCAAGACGACTTCCAAATCCAAAATTAAATTTTTCTATTCTTTCCCTGGTTTTAAACCTGTAAACCAGTCCGTATAGCTCCATATCTCCATTATTTTCAAATTCACCCTGAAATGGAATTGCATATGCATTATAGCGACTTAACCCAAATTGATGCTCATTGAACTTCTTATCTCGAGTGCCATAAACCGCTTCTAAACCTACAGAAGTTGGATCTAACCTATCGCTAATAATATTACTCCCTATTTGTACAAAATCGCCCTGTGTTATTCTAAGATTCTGCTCTATTTTAGAAGCTACTTCAGGATAAAAAAGTGAAGGATATTCTTTTAAAAGCTGTCTTTTTTCTTCAGGATTAAGGTAAACCACGGTATTATTCAATTGCCTTCGTAAACGCTCTTTATTACTTGATTCTGGCAGTTGAGAGGCAAGGTTCCAGGCTTTCAGCATTTCGCTACGACCCAAATAATATTCGGTCATAAAAACCTGAATAGCTTCTTTTTCCTTTGGATTATCTTTTTTAGTATAATTAGCATACAAACGCTCTACTTCACTGAAATTTTCCAACGAATAAAACCATTGCATCCTTTCTACTACAGGGAAATTTGGCACGCAAGAAGACCATTCCAGCGCTTTTCTATAACTTCCCTGGTCGCTATAAGTATAGGCAATAGTCGTAGCCAAATGCTTTAAATCTTCTCGGCAAGCTTCTATCTCCAAAAGTTTTTGCGCCGCTTTTTTATCATTATCGGCAATAAGATATTCTATAAAAAGCGGAAAGTTCTTTTCTTTTAAAAACTCATATTCCCCGGTTTGTACCCGCCAGTTATCTATTGCGCTTTCCGCTATATCGTCACTACACTTAGACCATTTAATGGCCTCATTGTATTTTTTAGCATCGGCGAAAATCCAGGAAATAGTAGAAGCGGCAAAGCGAAAATCTTCACGGCAGTGCTCTATGTTTTTCACTAAATTAAATGCAGCTTCGGGATGTTTCTCATTTAACAGTGAAAAATAGCTGGAGCGCTCCTCATCTACTTCAGTATTCTCTATTAGGTTCAATAATTCTTCTTTTGTTAATTGTACCTCTGTATTGCTTCCAAAGTAACCTATAAAATCTCTTCTAAGCTTTAGGCTTTCTGGATTTAATTCTATTTGTCTCAACATCCAGCGTTTCCTGGTTTCCAAATCAGGATAATCACTCTGAGTGGTAAATTCTGAAGAAAGGTTTATGTAAGCAGATGATTTATTTTCACTGTATTTTCTTTCCAGCAACGGCCAAATCTCCATTTGGCGATTTTCCCAGCCTAAATATTGAAATAATTTTAACCAATCTTCGCGTTCATAATGATTGTTCTTCGCAATTTTAGATTTTAATTCATTAATCTCTTTGTGGATATCTCCTAAATCTTCTGAAGGTTTTATTAAAAGGTAAGATTCATAGTTTTGAGTGATTTTGCTAAAATCCTCAGAAAAATTATTTTTAAATTTTGGAAAAATTATTTTTTTGTCCTGTGTTTGAATATTAAAAAGATAGCCGTCTAAGAATGGTGTTTTTGTAAATTTTAGTTGTTTATTTTTTATAAAATTTTCAGCTTCAGCAGTATTTTTTTCTGAAACATATGCAAACCAGAAATTTTGGTTCTCACTATTTTGAATGCTGGCAGTAACTTCAACTTCACTCTCATTTTCAATAAAATTATAAGGAATTTCTCTCCAGTTTTGAGTAATCTTAGCTGCTTCAGAAACTTTTAAAAATCGAATTAAAGGAAAAGTATTCTTTACATCTTTAATATAATTTCGAAATCGTGGAAACAAACCCGGTGAGCCATCTTCTGAAACTCTCCAGCCATAAGAATTTATATTCCGTAAAGTATAATCACCGGCACTTTCCCGAGGTTCTTCTCCGGGAATTTGGTAAATATCATCGGGGTGAATAAAATGCGTCCAAACGCCTGTATATAAATATAAAGATTGCTGATTGAATTGCCTGGTAGAGGTTAAAGCAAACCCGCTGGTAATTCGTGGAAAATTGAAAAAATGATCGTTATAAGGCTCCCTGTCAAATTCTCTATCGCCACCTTCTTCAAAATTTCCCAGGTAAATACTGGCATTATAAATAATTTCGGGGATGTTTTCTTCTAAAGCAAGAAAACCGGTGCTGTCTATAATATTTGAAGGTGGAACATATGAAACCGGTAATTCACCGTAATTACGCGCTGCCCAGCGTTTTTTAACCGCCTTAAGGCTTAAACCCATATAATTTTGATTAGGCCAAACTTCATCGGTAAGTGAAGCGTGATTATAACCATGTAAAGCTACCTCATGTTTAGAATCTTTGAAATCAACCATAAGTCTGTCGGCAGCATTCGCTCCATTAGAACCTGTTAATACAGATTGTTCCCACTCGGGAAAATTAAATGGCGGCGAGGTACGATTAGAATAATCAAAACATACGTAGGCAGAATATTCCAAACCTTCTTCCCTGGCCAGTTTAAGCATATCTTTCCACCAAACTTCAGTATAAAAACGCGCCTGACTAATATCCATTTCTGAAGTAACCGGCTCCATCTTTACGTTATAAAGCGGCGCAGGAAAATCGTCTAACATTATGCTTGAAGCATTAGCCACAGGATAAGGAACCCCTTCTAAACCCTGCAAAATTGCTGCAAAGAAAAGTCCGCGCTCCTGTTTCTGAGAATATTGATCGGTATTAAAAGTGATTACCGAACCATTCCCTATTTTATTTTTTATAATAAGAGGATAATCTTCTTCAGAAATTGAAGTTGCCAGAATCTCTATATCTTCCTTAAAGTTATCTGTTTGCAGGCCAAAATGTTTATTCTCGTTTTTATAAACTTTCCCTTTTAGAGCCGGTAGAAAACTGGACTGAAATTTAAAACCCTGGGCTATGGTATCTATTTCAAAGTCTGCATCTCCCCTTACGCCTGCTAAAAAACCAAAATTTTTATTGGTAGCGACCGAGGGAATAAAAATATGACCTCCTTTAGCAACAAATTCAATTAAAAAATTCATTGCATCTTGATTTAGTGGTTCCAGATCATAGACCACAATTACTTTAACTGCATTGCCTACTTCTGGCTTTTCATTAAAATCAAACCTATTAATTTCATTATAAGGGATTTTTGCATAATTAAGAGCTTTTCTAATATGATTGCTGTTTCTAAAACTTAAATCATTTCCCGGCTCTACCAGGTAAGTTATCCACGGGTTCTCACTAAAATTATCATACTGCACCTTGGGACTGGCTTCCTTAACCTCCTCCTTCTTAATATCTTTTTCGCATCCTATTAAAATAATAGAAAACACTAAAAAAACAGCCTTAAATATTTTAGTTGGTAAAAATTTTTCCATCAAAATAATAGTTCATTAATATTACTGGCCCGTTCCCTGTTTTCTATTTGGTAAACCTCTAAATTTTTATCCTCATAATATACATCCACATTTCTCCCTTTCATTTTTAGTAATTCCAGCCTTTCCAGGGTTAAATTACGTTGCTTTTCTACTATAGCTTTTTTAGCCTGGTTAGCCTCCTGTATGTCTTTATACACAAAAACATACATCGTTTCGGGTAAAATAATATCTGGGTTATTTTGTAGGTATTCGAAATTATTTTTATATCTGTTGAATCTCCTGTCCAGCTCTATATAGGTATTATTAAAATAATCGTAGTTATAGTAATAATGGCTGTTTCTGCTAAAACTGAAGTATGGCAAAGCATTTACAACCGCATAGGAATATGGTAAATTTTGAGATTGAATTTTTGAATAGGCTTTAAAAACAACATTTTCTGTCTTATTTTCTTTAAAATTTAATGTGGCTACACCAGGGAATGTGAATATGGTAAGCACGGTAATTACTATGCTACCTATTATTACTTCCAGACGTATGCCAACTTTAGGAGAAAAATTAAAAATAGAAAAGAGGTTAACCATTACATTTAGAATTATCCCAAAAAATATGGGGAGAAATATGCAAAGCACCTGACTTAAAATATCCAGGTCTACAAGACCAGTATCTAATTGGTAAATCCCGAACATTAAATTGATAAAACTGAGGAATACCAGACTGGCCAACCATTTATGCGATTTTTTAAAATAATTATAAATAGCAATAAGCAGAAAAACTACAGCGGCTATTTGGTAATAATCCATCAGGTCTCTAAATGGTGCAACCAAATGAGGATTGTAGGTATAAGTATCAAAAGAATAAAAGTTAGACAAAATAAAGGCGCCAAAATCTTCTTTTATAAGCAAAGCCGCGATGCCGTATATTGTTCCAATAAAGGCTAACGAAAAGAAATAGGCCAGCAAAACCTGAGTGATTTGCTTTAAATTATCTTTAAGTTTAAATATAAAAAGTACTAGCAAATAAGGAAGAAGAAGTAATACACCCACAAAAAGATCTAATAAAAGAATAGCGCTAAACAAGGTAATTAACCAATAAAATTTCGCCTTTTTACTGTAACTAAAACTTTGCGGATAAATACAAAAATACATTGTAGGTAAAGCAATAATCAAAGCGGTAAAAACCGATTTATGTTCAGCAATTAAATCAATATTAATGGGGAGGAATCCGTAAAAAAGGGCAAAACTTAAGCCCGCGAATATGCCCGGAGCTTGCTTTCGTGAAATTTTAAAAACTAGCCAGTATATTATTAAAGAAAGCAATGCAGATTCTAATAATCCAAAAGATTGCAAAGCCTGGGCGTTAGTTATATGCGTTAATTTTGCATATAAATTAATAAGTAAATAATCTCCCATCATTTCCCCGGTTTGAAAGAACCAGGTATTAGCAGAAATCCCATTTATAAAATTAAGCTTACTAAACCAACTCGAGGAAAGTGTGTAAACATCTTCCTGAAAAAGTGAACTTCTCGAGATATAAGTAAGCACAGGTAATAAAAGCCCTATGGCTAATTGCCAGTTTCTATGATATTGAGAAAGGCCATGTTCAGAATGTTTACGCTCTGGTTTAATTATATTATCTCTATCCAGAAACCTCTGTCCCTTTTCCATTTTAATAGTAATATATAAAAGGGAACGCGTATAAATTTTACGTAACTGAGCTTTTAAGGGTTGCTTAAAATTAAGATTCATAAAGGCTAAAACAGCCAGGCCAATTATAATGCTTATAATAACAAAGATGTCAAATATCCCGGTTAGTATTAAAATAAAACCACCTAGTAATACCGCTGCCATTACAAGCGCAATAGTAGGAACCAGAAAATTTAAAGCAGATTGTGCAGAAATTCGTGTAGAAACAATTCTATGTATTAATAAAATTAATACAAATAACAGGATGATTCTTAACGGACCGGTTAATAGGTAGGGTTCTAAAAACATATAAATTAATTCAACCTTTTTCGGGGATTTCCTGCAAATCTATTTTCCCAATAAAATAAGGCCAGGGGGTTTGTGCTAATCTTTGTTTAATATCTTTTTTTAACTTTCGGGTTTCGGCATATTCTATTAAAACCACTGGGACTTCGTATTCATCATACACCTGCTTTAGCTCGTTTAAAAGTTGCTGAAAAATAGCTTCCTCTCTTAATTGATATTTTTTCTCCTGAAAATTATAATCTGAAGCAATACTTTCTTTTGCTACAGAATCTATAAATGGATGGGTATCTTTTAGTATAGAAACACCGGCATTTTGCATTAAATGAATATTGGGATAAACCAAGTTTAAAATCTTTAAAAAATCTATTAAAGCTTCTTTCTTTTCTGGTGTAGGCCCAAAACCGGTATAGTTATCTATATTGTCTAAAAACATCCCGTCCAGTCCTTTTTTCATATTGTAATCAAAAATTGCCATTAGAGCTTCCCGGGTTTCTTCATTTTCAATGTCTAAAATATGGCTATTCCATATTTTATTTTTTCCAAAAGTGAAATCTTTAATTTCGGGAAAATGAGCAGCAGCCTCATTAACTTCTCCCAGGCTAATATAACCCAGAATGGTAGTATTATTTTGCTTTAGCATTGCAATGTCTTCACTGTCAAAATGAGCGCTTTCTATTACTACAATTTCGTATCCTGAAACTTCTGCTGGGTAAAAATCGCCATAGGTAAAAAGTATTTGTTTTTCCTGGGTAACCTTTTGAGCGACTAACTGGGCGGTATTTAAACAGATTGCTGCTGTAACCATAAATATTTTAATAAGATGCATAGTAATAATAGTCCAGATTTTTAAAGAAACTATATGTTTCCCGTGTTGTAAGTATTGCAAATAACAGAGACCCCACTAACATTCCCATAACACTATATTCGTAAGAAACCCATCTGCTTAAAAAGACTCCAATTATAAAATTAACCAGAAAAGCACTTATAATGGCCACCAGTGGTTTCCTATGTCTTCCCAGCGTATATAGATAGAGTACATTTAACATTCCCAGGCTAAGAAATAAGTAACCTATACTTCCAAGAATACAAACTTTTATACTCAACGGACTCAGAATTTCATCAAAACCTCTGGAGTAGCCCCAGGGTTGCGTAACAATTAAATATAATAATACGGCAATACCCGCGGCACTAATAGCAAATAAACGTAAATGTTTAAAATACATCTTTTTCATTTTATCGTTAAAACGCTGAAAATCTGAATATTTTGTTTGAAGTTGATGAAAATCCATATGCCTAATATAAGAGTGAATAGCGTATTCCATTACTCCGCCAAGAAGGAAGAAAATGAGAATAGCGAGATCCATTCCAATCTCATAATCTTTTTCATAATAAATTATATAGGGAATATCCCTGTTTAAGGTAGAAGACCAGGCCACTATCCTGTCCAGGAAAACAAAAAGAAAAATAAAAGTACCGTATAAAAAGTAGTTGAAATTACGATATAACGAGAGCATTACCTTTGGCTTCTTTTTTACCGCGGTTTCATTTTTCAGCTTAAAATGAAAGAAGGAATAGATATAACCAACCGAAATTAAAGAAGCAACCAGAATCCCTGTCCAATGAATATAATAAGGGTGCATATCAGTATAAAAATGAAGTAAAAGCGCTAACACCGTACCTGCAAAGACGCTAAAAGAAAGCATCCATCGTTGTTTTAACGCATATAAAGGCGCTAAAACCAAAAGAAGAAAACCTATAAACAAGGCGTAAATAAAGGTTATAACTACAAAAAGAAGACTATAAAGTGGGATTACTAAATTGATAAGTAAAGAGAATATAAAAAAGCCTAATATAGCAATAGTCCCGTTTTTTATAATTTGGACGGTAGAATGTTTCGCCATATGGTAATCTTTATTATACCAGTAATAGGAAACCTGTTTTCCCAAAACCTGCACAAAACCCGCACTGCTAATAAAACCAATAATTACCCCCAGTACCACTGCGGTAGATTGTAGGTTATTAAAATGAGAGTAAGTCCAAAGGGAAAATCCGAATAAAATTATGGCAACCACCTGCAAGAAAACCGGAAATAAATGTAAAAGTCCTGAAGTATAATCTACAAGAAAGCGCTTGGTATTTTTTGTCGTAATATACTCGGTTAGAGCGAGTCTTTTATAAGTTTTGGCTTCAGCAACACGCTGATTATTATTTTTAAGGTTTGCCAGGGTAATGGCATCATAAGCTTTATAAATATAATTTGAAAGATGCATTATACTTTCAAAGCCATAATCTTCTTTCGCATCTACTTCCCTAATTCCAAAAGATTCTATTGTGGCGGCTACCACATAAACATTCACGGGTTTACCATTACGTTCTTTAACCGCAACAACAAGTTTTGCAATAGCTTTAATTTGATCTTTAGTCATTTTCAGGAAAAATCTTCAATCTTGGTAAGTTTTTTTTTGGCCCTGGGTATTTTCACAATATCATCATAAATAGCTTCATATTCGCCAATAAACTTGGATAAGGTGAAATTATTCAAAACTTTTTCCCTGGCATTTCTTCCCATACTCTTTCGCAAATCATCATCTAACAGCAATTTTAAAACATTGTCACCAATTTCTTCGGCATCTTTTGGTTTACAGGTAAAACCACAGCTATTATCAAGTGCTTCTTTAACTCCGCCCACATCAGTAGAAACCACGGGAATACCACAACCCATAGATTCAATTACGGTATATGGAAATCCTTCAGAAATAGACGTCAGGATAGAAATATCTCCCTCTAAAAAAACTTCCTGTGGGTTGTTCCTTGGGCCCATTAATTTAAAATTGTTTTGCAATCCTAATTCGGCTATAAGTTCAAGGCATTCTTTGGTATAATCAGGTACGGCATCATTATCTCCATAAACCAGGTATTGTACCTCGGGAATACTTCTTTTAACTACCGCACAAGATCTAATCATGGTAAGAATATCCTTTAATTCAAAAATTCTCGCCAAAGCAACTACGGTAGGAATGTCTTTTAAATGTGGAGGTTTAGGGCCGGGTTTAAAAACTTCGGGATCAATACCATTGTATATTATTCTGAATTTAGACGGATCTGCCCCGTACCATTTTTCCCATTTTTGATTGAATTTATTTACAGAAATAATTACTTCGGCCTTATGATAAACCAAACGGGTAATAGCTTCTGAAAACCTTATAAGTAAACTCTTTAAAAAATATGGATATTCTGAATTGTTTATAGCCAATAACCTTTCTCTAATAAAAACTCCGTGTTCTGTGAGGATTATTGGGGTCCCGTATTTGTAATTGGCAATAAGTGCCGGAATTACCGGGAAGCCACTTAGCGTTAAATGAGAAACATCTACTTTTGGAATGTTCACTATGGCAAGTGGTATTAAAAACCTGTAAATCCAGCGCAAGCCTATGGTAATATCTATTAAAGATGCATCGGGGTTACGCTCACCAATAATAAATTTAGCGAGAGTATCTCTATAAGTTAGCCAAACCTGCTCATTTCTAATGGTTTCTTTATAATCATAATCTTCAAAATAAAACCACAACTGATGAAAAATTATATCCAGGTCTTCTATATCACGGTCGTCGCTATAAATAAACTCCAGTAAGCTTTTAAAAATAGGAATAAACTTTTGAGCAACTACTTCATCATTAGTCCACTCTTTTTTAGCTACCGTTTTATAATATTCCTCACCGTAACTTATATAATCGTAAGGTTCATCTGGTGTCCAAAGAGGCACCTGTATTACTTCGTTTATATTATCGCTAAGTTTATACTTATACTCTGTCTCAAAAGAAGCATTTATAGAATACAGTTTAAAATCTACATTGCTAACCCTGTTACATAAAATATGCGCCCAGGTAGAAACACCGCCACCATTAAAAGGATAAGTGCCTTCCATTATAAGCAATACAGATGGTTTTGCCATTTAAAAGTTTTGCGCCAAAAATATATTAAAAATCAGTTACTTAAAAACCCGGCGATATAAATTTTACAAGAAAACCCTAAATTATAATTTGTTTAAATAGAATAACAATCCTACTATAAAGCGTAATTTAGGGATGGTAATTTAACTTATCTTTGTTTAAAATTGCTCCATATCTATGAACTTCTTTAGAATAAGCATTTATATGCTTTGCTACTTATTCCTTTCCTGCGGTGAACACGTGGCTCAGGAATCGAATAATAATAATAATAATAATATTGACTACCGCCAGGAAATGCGGGAGTTTGTTATTGAAATAAGTGAAATCGCAAAAGAAGAAAATCCTAATTTTATAGTTGTCCCACAGAATGGAGTTCAGTTGGTTTCCAAAGAAGCTAAATTAAAGAAAACTCCTGCTTTAGATTATTTAAATGCTATAGATGCGGTAGCCCAGGAAGATCTTTTTTATGGTTATCCAAAGTTAAACAAAATCACCCCAAAAGCCGATAATTTATATTTAAGAAAGTACCTTGATTTGGCAAAAGACGAGGGCAAGCAAGTATTGGTAACTGATTATTGTTCGGGTTTTAAGCTTATGAAAAATTCCTACAGGCTTAATGAGGAAAACAATTATACTTCTTTCGCGGCGCCACGGCGGGAACTTGATAGAATTCCAGCTTATCCTGTTTTTAATGAAAATAATAAAAATATAAGCCATCTTTCTGAAGCTAAAAACTTCCTGTATCTTTTAAATTACGCTGAATATTCTTCGAAATACGATCTTATCACCGAACTTGCTTTTACTAATTACGATCTTATTATTATGGATCTTTTCTTTCATAACGAAGCTTTTACTGCCGAAGACATTCAAAAATTAAAGAAGAAAAAAAATGGTGCTGAGCGTTTAGTTATATCTTATATGTCTATTGGCGAAGCCGAAGATTATCGTTTTTACTGGGAAGAAAATTGGAGTTCCAAATCCCCAACCTGGCTCCTTGAAGAAAACCCGGAATGGGAAGGGAATTTTAAAGTAGAGTACTGGAACGAGGACTGGAAAGATTTAATCTACGGCAGCGAAAACGCTTATCTCTCTAAAATTATCGCTGCAGGTTTTGACGGGGTTTACCTGGATATTATAGACGGTTACCAATATTTTGAGGACCGGGAATAATTAATATCTCTGCATAATCCAGGTCCTAAATTCTTAATCAATTCGGGCAAATAAGTATCTTTGGGAAAACTCCATTTTCTCAATGAACGATTATTTACTTTTCGCCTTAATTTTTGTCACACTCTTAATCGGACTTTACTTCGGAAAATTAATTTCAGGATTAAAAAGTAAAAATAAAGAAGCTATTCTTGAAGAAAAGAATAATCAATTATCACTTCAGGTTGATGAGTTTAAAAATCATATGAATAGCAATTTAGAGAATTATAAAACTGAATTATTAGATTATAAAAATACATTCCGGGTACAAACTGAAAAACTCGAAAAAGAACGCGAAGAAATTCGAAGAGAGAAAGATTTTTTAAATACAGAACTCACCCGCCGTAATGCCGAATTTGAAAATTTAGAGCAAAGAAATAAAGAACAAAAAGCCGAAGTTGAACAACTTCAGGAGAAATTCGAGAAAGAATTTGAAAACCTCGCCAATAAAATTTTAGAGCAAAAATCTGAGAAATTTACCCTTCAGAATAAAGAAAATATTCAGAATATTCTAAACCCTTTGCAGGAAAAAATCCTTCATTTTGAAAAACGAATCGAAGAAGGAAATAAAGAAAGTATAGATCGCCATGCTATGCTGCGACAACAAATTATTGGGTTAAAAGAGCTTAACGAGCAAATGAGCAAGGAAGCCACCAATCTCACTAAAGCGCTTAAAGGCGACACTAAAACACAGGGAAACTGGGGCGAAATGATCCTGGAGCGGGTTCTGGAACGCAGCGGACTCCAAAAAGGCAGCGAATACAGTGTACAACAAAGTTTTACCAATGCCGACGGGAAACGGGTTTTGCCCGATGTGGTAATTAATCTTCCTGGCGATAAAAAAATGATCGTAGATTCTAAAGTCTCCCTAAACGCCTACGAACGCTACAGCAATGAAACAGATGAGCAGGATAGAAAACAACATCTGAAAAATCACCTTACCGCTATTCGAAACCGGGTAAGTGAATTGGGTAATAAAAATTACCACCAATTATACGAGATGGAAAGTCCCGACTTCGTTTTACTTTTCATTCCCATTGAAGCTGCGTTTGCTGTCGCTTCCAACGAATATCCAGGACTGTATTCTGAAGCTTTTGATAAGAATATAATTATCGTTACACCCACCACTCTACTCGCTGTACTCAAGACCATAGACAGTATGTGGCAAAACGAAAAACAAAAGCAAAACGCCATTGCCATCGCAACCCAGGCCGGGGCTTTATACGATTCTTTCACTGCTCTAACCGAAGAGCTTACAAAAATTGGCAGGCAATTGGGAACGGTTCAAAATTCCTATGAAGGCGCGATGAAAAAGCTTACCGGAAAAGGAAATCTACTTAGACGGGTAGAAAAACTTAAAAAACTGGGTGCTAAAGCCAATAAACAAATAGATCCTAAAATGCTATCAGCTATAGATGAGGAAGAAATTGAAGAAAATCATGAAAATTAACCACTCTCCTGCAAGGTTTTGAAAACCTTGTAGGTTTGTAATTATTATGCATTCAAGAAAATAAAACCAAAAATTAATATGAAAACCTATAACAAATCAGTTTTCAGTTTTTTATTGATAAACCTTTTTATGCTGAATATTTCAGCACAGTATATTTATTTTCCTGAAGCCGGAACCTGGGAAGAAAAAGATCCAAAATCTTTCAATTTAGATTTCTCCGAAGCTATTCAGCTTGCTGAAGCAAACGAATATTCCGAATCCAAAGATTTACGCCAGGCAATATTAAAGGGCTTCCAACACGAACCTTATCACGAAATCTTAGGACCTACCAAAAGACGCGGTGGCCCGGCGGGAATAATTTTAAAAAATGGCTACTTAGTGGCAAAATGGGGAGATACAAAGCGTGTGGATATGACTTTTAGCGTTACCAAAAGTTTTCTCTCTACCACCGCCCTACTCGCCTTAGATCAAAACCTGATCACTAATGTTAAGGACCCGGTAATCAATTACGTTTGGGACAATACTTTTGAAGGCGAACATAACTCAAAAATCACCTGGAAACATTTGCTTGAGCAGAATTCAGATTGGAGCGGGGAACTTTGGGGTTCTTATGATTGGGCCGACAGGCCTTCTCAGGATACAGGAATAGACGATTGGCGAAACCGGAAACTCAACGAACCTGGAACGCATTTTAAGTACAACGATGTTCGGGTTAATGTACTCGCCTATTCTTTACTCAATGTTTTTAGAAAACCACTTCCCAAGGTTTTAAAAGAAAAAATTATGGATCCTATAAACGCTTCTTCGAGCTGGCGCTGGTTTGGGTACGAGAATTCCTGGACTACCATAGATGGCTACAAAATGCAATCGGTTAGTGGTGGCGGGCATTCCGGCGGCGGAATGTTTATCAATACCGAAGATATGGCGCGTTTTGGTTTACTATTTATGAATAATGGCAATTGGAATGGCGAACAATTAATTTCAGAAGCACTTATTCAAGAAGCTATTCAGCCTTCAGCTACAAACCCAAACTACGGATATATGTGGTGGTTAAATGCCGATGGCCCGAGACAATGGAAAAATATAGATAAAAACATTTTTTATGCGGCTGGTTTCGGCGGAAATTTTATTATTGTAGATCGTAAAGAAAACCTGGTAATTGTTACCCGCTGGCTGGAACCTTCTAAAATAGAAGAATTCGTGCAGAAAATCTATAACTAGAATTATGAAAAAAACACTTTTTGGTATTTTAGGAGCTATTTTACTACTCTTCATCGCCTGGTTTGCATTTATCTACTTCGTGCCTTACAGCGAAGGCACAAGGAGCGGCGAACTTATAAAATTCAGTAAAAAAGGTGTGATTTCTAAAACCTGGGAAGGTGAAATTAGCCAGGGAATTAGTGGTGCGCAAATCTTTCAATTTTCAGTATTAGACAATAACCAGGAAGCTATAGAAGCGCTACAGGAGAACGAAGGTAATTATGTTAGACTAAAATATGTTGAGCGTTACGCCACTTTTTTCTTTTGGGGTGATACCAAATATTTTATAACCGAAGTAGAAGAAGCCGAATCCCCTCATTTTAGAGATAGATAATTTATGACTCAATTTAAACACGTAAAAGACTCACAGGTAGATATTTCAGAATTAATGCTGCCTTCTCATTCAAATTTCAACGGAAAAATTCACGGAGGCTATGTGCTTTCACTTATGGATCGCATCGCTTTTGCCTGTGCCTCCAAACACTCTGGAGCCTATTGTGTAACCGCTAGTGTTGATACCGTAGATTTCCTAAAACCTATAGAAATTGGCGAATTAGTAACGATGAAGGCTTCGGTAAATTACGTGGGTAATAGTTCTATGGTAATTGGAATTCGCGTTGAAGCCGAAAATATTAGAACCGGCGAGATAAAACATTGTAATTCTTCCTATTTCACGATGGTGGCTAAGGCTGAAGACGGAAAATCGCTACAGGTTCCCGGCTTAATCCTTAGTAATGAGCACGATATTCGTCGTTTTGCAAAAAGCATAAAACGTAATAAAATGAAGCTGAATCGTAAACAGGAATTTCATGAGACCGATTTTTCTTCAAAAGAATATGTGCACTTACTGGATGAATATAAGGTTAAAATAGAGCAGTAAAGAATTTGAAATTTAATGGATTTATAGCAGCTATTTTTGTGGCGATAATAATCGCCTATTTATTCCCTGAGGGAATTGTGATTTTTCCGCTAAAAACCATCACCGACATTGGGATAGGTTTTATTTTCTTTTTCTACGGACTAAAATTATCTCCCGCAGAGTTTAAATTGGGTTTTCTGAATTATAAAGTTCACATCGCAATTCAGTTAGCCACCTTTGTAGCCTTCCCACTTTTAGCTCTGCTATGCTTACCGCTTTTTGAAGCAGGAACAGGTTCAGATCTTTGGATTGCTTTATTTTTTCTGGGAACACTTCCTTCTACAGTCTCTTCTTCTATAGTGATGGTTTCTTTGGCTAAAGGAAATTTGCCTACCGCCATTTTCAACGCCAGCCTTTCGGGTTTAATAGGCATCTTCGCAACTCCCATTTGGCTAAGTTTTTTTCTTAGTGGAAGTACCGATTTTGAATTCCTGGATGTACTTATAAAATTATGCTGGCAGATTATTATACCGCTAATTCTTGGATTATTTCTACAAAAATTTCTTGGGAATTTTGCAAGAAAGCACAGTAGAAAATTAGGCTTGCTAGATAAAACTACTATTATACTAATTGTTTACTCAAGCTTTAGTAACTCGTTCACATCCAATATCTTTAGCAGCGTAGAAACTATTGATTTACTTAAGCTTACCGGGATAGTTATTTTATTGTTTTTTATAGTTTACTTTGGACTTGGTTTAATCTGTAATATTTTAGGTTTTAGTTTAAAAGACAGGATCACCACCCAATTTTGCGGTACTAAAAAATCCCTGGTGCACGGCTCTGTAATGGTAAAAGTAATCTTTGGAAATTCAGCCAATACCGGACTATTATTACTACCTATAATGATCTATCATTCTCTGCAATTAATACTAATCGCTTTTTATGCTGAAAACTATAGAAAGCGAGTTTTAAAAGCTGAAACTTTAGAAGAAACTTTATAAGTAAAGCGCAATATCAGCGATACTTATAGTGAAAAAGATCCAACCCAGAATTAACAGAAGTCCGCCAAGTGGAGTTATTGGTCCTAAAATCTTTATTTTCTTTCCAGCGGAATCGCTTAGGGTTAAACCATAAATACTAAAAGAGAACAGAAATATTCCAATTATAAAAAACCAGGCAATAAGCTGCTGAGAAATACCAATAAACGGAAAAACTATTCCGGAAATTATAAGCATAATTGCGTGGTACATTTGGTATTTTACTCCTGATTCAAAACTTTTTAGCTGATCTTCAGAAAAACGCTTTTTTAAAGCGTGGGCTCCAAAAGCACCAAAAACTACTGCAAGTGTGCCGTAGATTCCACCTATTATGAGTACAATTTCTTTCATTAGTTATAATTATAATCCTGAGAGGTTATTTATTTAAGTTAGAAAACCTACAAAGTTTAAACACCTTGTAGGTTTTTGGTTTATTGTGTTGAGTAAAAAGAACTGGTTTCGTCAAGCTGAACTTGTTTCAGCTTCTAACATTTTTATAATTATTAAGATCTTAGATCCTGAAATAAATTCAGGATGACGATTATTTAATTCTTTCAAGAGCTTTATTTTTCATAATAAGTAAAGACCTCACAGGTTTTAGAAACCTGTGAGGTCTGTTTGTCCTACTTACTCAAATACATCTTCCTCCTACTATACAGGTCGTAAAAGGCATCGTCCCTTAAGCTATCAATAAAGAGAATACTTTCCCCTGTACTTTTCATTTCAGGACCTAGTTGCTTGTTCACTTTATGAAACTTATTGAAAGAAAATACCGGTTGTTTTATTGCATAACCTTCTAACTTCGGATTAAATTTGAAATCCTTGATTTTCTTTTCACCAAGCATCACTTTGGTCGCGTAGTTCACATAAGGTTCTTTATAAGCCTTCGCGATAAACGGCACCGTTCTGGAAGCTCTAGGATTGGCCTCAATGATATACACCATATCATCTTTAATAGCGAACTGGATATTTATTAAACCAACTGTATTAAGCGCTAAAGCGATCTTACGGGTATGGTCTTTTATCTGCTCCATCACCAGGTCTCCAAGGTTAAAAGGAGGTAACAAGGCATTAGAATCTCCAGAGTGGATTCCGCAAGGTTCAATATGCTCCATTATTCCTATAATATGAACATCTTCCCCGTCACAAATTGCATCTGCTTCAGCTTCTATAGCACCATCTAAATAATGATCCAGTAACAATTTATTATTCGGGATTTTTCGAAGTAAATCTACTACTGTTTCTTCTAGTTCGTCCTTATTGATCACAATCTTCATCCCCTGGCCACCTAATACGTATGAAGGTCTAACCAGGATTGGGAAATCAAGTTCATCGGCTAATGCCAGGGCTTCTTCAGCAGTTTCAGCGGTTCCAAATTCAGGGTAAGGAATATCGTTAGCCTGAAGCAACTTTGAGAAGCTTCCGCGATCTTCAGCAAGATCTAAAGCTTCAAAGCTGGTTCCCATAATTTTAATTCCGTAGCGATCCAGTTTTTCAGCTAATTTCAGTGCAGTCTGTCCACCAAGCTGAACGATCACTCCTTCTGGTTTTTCGTGACGAATAATATCATAAATATGTTCCCAGAAAACCGGTTCAAAATAAAGTTTATCGGCAATATCAAAATCGGTAGAAACCGTCTCAGGGTTACAGTTTATCATGATGGTTTCGTAACCGCATTCTGAAGCGGCCAATACACCGTGCACACAACTGTAGTCAAATTCAATCCCCTGACCTATTCGGTTGGGTCCAGAACCAAGAACTACAATCTTTTTCTTCTCGCTCACCTTACTTTCGTTATCTACATAACGTTTGCCGTCTGGAGTTTCAATTTCGGCTTCAAAAGTGGAATAGTAATAAGGGGTTTCAGCTTTAAATTCAGCCGCACAGGTATCTACAAGTTTATAAACCCTATTTATTCCCAGATCTACCCGTTTATTATAAACTTCACTTTCCAGACAATCCAGCATATGTGCTATTTGCCTATCGGCAAAACCTTTTTGTTTCGCTTCCAGCAAAAGATCTTTTGGTAGAGATTCTTTATCGTGCTTAGAGATCTCTACATCTAAAGCATAAAGCTCTTCGTATTGACGCAAGAACCACATATCTATTTTAGTGATCTCGTGAATGCGGCTTAACGGAATTCCCGCCTGTATTGCATCATAAATCACAAAAACACGATCCCAACTAGCGTAAGTAAGTTTTTCTATAATTTCGTCGTACTTGGTGTAGCTTTTTCCGTCAGCTCCAAGTCCGTTTCTTTTAATCTCAAGTGATTGTGTGGCTTTATGTAAGGCCTCCTGAAAGGAACGGCCAATTCCCATCACCTCTCCCACAGATTTCATTTGAAGTCCTAAGGTGCGGTCTGCGCCCTCAAATTTATCGAAATTCCAGCGCGGGATTTTCACGATCACGTAATCTAAAGTAGGCTCAAATAAAGCCGATGTAGATTTAGTAATCTGGTTTTCCAATTCATCTAAGTTATACCCAATTGCCAGTTTTGTTGCAATTTTCGCTATGGGATACCCGGTTGCTTTAGAAGCTAAGGCAGAAGATCTTGAAACCCTTGGGTTAATTTCTATCGCAATAATATCTTCCTTTTCGTCTGGACTCACCGCAAACTGTACGTTACATCCACCGGCAAAATCGCCAATGCTACGCATCATTTTTATCGCCATATCACGCATACGCTGGTAAGCGGTATCGCTTAATGTCATTGCGGGAGCTACTGTAATAGAATCGCCGGTGTGGATCCCCATTGGATCCATATTTTCTATAGAACAAATAATTACCACATTATCGTTCTTGTCTCTT
The DNA here is from genome assembly GCF_002311535.1 of Salegentibacter sp. UBA1130. Classification (NCBI taxonomy): domain Bacteria; kingdom Pseudomonadati; phylum Bacteroidota; class Flavobacteriia; order Flavobacteriales; family Flavobacteriaceae; genus Salegentibacter; species Salegentibacter sp. UBA1130. The sequence continues at coordinate 14,042 of NZ_DCAP01000021.1, read as the reverse complement.
AGAAGTTCTAATTCATATTCCTTCCAACCTAAAAGTGCTTTGTCTATTAGCACCTCGTGAATTGGCGAAGCTTCCAGGCCGTGGGTAAGTTTTTCATCAAACTCATCTGGACCGTGTACAAACGAAGCTCCACTTCCACCTAAAGTAAAAGAGGCACGAATCACTAAAGGAAAACCAAACTCCTGCGCAACTTCTTTTCCCTGAAGATAAGAGGTCACCGTTTTTGCCGGGGCTACTGGAATTCCAATTCTCCCCATAAGCTGTTTAAACTTTTCGCGATCTTCGGTAATATTAATGGCGTCAATATCTACCCCTATTAATTTTATTCCAAAATCTTCCCAAATTCCTTTTTCATCGGCTTCAATACAGAGATTTAAAGCAGTTTGGCCACCCATTGTTGGTAGAACTGCATCTATATTGGGATGCTTTTTAAGAATTTCTACAATAGACTTTGTAGTTAAAGGTTTTAGATAGACGTGATCTGCCATAGACGGATCTGTCATAATTGTAGCCGGATTGGAGTTAAGCAGGATAGTCTCTATCCCATCTTCACGCAAGGAGCGTAAAGACTGTGTTCCGGCATAATCAAATTCGCAGGCCTGGCCTATAATAATAGGTCCGGAGCCAATAATAAGGATACTTTTAAGGTTGTTGTTTTTGGGCATTTTTTATCAGGATTGTAGCATATGAAACATAAAAATAAGGAAGCGATTGGATATAAAAAAAGGCGTTACTAAAAAAAGTAACACCTTTAAATATTTTAAATCCTAATTCTCATTAGTGCTTATGTCTGTTTTCAGAAGAGACAGATATTTTCTTTCTTCCTTTAGCCCTTCTTCTGGCGAGGACTTTTCTTCCGTTTGCACTAGCCATTCTTTCTCGAAAACCGTGCTTGTTCTTTCTTTTTCTCTTGGATGGTTGAAACGTTCTTTTCATTTTAAATATCTTTAAATCTTCTGAATAATCGTTTTTTTAGCTCTCTGTAAAACTGCGTGCAAATATACAAAGCTTTTTAACTATTACAAGAGGTAATTTAAATTATTTTTAATTGTTTTTCTTACCTTTGCCGCTTCCAAAATAAAAGCATTTATGTTTAATAAGAATATCAAATTAGTTTTAGCGGGAGCTGTAATAGGTCTTGCCATTTGGCAGTTTATAGAAGGAAACATTGGAAATGGTATTATGTACATCCTACTTTCCTTAATTTTTATATTCCTGTATTTTAAAAATGAAATGATATTACTTGCTTTCTTGCGACTTAGAAAACAAGATTTTCCCGGCGCAAAAAAGTGGTTAGATAAAATTAAAAATCCAGAAACCGCGCTTACCCAAAAACAACAGGGTTATTACTGGTATCTACACGGGCTAATGGTTTCCCAAACCAATATTACGCAAGCCGAAAAATTCTTTAAACGTGCTATTAAATTAGGCCTGGCAATGGATCAGGACCTGGCGATGGCAAAATTAAACCTGGCGGGAATTGCAATGACAAAACGCCGAAAAAGAGAAGCTACCAATTTACTTGCTGAAGCTAAAAAACTGGATAAGCACGGAATGCTTAAAGACCAGATTAAGATGATGAAGCAGCAAATGAAGAAAATCTAATTTTTACATAAATTTAGTTAATTTCAGCTTTCATTAATTTTTCCGCAACTTTTGGCCAAAATATTGACCCTTCAGCGATAATATTTCAGCAATAGTTTCTTCCGAAGTATCTTTGTTTTTAACTAAACAGAACAAAGTGCATGAAGAGACTTTTACTCCTCTTTTTTATAATTTTAGGCTTAAATATACAGGCTCAAACAGAGAAAAGCGACAAGCTCTATTTCTCTGATGCACTTGTTATACACTTACCTGAATATAATAAGGAAGCAAAAGCGGCTTATAGATACAGGCGCTTTGAAGAAGCCGACCGGTTATTTGAAAACTTTGTTACCGCTAAACTGCAGGGAACATATATAGACAATTTTAAATTTCTAAATCTCAAAGGAAAAAAAGTTACGCTATACGATTATAAAAAGCCCGTTTATTTATTAACCTATGCTTCCTGGTGCATCCCGGGGAAAGGCGAAATACCAGCACTTAATGAACTAGCCGATAAATACCGGGATAAAATTGATTTTGTAATTGTGTTTTGGGATAAAAAAGAAACCGCCAAAAAACTTTCCAAACAATTTAATTCACATATAAATGTATTATATGTAGATGAAACCAGGAACAACCACGCTTTTGTGGTAGAAAACCTGAAACATTCTTTAGGTTTACCAACGTGCTATTTAATTGGCGGTGACCGGGAAATTAGGGATATTAAAAGGAGTATTTTTAATCCTTATAATTTATCTAAAGAAGAATCTTTTGAACTTAATTACGAAGCGATTAATTCCGCAATTACCAATAATCTTATTGGTAATTCAGAAAAGAAGGAAGAAATAAAATGGAGCGCCATTACACCGGAATAATTAAAGCAATGGAGCCCAGAGCCTGGCCAGGGCTTCTCTTATTTTTTCTAAAGCCGGGCGTTGCATCCATTCATTTATAGTTAGCTCGGTGGTTTCTTTAAGGTCATTTTTATAAACCCCAGTCATTTCTCCAGCCACTTTTTTATCGTATAAAAATGCATTGATCTCAAAGTTAATATCAAAACTGCGATTATCCAGATTACAGGAACCAATACTGGTTAGTACACCATCTACCACCATAGTCTTAGCGTGGACCATCCCTTTATGATAATGAAAAACCTGAACCCCAGATTCCAGTAATTTTTCTATATAAGAATTGGTGGCATAACGTGCAATCACCGAATCTCCTTTTTCGGGAATAATAATTTTAACTTCTACTCCTATCCTACTTGCCATACACAAGGCGGTAAGAATTTGATTGTTTGGAATAAAATAAGGTGTGGTTATATAAATATATTTATCAGCAGTATTTATTGCGGTTAGAATGGCTTCCATAATATTTTGCCAATCGGTATCGGGGCCACTGGCGGCAATTTGAACCGCAGTATTTTCGGTTAAATCTATCTTCGGAAAAAAACTATCTTTAATTTTAAGTTCTTTTCCACTAATAAAATTAAAATTCAGTAAAAATTGAGCCTGCAAAGATTTTACGGCGTGGCCTTCAATTCTAAGATGAGTATCTCGCCAGAACATTTTTTCTTGCGGGTTTTCTTCAAAATTCACATATTCATCACATATATTAATTCCTCCAATAAACCCAATATTCCCGTCTATAATCGCCATTTTTCGATGATTGCGATAGTTTAATTTTCGGGTTAAATTGGGAAACCAAACCGGCATAAACGGATAAATTTCAATTCCGTAGGATTTCATTTTTTTAACCGCTTTTGATGAAAGTCTGCTCGCTACGTAATCGTAACTAACCCGTACTTTCACGCCTTCCTCAGCCTTTTCACACAGTAATAAAATAAGTCGATTTCCTATTCTACCACTATTAAAAATATAATATTCTATATGAATATGATCCTGGGCTTTCTTAATATCTTCAAATAAGGCTGAGAACTTATTTTCGCCATTTATAAGGACACGGACTTTATTTAAGAAAGTAACCGGTTTCTTTTGATTATTTTGCAGTAAGTGAACCAGCTTGATCTTTTGATTAACACACTCCTGATTTAAATTAACCAGATCTTTTTTATTAAGCATTAGCTTATCTTCCCAATGCTTAATAATCTTCTGGTCGTACAGTTTTTTACGGTTAAATAACTTGCTTTTCCTAAATTCCTGGGCAAAAAAGTAATAGACCAATAGGCCTATAACCGGTAGTACAAAAAGTGCAAAAATGAGCGAAATACTTTTTACCGGTTCTCTAAAATGCATTAATTCGTAACCGGCCGTTATAAAAACGATTATAAAATTGATAGTTAGAAGTACCCACCAAAAATTATCCAGGAAAGCACTCATTTACTTTACCGCGGTGTAAGTTTTCTCTGCAGGGATCTTAATCTCGTATTCCTTTCTGGATGCATTATTTAAATGTGCTTCCCTAAGCCAGGGATTATGGATTTTCAAGATCTTATAATTAATATCAAAATGATGCGCAAAATCGGCGAAATCTTTAACCACGGTATCAACTTTTACCGTTTTGGTTGGAATATGTTTGTAAAGATGTTTTTCTTCAAAATTGAAGCCGTATTGTTCAGGATTGCTTAAAATCTCTTTTATAGCAAGGATTCTAAACATATATCTTCCGGTTTCTTCCCCAAGCAATAATTCGTAATAATCATCTACTTTTTGACGTTCTAACTGTCTTTCAACGCCTCTATTCCCGGCGTTATAAGCGGCAGCCGCCATTGTCCAGCTACCAAATTTTTCTTTAGATTTCTTTAGATAATCGGCAGCCACACGGGTAGATTTTTCAATATGGTAGCGTTCGTCTACATTTCCATTTATCTCTAAACCGTAATCTTTCCCCGTACCTTCCATAATTTGCCAAAAACCTTTGGCTCCTGCAGGAGAAACTGCCTGTGTTAAACCGCTTTCAATTACAGCCAGGTATTTAAAATCGTATGGCACACCTTCTTCCTTCAGAATAGGTTCAATAATTGGAAAATATTGATTGGCCCGCTTTATTAAAAGCAAGGCATTAGATTGCCAGTAGGTATTTACCAGCAATTCCCTGTCCATTCTTTCGTAAATATCTGGATCATCAATTGGCACCTCTTCTCCTGCAAAGTTTATATTCTCAGGCATTGGGAGTGCATAGATATTATAATCTTTTACCGGACGCTCTTTTTGATTGGCTACAGAAGATTCAGCTGTAGCCTCGTGGTTAGAATCTGGAGACTGTTGAGCAGCTTGTATACTTACAAACACAATAGTGAAAAGTCCCACTATAACTAATGCAGATTTTAAAATTTTCATATTAATTCAATTTTTTATTTTTCTCTTCAATTTTTCCTGAAAGTATTATTTCAGGAAGATACTTATTAAACCAACGATAACGATTCAAAATCATTATATGAGTCCCACCTTTTACGGTAATACATTCCGGAATATATTTTATAGGAAAAATTTCGTCTTTATCACCGTGAATATGAACAATGCCTTTTTGGGCTTTGGCACAATTCCATAAAACCATATTTTCTATAGCCCAGTCTAAATAACGCTGATTCCTAACTGAAAGATATTGCCGGTAAAGTTTCGCCCTTTTTTTAATAAAATCTCCTACAGCAATCTTTTCAAAATGATCTACATAATCAAACAAACTTGTAGGTATAAGTTTAAATAAACCTGTGCTGGCGGCGTATCGCATACGCCTTGGCAATTCTTCTCTACACTTTACACTAGAAATAATAATAAGTCTTTTAAGATTAAGACTCTTTGCCATTTCCTGCACAATAACCCCGCCAAAAGATACACCAATCAAGACTACATTTTCGTGCTTTACGTATTTATTCATACGCAAGGCATAACTTTTAAGGCTTTCCTCTTTTTTAGGAATAATCCATTCTAAAAAATGCATTTTAAAACGGTCTTCTGGAAGTTTTATAAATTCAAATATGGAAGAATTAGCAGCCATACCGGGCATAAAATAAACGTGAATCAACTGGTTTTCTTCAGTCATTTTAACAAGTATATAACACTTAACATTGGGCTAATGCCGTAAATTTACCTAAGAAGTGAATTTTGAAATATTTTCAATTTTTAATTCTAATATTTCATAAAATACTCCAGGAGCTTGTCCCGGGGTAGTTTGCACTCCAAAATTACTGCTATTTATTTGGCTTTCACAATTGAAAGATTAAAAATAATGGAGAATTTTACAAAGCCTATAATTTTATTGTTTGCTGCTAATAATTCAGCTTTAAAGGCTTTATTTTCCTACCTTTACAATAACCATCCAAAGAAAATTTTCACAACTAATTATTGCCGATTTATGCCATTAAATTGGCTGACCCAATGGTTAATAACAAAAAAGAGAAATGATGAATGCCGAAGAAATTATAATTACCGATAATGAATTTTTAAGACAGTTTGAAACTACTATAAATCAACAACTTGCTACCATAGAGTACGCCCAGCAGGAACGAAAAATATTTTTAACAAAAGTATTTATGCCTGAAACTCTTAAAGAAGAAGGCTATATGGATATTTTTATTGAAGCTGTTTTAGAAGAAATTAAAGAACGAAATACGCGCGTAATGCCTACCAGTCCAGATGTTGCTAAATTTATGCGTAAGAACAGAAGAAAATATAAAGACCTTTTACCGGTAGGAATAAATATTTAAACCGCTACTTTTTCTGAAGCAAATTCAAACCTAACCAATCCATCTTCGTCAATTAAAGTCAGTTCTATTTGATGAAGTGTATTTACCAATGCAGGGTCCCAGGGTGCTTTTACCTTTACATAGTTCTCTGTAAAACCGTGAATGTATCCTTCTTTATTTTCCCCTTCAAAAAGTACGGTACTTGTATTTCCTAACTGACTTTCATAAAACGCCCGTCTCTTTTTAGCTGAGAGGCCACGTAGCATTTTGCTTCGTTTCTTTCTCACTTTGGTAGGAACCACACCTTCCATTTCTGCTGCAGGAGTATTATCACGCTCAGAATACGTAAAAACGTGCAGGTAAGAAATATCTAATTCATTCAAATAATTATAGGTTTCCAGGAAGCGTTCTTCGGTTTCGCCGGGAAAGCCAACAATAACATCAACACCAATACAGGCATTGGGCATTACTCGCTTAATTTGCGCCACCCTATCGCTATAAAGCGAACTCATATAACGACGCTTCATCAATTTAAGCAAATCGTCACTTCCGCTTTGTAATGGGATATGAAAATGAGGCACAAACGTATTACTATCGGCAACAAAATCTATGGTCTCGTTTTTCAATAAATTAGGCTCAATAGAAGAGATTCTTAAACGTTCAATTCCATCTACCTCATCTAAAGCTTTTACAAGGTCAAGAAAAGTATGTTCGTGCTTTTTATTGCCAAATTCACCTTTTCCGTAATCCCCAATATTTACTCCGGTAAGCACAATTTCTTTAATTCCTTTTGCTGAAATTTCAGCGGCATTGGTTAAAACATTTTCCAGTTTATCGCTTCGGGAAATTCCACGCGCTAACGGAATGGTACAATAAGTACATTTATAATCACACCCATCCTGCACCTTTAAAAATGCACGGGTTCTGTCACCAATGGAATAAGCACCCACGTAGAAGTCGGCTTCATCAATTTCACAGGAATGAACTTCCCCAAGATCATTTTTAGAAAGATCGTTAAGGTAATCGGTGATTTTGAATTTTTCAGTCGCCCCAAGCACTAAATCTACTCCATCTACATCGGCAAGTTCTTCCGGTTTCAATTGGGCATAGCAACCCACGGCAATCACAAACGCATCTTCATTCACTTTTTGCGCTTGTTTTACGATGGTTTTAAAGCGTTTATCGGCATTCTCGGTAACCGAACAGGTATTGATCACATAAATATCAGCTTCTTCAGTGAATTCCACACGCTTAAAACCTTCATCTTTAAAAGATCTTGCAATGGTAGAAGTTTCTGAAAAATTGAGTTTACAACCCAAGGTATAAAATGCGACCTTCTTAGTATTCATACACCTGCCTGTTTCTGTAGAAGTTAAACGATTTTTAGGGCTGCAAAGATACCAACAATTATTGTTTTAGGAAAACATTGTTTTGATTTCGGTACTCGGTACTCGGTACTCGGTTCTCGGTTCTCAGTTGTCGGTTTTGGTTAAGTCGTCATTGCGAGAAGGCGATAGCCGACGTGGCAATCTGTCCTTAAAAATCGCATTCAAACGTCATTCCGGGTTTAATAAATTAGATCCCGGATGAAAAATCGGGGCAGGTTCTGAAATAAGTTCAGGTTGACGTTTTGATCAAAAACATTGAACTGAAGATTGCTGCACTCGCAATAACGAATTAACTTAACATTATATAAGAAGAGGAATGATTAAACTTTCTCAACCGAACCAACTATAACCTCAGCTTCCAGTATAATTTTACTTTTTATAGAATTGGAGATCAAACAGGCTTTTTCACTTTTTTCTATGATGCGTTTGGCTCTTTCAGCATTATTTTCGTCGGAAATTTCCAAAACTGGTTTTAGTATAATTTCAGTCATTTGAAATTTACCTTCAACTTTATCCAGTTTTCCAATTGCTTTAGATTTAAAAGAGATAAACTCCAGTTTAGAATTTTCAGCAATAGCCAGGAAGGTTGTCATCAAACAACTTTCTACCGCGGCAACCAGAAAATGTTCAGGAGACCAAATGTTGGGCATTCCTTTTGGAAAATCTGGCGGGGTTGCTGTTTCAATAATATCGGTCAATTCAGGAGAGCTAACTTCTCCTTTTCGATCTTCTAACCAGATAAGATCTACCTGATATTCGTGTTTTTCAGCCATAACTTTATATTTTTTAAACCCAAATGGGGTATTTTCTTTTACAAAGAAACAGCGATTAAAAACTAAAAAATATGATTCAGGTCAGCTTCAGGAAAAACTTTAAGATTCAATAAATTCTTTAAGCGTATTTACCACATAATCCAGCTCATCCCTGGTATTAAATCTCGAAAATGAAAACCGTACCGATGGTTTTTTAAGGTCTTCTTCTTCTAAAAATGCATTTAGCACATGAGATCCCTTATCACTTCCACTTTGGCAGGCACTACCTTTAGAACAGGCAATTCCTTTTAAATCTAATTGAAATAATAACATTAAAGCTTTATCGGCTGGCACCGGCAAACATACATTTACCAAAGTATAGGTACTTTTTGAAGCATCGTCACAATCACCGTTGAATTTCACCCCGGGAATTTCGGCTTTTAATTTTGAAATAAAATGAGCTTTTAGATCACTTATATAGGCCTTTTCTTCGGCTAAATTATCTAAAGATAGTTTTAAAGCTTCTTCCAGGCCTACAATATTATGAACCCCTTCTGTGCCGGCACGATGGCCACGCTCCTGCTCTCCTCCAAAAATAAGTGGTTTTAATCCGCTGTTTTTTCTAATAAAAGCAAATCCCACACCTTTTGGGCCGTGAAATTTATGGGCGCTTACCGCGGTAAAATTTACCGGTATTTCACTAAAATCAAGATCATAATGTCCCACCGATTGTACACAATCTGAATGAAATAAGGCGTGATGTTTTTTACACAATTCTCCGACTTTTTTAATGTCCAGTTTATTCCCAATCTCGTTATTTACATGCATCAGGCTAACCAACGTCTTTTTATCTGAAGCATTTAATAATTTTTCTAAATGTGCTACATCAATATTTCCGCGGGAATCTAAATCAACATAAACTACCTCTACATCAAAACAATCCTGAAGCTGCTCTAGGGTATACAAAACCGCGTGGTGTTCAATTTTTGAAGTGATTATTCGCTTAACTCCAAGATCACGAACCGCGGAATTTAAAGCCAGGTTATCGGCTTCAGTACCACCAGAAGTGAAAATTATTTCTGAAGCTTTTACATTTAAATAACCGGCAACAGTTTTACGCGCCTGCTCTATTAAAGATTTAGCAGATCTTCCAAAAGAATGGGTAGAAGAAGGATTACCATAAACCTCTTTCATCACAGAGGTCATTCGGTCAATTACTTCATCACGCATTTGCGTGGTCGCGGCAGAATCAAGATATACATTTTTCATTGCCGCAAAATTAAACGAAATAAAATTATTTAAAAGAACCTGCCCTAAAAATCTTGAATTCCGCTATTTTTGTTTCACTTTGAATATATTACCATACTATGAAAAAGATTCTTGCAGCTTTATTTTTCTCTTTTGCCCTTTATTCCTGTGACGACGGGGATATTACCGTGACCAGTTTCGATTTAGAAAACAGTGATCTAACTTTATGTGAAATTGATGGTAAAAAAGTGCTTTGGGCTGTAAATAATGAAGATGTTTATGAATCTATGTCTTTAGAATTAAAAGATAATCGTTTAAATGATACGCTTACGCAGAAAATTTTAACGCTGGAGGTAAATGATTCAATAGTAATTAATCTCTCGGGCGAAGATAACCGACTGGTTTACAGAATTTATGACAGTGAGATTAATGGAGGCGAATATTTTTGTAAGGGAGTACCGCCAGGATCTCCGCGGGTATTAGAAGAATATGTTTCTGCCGGCGGAGTTGTGGTAATTAGAACCAGGTTTAATGATATAAGCCTCGATGCCGACGCCGATGGGGATGGCGTACCCAATGGCGAAGAAGGATATGATCCCAACGGAGACCATCTGGATACTGATGGTGATGGTATCCCAGATTATTTAGATATTGATGATGATAATGATAATGTCCCTACGGCTGATGAAAAAAATGCCAGTCCTGAAGATCCTACAACAGAAGAAGGTTATTTAGATACAGATGTAGATGGAATACCCAATTATCTTGATCCCGATGATGATGATGATGGGGTTTTAACCCGCCACGAAATTGATCCTGAGGATGTACAAAGAGCTATTGACGAAAATAACGATGCCTTTTTAAGTCCTATAAATACGGCTGAAGTTGATGGATTCCCAAATTATTTAAATGAAAATATTTTTGATCCTAATTTTGAACACGATCTTCAGTTAGATCATCATATTACAAGAAGTTACAGATCTACCATTGAGATTAAAAATTTTAATTTAATTAGACAGGATGGAAGCGGCGAAGATATTCGGTTTGATTCTTATCTCCTGGGAAGGCTGGATGTTACAAGAATTCCTTTTCAGCAATTTACTAACCTTCAACAGGAAAATGAAGAGGGACAAAGTGATAACGAAAATGGTGAAGAAGAAACTAATACAGAAGATTAAACATTCTGAAAAAAATAGACCTCTGTAGCACCCAGACCATATTTTTGATAATCGGCATCGTAAAATTTAAGGTTGTCGTATCGGCCCAGTAAAAAATCCAATTCGGCTTTTAAGACTCCCTCACCTACCCCGTGAATAAACACAATTTTCTGAATTCGTTTTCTCATTGCGAATTCTATTTGCCGTTTTGCAGTTTCTAATTGAAGGTTCAGCATATCGTAATTATTCATCCCGCGGGAAGAAGTGGTAAGTTTTTCAATATGCAAATCTACTTCCATTGGAGGCAAATTTCTTTCTTTCGGCTTTATGCGTTGTGATTTGGGTTTTGGAGGTAACTTTTTTTCAGCTAAAACCTTTTCAAAATCAACATCATCAGATAAAGCTTCAATTGGGGTTTCAATTTTCACTAATTCCGCTGCAGAAAATTCCATTTCAAAACCATCGGTAGTTTCAATATAAACGGTGCCGGCTTCAGTTTTTATTACATAACCTTCCAGCACATCATCTAAAACCGCCACTTTATCCCCTTTTTTCAGCTCCATTACTCGTTATTTTCGTCTTCTTTATGATCGTCTTTTGTCTCTACCCAAAAATTTGTTGCACGATAAAGACCTAGCATAATAGTGACTAAACCAATGATTTTAAAGTAAGCGTGAGCACCTTCAGCTGCAATAGCATAAATTAAAAGTGCGCCACCTACTACGATTAAAATTGTATTTATTACTTGAGAATTATTCATTTTTTTACCTGTTATCCCTTATTTGTAAAATGTTTAAAATAACGGTTCTTGTATTTTCTGCAAAGTTACAGGAATTATGAGGCAAATATACTTCTTAGCTTTTATTTTCTCTTTTTACTACGGAAATGCTCAATTACACATTTCGCCTTCGACTTCCGGAGACTCCTATATTTATCTTAGCGATCGTTTTTTGTATGTTGAAGACAATATCAATTTAGAAAAAAACCACAATCCAGAAACTGAAGCAAGCATTTACCTTAGAAAAGAATCGCAATTATTACAGGGAGAAAAAAGTACAAATCTCAATTATGGGAATGGCTTACTCTCGGTTTTCCAGGAAGGCACGTCTAATGCTTTTGATTATAATTACTGGGCCTTGCCGGTTAAAGATAATATTAGTCAAGACCAATTTGGTGCCGTGATTTTTCAACCCAAGAACAAAACCAATAGCAATCCGGTCCATATTACAGGAAGTTTAGAAGGCACTTCCCACCCTTTAAGAATTTCTCGCCGCTGGATTTATAAATATTCTGGCAGTGATTATAATGACTGGCAGCACGTAGGTGTTAGTTTTGATGTTGCGCCGGCCGAAGGCTTTACTATGAAAGGTGTAAATGGCACTGACCCCAGACTCGTTAACGGAGTTGAAAATAATCCAGGCAATAGCCAGCGATACGATTTTAGAGGTTTACCTAATGATGGCGAGATAAAAGTTTCAATAAATAAGGACCAGTCAGTTTTGGTGGGCAATCCTTACCCTTCGGCCCTACATTTACAAAGTTTTTTAATGGAAAATTCCGCCAGCACAGGCATTGCTTATTTTTGGGACTCTAAAAATAATGGTGATTCTCATAATCTAAAAGACTATGAAGGTGGTTATGGTTCTTACTCTCCGGGGCCAAATGCTTATGCGCCCGCAGTTTTTAAAACTTATAACGGTGCAGGTGAAGAAACAGGAAGTTCGGGAGAAACCGGTAGTGAAATTGCTCGCGAATATGCCCCCATTGCACAGGGTTTTATGTTAAGCGGAAGAAACGATGGCTATATTCATTTTAAAAATTCGCAAAGAAGGTTTCAACAGGAAAATTCACAAACTTCAGAGTTTAAAAATCAGCAAAAAAGTGAGATTCCACTTTTAAAACTCAATGTAATAGTAAATAGCCTCTACACCCGTGCCCTACTTTTAGCTTTTAGGGAAGATTCTTCTAAAGATTATGATTGGGCAATGGATGCAAAGATCTATGGGGTTTTGCAGAATGATGTGGGATGGAATATTGAAGAAGCGTTTTATAATATACAGGTAAGGCCGTTTAGAAAAAATGATAAAATTCCGTTGCTAATTAATTTAACAGAAAATGCTTCATTAAGCTTTCAACTTGATGATTTTAGACAATTTGAGAATGAAAATGTGTATATTTTTGATGCTGAGTTAGAATCTAATTTTCGATTAAATAAAGATATATTTTCAATAGATTTACCAAAAGGAAACTATAGTAATCGATTTTTTATTAGTTTTATTGAGGAAAAAGAAGATAATTTGCAATCTGAATTACCAGTAGAAGAATTAGATTTTTCAATACCTGAAGCTCTTATTGTTCAAAATAACATAGAAGCGCAATTGGAGATTAAAATGGTGGAAACCGATGTAAAACAAATTTTGTTATACGACCTTAACGGACAAATGATTTATAATAAAACATTACCAGGCGGAAGTGCAAATTATACATTGCCTACTTCAGGACTACAGGACGCAATTTATGTCCTGAAATTAATTTCTTCTAGCAATATGGAATTCACCAAAAAAATTAGCATTAAAAATTAATTATGGAAGATTTTATGTTGCCCTGTCTTAACAAAAGCCTCTTTGGAGTAGATTGTTTTGGCTGTGGGGGTCAACGCGCCTTATTACTTGTTTTTAATGCAGAATTTACCCAGGCATTTTTAATGTTTCCGGCTATCTATCCCATTTTATTTTTACTTGCCTTTCTCATCCTGAATCTCTTCGTAAAATTTAGATACGATTTTCAAGTAAAAATCGGGCTAATTATTTTGAGCGGAGCGGTAATGCTAATTAGCTATTTAATAAAAATGAATCAATTAATACAACTAACCCAATAAACCAATCTTTATGGAAAGACAACAATTACCAAATTCAACTTTAATTTTAATTTTCGGTATTCTCTCAATTATAGGATGCTGCTGTTACGGTATTCTGGGAATTATCTTCGGAATTATTGCGCTTGTAATGGCAAAAAGGGCTACCGAAATCTATAATGCACAACCTGAACTATACACCGGGTACCAGAACGTAAAAACCGGGAAAATTCTTGCTATTATTGGCCTTATACTAAGCGCTATTAGTTTAATAAGCACTATTGTAATGTTTATTATGTATGGCGGAGTAGATGGGATTTATGAGATGCAAAATGAAATTTTAAGAGAAATAGAACAAAATCAATAGGTCTTTTTCTTTTTGAGAATAAGAAAGAGGCCGTCTAAAAAGTATTT
>NZ_DCAP01000032.1:0-71515 GCF_002311535.1 Salegentibacter sp. UBA1130 | reverse complement strand
AAAACCAGAAAATAATACAACAAAAAAGGCTGCCTTTTCAGACAGCCTCTTTTATTTAATTAAAATTTTAATTATTAATATCCTGTAGACGAAGATTGATTAGATATACGTGTGGTTTTTGCTCTAAGTTTCGATCTTGCTGCCTGCTTAAGTTCAGTTATTGGTGCTGTATCAATTTTTGCTACACCCCCAAGAACTAAAGTATTTGTAGTGTCATAGAACAGAGCAAAGTCTCCATCTCCAGGTTCTATTACAGAAGCGCAGGCAATGGTTAGGTCTTCTATACCTGCCATAATAGGGTGATCTCTATTGGATGCTGAAGGTAATATGGTATAATCACAATCAACTCGGCCTCCACTATTGAATAAAACGGCGCCCATATTTGCAAGGAATTGATTTTCAACTTCAATATTTGCATAAAATGAATCATACTCACCAACAAAAATTATTCTTCCACCATCGGCCGCGAATTGCTTTAAAGTATTGATTTCGTCTACCGTATATTGCGATGTTGGCATAACCAGCATCACTATTTTAACATCTGAAGGAATGCTTGTTAAAGAGCCTACCGTTGAAAAAATACTCTCTACGGTAAAACCTTCATCTTCTATAACAGATTCCGTGGTAGCCCATCCGGTTTCAGTACATTCACCATTGCTGTAGCATCTTGCATTGCGCCCGCGATCTATCCAAACCACATCTCCACCGTTCCTTACTCCCGTAGTGGTATAATTAACGAGGTTTTGAACAAATCTCACATTATCGGGATCTTCCAGAGCGGTATTATCAAATATATTTATATCGTTTAATACAACCACATCTCTGCCGGGAACCCGGATACTTTCACATCCAACTTCATCTACTTCTACTCCGGGATCTGTATCTGGACATTCATCAATATCATTTGGTATGCCATCGCCATCATCATCTGATCCACTTTCACAGGCATCACCTACACCATTTTCATCTTCGTCTGCCTGGTCTGGGTTTGGTACATTTGGACAATTATCTTCACTATTGGGAATTCCATCCTGATCTGAGTCTAATGGTTCGTCATCATCTCCACAACCAAAAAATAAATGCTCGTATTCTACATTATCATCCCCGTCAAAATTAGCCTGGATATTGGATCTACTCAACGTACCATCAATAATTATCTCTGAAACTTCGCCATATACATCTGGCCATCCCTTAAGGGTAACCTCATAATATAGATATGGTTCTTCATCGTCGTAATCCTGTAAATTAGGTAAATCGAAACATAATGGATCTGCCCAGGGATCTTCACCTTCAGCAGATTTTGCATTTTCTACATCGGTATAAAGCGGAGTTCCACTATCGTCTGTTCCTAACCAGATATCTACGCTATAAGCCGCGGTATAATGTCTTCCGGCTTCATTACAATAATTTGCGAAGAAACAGAATTCAAATATTTCGGTGGGAATAAGATCAAAAAATAAATAACCATATTCATTCACAATTCTATCATCAAAACAAACCACCGTTACATCTACATATTTTTTAACTCCGCTACGAAGATTAATGTCTAACGGTAAAGTGTTCTGTAATAAATCTCCAATTGCACCTCCTTTTGGTGCAAGCCAAATAAGACCACCTTCAGAATTATACACGGCAAAATGATCTAAAGTATACGTTCCCGGTTCAAGTTCAAGTTCAGGACTATATTCAGTATAATTTTCATCAGAAACCAAATCAATTGCAAAAGGATCCCCAGAAGTACCTACGACTTCTTCTTCACCTCGCAATAAAATAATTTCTACATAGGAAGGGGTATCATCAGAACACGCTGGAAGCTCGGTAGCTTCCTGTTTATTTTGCTGGTTTCGTAGCAGATCATTAAGAATAGGACTAAAAGATAGCGTAGCTTTTTCTGAAACTTCCTGGACACCTTCCTCTTCACTACACGAAAAACAAATAACGCATAGGAGGAACGATAAGAATAATCTTCTTATAAAAATTTCCATAATAATTAGTATTAATTAGTTTTGTGAATACAAATTGCCGGGGTGAAATTTATTGCATTACATGAGGGTGTATTGCAATAAGAAAAGGTCACAGGGGGTTAAGAATATTATCTTCGAAGATATTTCAAATTTAATGAGAAAATCTCGCTATTCCACTGAGGGTTTCCCATTAAAAATCACATAAAATAATGAGTACCGAAAAGCAGCTTTTTTACCAAATCACCAATACCTACAGCGTTTTAAATGATTTTACTGAAAAGACAAAAACCGTCTGGTTGGTTTGCCATGGAATTGGTTATTTAAGCAGGTATTTCTTAAGGCATTTTAATCATTTAAATGCAACAGAAAATTATGTGATCGCTCCACAGGCCCAGTCTAAATATTACCTCAACAACGAGTATAAACACGTAGGTGCCTCCTGGCTCACTAAAGAACACACTGAAGCAGAAACTGAAAATGTACTCAATTATCTCGATGAAGTTTATAAAGCTGAATATCTAAAAAACGCACCAAGATTAATAGTTTTAGGCTATTCCCAGGGCGTTTCAGTAGCAACAAGGTGGATTGCCAGGCGTAAAATTAAGTGCCATGAATTAATTATGCATTCGGGAAAAGTTCCTTCAGAATTAACTGCCGAAGATTTTGAATTTCTTAAAAAAACAAATTTCACTTTTATCTACGGAACTGAAGATGAATACCTCAAAAACGGAATAGTAAAAGTAGAAGAAGAACACCTGAAAGAGATATTTCCTCGTAATCTTGAAATAAAAACCTATAAAGGCGGGCACGAAGTTAATACCAAACTTATTACTGAATTTGCTTAAATTCGGTGGTATTCTTTTCAATTCTTTAGCCAGAAACTGTCACTTCGAGCGCAGTCGAGAACTTAGCGATTTAATTATTTCTAAATGAAACAAAATATTACTTCTTCTAAAAAATCCATTTTAAAAAGTATTGGCCCCGGATTTTTACTGGCTGGTGCAGCCATTGGAGTTTCTCATTTAGTGCAGGCTACTAGAGCCGGTGCCGATTATGGATTTATCCTCATTTGGGTTTTGATCGTGGCTTGTATTTCAAAATATCCTTTTCTTGAATTTGGTCCCAGGTTTGCCGCCGGTACCGGAAATCACCTAATTACCGGATATAAAAAACTGGGCAAATTCCCATACTGGATTTATATATGGATTACGATAGGAAGTATGTTTATTATACAGGCCGCAGTGACTATTGTTACCGCAGGTTTAGCCGAGCGACTATTCAATTTTGGCTGGTCGCCTTTTCTTTGGAGTGGAATTATTCTTATTGCGTGTATCGCTTTACTTTTAATAGGAAAATATCCCGGCCTGGATAAAAGCATGAAAGTGATCGTTACTTTGTTAACGTTGGCTACACTTGTTGCCGTAATTATGGCTTTTGGTGCCGGTACTGTGAATGATGCCGTAACTACCGAATCGCCTTCGCTTTGGACTACCGCCAGTTTAGGTTTTATAATCGCTTTTATGGGCTGGATGCCTATTCCTTTAGATGCTTCGGTTTGGCATTCCATCTGGACCAAAGAAAAAGCAGTTCAAAACAAACAGAAAATTTCAGTGAAAGGTGCTTTTGTCGATTTTAACGTGGGTTATCTTTCAGCGGCATTTATTGGTTTATTATTTTTTCTACTTGGCGTTTTAGTAATGTTTGGCAGCGGGACTTCTTTTTCCAGCAACAGCGTGGAATTTTCGAGCCAGTTGGTGGAACTTTACGGAAAAACCCTTGGGGAATGGAGCAAGCCTTTGATCTCCGTAGCAGCTTTTGTTACTATGTTAAGTACCGTTCTAACAGTTACAGATGCTTACCCGAGAGTAATTTCTGAATTAAAAAACCCTGAAAAGGATAAACCGGAAGACAAAAAAGAAAAATGGAAAATTTACCGAATTTCCATTTTTATTATCCCGGTTCTTTCACTTTCTATTTTATATTTTCTCTCCGGGTCATTTACCATTTTAGTAGATTTTGCTGCCGGACTTTCTTTTCTATCAGCACCTTTTCTGGCCTGGTTTAATTATAAACTGGTAACAGGAAAACAAATGCCTAAAAAACACCGCCCGGGAAAAAATTATAGGGTTTTCAGCTTGATTTGCTTTGGGCTTTTGGTGGTGTTTAATTTTGTCTATTTGTATATTACGTTTTTAGGATAGTGACGTTTAAGCAACAAGGTAATTAAATAATAAGTACTAACTATCTGTCTAAACAAAATTTAAAATCTATAGCAACTGCTTTTTCTACGCTAATTTCTTCAGTACAAACCCCCATGATATCATCCATTATACAATTAGGATCATCTGATTGTTTAACTTTAGTCATTTCTGATATATTACCTTTTAGCGAGCCAGTAATAGCCCCATCTTCATAATTATCAAAACTTAGGGTAAAGCCTTCTTCACTCGGAGTGTTCAATTCTCTTATGGGTAATTTGTGAACATAAGCATATGACGTACTATCTGTTTTTTGTTCAGGAAATCTTATAACAAAATTCAAATTTTCGAAATTGTTTCTTAAGGTTTCAAGGCTAAAGTTATTTTCAATTTGGGAATTGAAGTACATAGTAAATTCTAATTCGGAATCGGTATACTGGAAATCAATTAAGTTTAAAAACTCTTCCCCGCATGTATCACTCATGGCACAGTAAGTTTCAGTTACTGCACAATTTTCCTCTAAACCTATATTAAGGTTAACAGAATCAGTAGTAAAATTTTCTTGTTGGTCATCAGTATTGTCAGGGCTGCATGTCAGAAAAATAGTTGCTGAAGTTAATAATGCAAGTAGTATAAATTTTTTCATAATTGTGGGTGTTTATATAGTAGATGTAAAAATCACAAAATGGTTGCGTGTAAAAACGATAAAAGCGCAATCAAATTAATGATTGCGCTTTTTATATTGCTCAGATGTGAGTTTGAGGTTTTAAGATCCCGAAGCGAGTTTGGGATAAGCGATTCGAACATTTTTGTTTAGCGCAAAGCGCTATGAAAAATGGCTCTCTGCTTACTTCACCTCCTCAAAATCTACATCTTCTACGTCGTCTCCGCTTTTAGAGTCTCCTCCAGCTTGCTGTCCGCCTTCGGCTCCGGTAGCACCTTGTTGTGGTCCACCTTGTCCGCCTTGAGCTTCAGCTTGTGCTTTATACATTTCTTCAGAAGCTGTTTTCCAGGCTTCATTCAATTTGTCTAAAGCAGGAGTTATTTGATCAAGCTCTTTAGTTTCATAAGCTTTCTTTAATTCCTCTAAAGCTTCTTCTACCGGCTTTTTCTTATCTTCAGAAATCTTATCGCCAAATTCTTTCAACTGCTTTTCAGTTTGGAAGATCATAGCATCAGCTTCGTTCAGCTTATCTACTTTTTCTTTAGCTTGCTTATCGGCATCAGCATTTGCTTCAGCTTCTTTCTTCATTTTCTCGATTTCTTCTTCTGTTAATCCTGAAGAAGCCTCGATACGAATATCCTGAGATTTTCCGGTTGCTTTATCGGTAGCGCTTACTTTAATGATACCATTGGCATCAATATCAAAAGTCACTTCAATTTGAGGAGTTCCTCTTGGCGCTGGTGGAATTCCGTCTAAGTGGAATCTACCAATTGTCTTATTATCTGCCGCCATTGGACGCTCACCCTGCAATACGTGAATTTCCACTGAAGGCTGATTATCGGCCGCGGTAGAGAATGTTTGTGATTTCTTGGTTGGAATCGTAGTGTTAGATTCAATTAACTTAGTGTTAACTCCTCCCATAGTTTCAATACCTAAAGAAAGTGGAGTAACATCAAGTAACAATACATCTTTTACATCTCCGGTTAATACACCACCCTGGATAGCTGCACCAATTGCAACAACCTCATCTGGGTTTACACCTTTAGAAGGTTTCTTACCAAAGAATGCTTCTACTTCTTCCTGAATTTTAGGAATACGGGTAGAACCACCAACAAGAATTACCTCGTCGATATCACTTTTTGAAAGACCTGCATCGCTAAGTGCTTTTTTAACAGGCTCCATAGAACGGGTTACCAATTCTGAAGCTAACTGCTCAAATTTAGAACGGCTAATAGTCTCTACAAGGTGTTTTGGTCCACTTGAAGTTGCCGTTACATATGGTAAATTGATCTCAGTTTGACTTGAAGAAGACAACTCAATTTTAGCTTTTTCAGCAGCTTCTTTTAAACGCTGAAGTGCCATTGGGTCTTTTCTTAGATCAATATCTTCAGCCTTTTGGAAAGTATCTGCAAGATAATCGATTAGAACTTCATCAAAATCGTCACCACCTAAGTGCGTATCACCATTTGTAGACAATACTTCAAATACACCATCACCTAATTCAAGGATAGAGATATCAAATGTACCACCACCAAGGTCATAAACAGCGATTTTTTGATCCTGAGATTTTTTATCAAGTCCGTAAGCCAATGCTGCTGCAGTAGGCTCGTTTATAATACGACTTACTTTCAATCCTGCGATCTCACCAGCTTCTTTTGTAGCCTGACGCTGAGAATCGTTAAAGTATGCAGGTACGGTAATTACCGCTTCTGTTACATCCTGTCCAAGATAATCTTCTGCGGTTTTCTTCATTTTTTGAAGTACCATTGCAGAAAGTTCCTGGGGAGTATATTTTCTTCCATCCACATCTACACGTGGAGTATCATTATCACCTTTTACTACTTTATAAGGAACTCTGCCTGCTTCTCTAGAAGATTCAGAATATTTGTTCCCCATAAAACGTTTAATAGACGAAATAGTTTTTTCTGGGTTAGTTACTGCCTGACGCTTAGCCGGGTCACCAACTTTTATTTCGCCACCTTCTACAAATGCGATTACAGAAGGTGTAGTTCTTTTTCCTTCGGCATTAGGTATTACCGTAGGCTCGTTACCTTCCATTACGGCAACGCAAGAGTTGGTAGTACCTAAGTCAATTCCAATTATTTTACTCATAACTTTATAGGTTGAATTTTATATTATTGATTTCAATTCTTCGAGGTGTTAAAGTCAATCATTATGCCAGCAGAAAACTTATGACAGGTTGTCATTTTTTTCTAAAAGTACTTGGCAAATCTGCGCTTCCAAGATTACGAAATCGTTTTAATATTTCTTCAATTCATTCTACTTCATACTAACAAATCCTTATTTTTGCAGTAAAATAGGAGTTATACAATGCGAAAAATTGAATGTATTAGTGTTTTTGATATGTTGAAGGTGGGCGTAGGCCCTTCCAGTTCTCATACTTTAGGTCCCTGGCGGGCATCACAACGCTGGATTGCAGAATTAAAGCAAAAAGGCACTTTTAATGACGTAGAACATATACATATAGATCTCTATGGCTCTCTTTCCCTTACCGGAATAGGTCACGCTACAGATATTGCCACTGTTTTAGGACTTTGTGGCCACGATCCTGTAACTATGGATATTTCTATAATTGATCTTGAAATTCAAAAGATTAGGGAAACAAAAAAACTTCAATTTAACGGCGAAAAAGAGATCGATTTTAGCATTGTTGACGATGTAAAGTTTAACAAGAAATTCCTTGAGTTTCATCCCAACGGAATGACATTTCGGGCTAAACTGAAAAACGGTAAAAAAACTTCCTCTTCTTTTTATTCTATCGGTGGCGGTTTTGTTGTAAAGAAAGAGCGTAAAAACGCTAGTGATAAGATGAAAAGCTTTTTAGAATTTCCTTTTCCTATTGAAAAAGCTACAGAACTCCTAGCCTACTGCAAAGCTGAAAACAAACCTATTTCTGAAATAGTTCTGGAAAATGAAAAATCTCTTAGAACTGAAGAAGAAATAAATGCCGGCTTAAAACAAATTTGGGATGTGATGCTGGAATCTATGTTTATTGGCTGCCATACCGAAGGAACACTTCCCGGCGGACTCAACGTAAAACGCCGCTCTTTTGAAATGCACCAGCGTCTTATTGGCGAAGAAAAATATGATTCGCCCGAAGATTGGATAACCGCTATTAGAAGAACTGAGGTGAAATTCAGGCAAATCCTTAAATGGGTGAGTTGTTTTGCTATTAGCGTAAATGAAGTAAATGCATCTTTGGGTCGTGTAGTCACCGCGCCAACTAATGGCAGTGCCGGCACCGTACCTTCTGTAATGATGTATTATATGGTGATAGAAAACCACGAAGCAACTTTTGAAGATATGAAACGCTTTATGCTGGTTGCCGGTGAAATTGGCAGTCTCTTTAAAAAAGGAGCCACGATTTCTGCAGCTATGGGCGGGTGCCAGGCAGAAATTGGTGTATCCTCGGCAATGGCTGCCGGCGGATTAACAGAATTACTTGGCGGAACGCCTGAACAGGTATTAATGGCCGCAGAAATCGCTATGGAGCATCATCTTGGATTGACTTGCGATCCTATTGCAGGTTTGGTACAGGTGCCTTGTATTGAAAGAAACGCAATGGGTGCCATAAAAGCCATCAATGCCGCTGAAATAGCCCTGGAAAGCGATGCTACCAAAGCAAAAGTTCCATTGGATAAAGTAATTGAAACAATGTGGGACACTGCAAAAGATATGAATTCTAAATACAAAGAAACATCTGAAGGCGGGCTTGCAGTTAAGGTGAATTTGAGTGATTGTTAATTATCCGTTCTCTGTTGTGGGTTATCAGTTCTGAGTTTTGCTATTCTGAATTTTGAATTATTTAAAAAACTCATTAGAATAATTCGTGAATTAGTTATTTAAAATATCTTACAGTATTAAATTGCAGCAATAATCAAATCTAAATCTTTGCAGTTCCTTAAAATCCCACCAAAAGTCAGCAACCTCTTTCGCAATTACTGGTTCATGATTGGGACTTATTTTCTGTTTTTCTTTTTATTGGGATTTTTAAATACATTTTTACCAGAATTAGACCTCGAGAAATACCAGCAAACTGAGTTATTCAATTTAATGGATGAGAGTCCGCTGGCATTTATTCTTATGGCAGTTATTATAGCGCCACTTTTGGAAGAAAGTATGTTTAGAACCCTCATTAAGCCATCTTTTACCGAAATTCATATTTTTATTTGTGCAGTACTTGCATTTATAGGCCTGGGTTTTATTCCGCAGGAAGCACATTCTTTACTTAAATATGGGCTGGTAATATTATCGGCTATTATCATTTTTCTGTTCTTACAATCTCTAAAACCTTCAAGATTCCTTAGAATATTTCGTATAATTCTATACCGAAATTATAGATTAATATGGCTACTTACCGCTGCTCTTTTCGGTCTGGTTCATATCTGGAATTACGTTGAAGGCTGGCAATTTGATCTGATTTTATTCCTGTTAATTTTCCCACGAATTATAGCCGGGTATTTCTTCGGAAAAATAAAAGTTGAAAACGGAAACCTTATCTGGCCCATTACGATGCACGCCATGAACAACGGAATTGTAGTATTCTTTTTGCTTCCAAAGCTTTTACAATAAATAAAACCAGCCTTAGCAGCTTCAATTAATTTTAAGTATTTACCACACTTGTTTATCTTTAGCCGAAAATCAATTAATGCGTTTATTCTTTATAAAATACTTCGTTCTCCTCTGTCTTTTCTGTTCATTTCTTAGTTGTAAAAATGAAGAAAATGAACCTGCTGAAGCTTCTAAAGAAAATATTCAGAAAACCGAAAAATCCTACCACGAAAAATATCTTGAAGAAATTGCCGAAATAAAAGAACGCGATTCGGTTTCAACCTCCGGAATGCTAAAGATTGAAGGAGGGGAATATATGATGGGTGGAAATTCCCAACAAGCCAGGCGAGATGAGTTTCCGCAGCATAAAGAAAAAATTGAAACAATTTGGGTAGATGAAACTGAGGTTACTAATGCTGAATTCGGAGCATTCGTAGAAGAAACCGGTTACGTTACTACCGCCGAACGTAGTTTTGAAATTAACGGTAAAACTTTTCCTCCCGGTGCGATGGTTTTTGATGCCGAAAATCCGCAGGCCTGGTGGAAGTTTAAAGAAGGTGCCAACTGGAAACATCCGCAAGGTCCAGAAAGTTCTATTGAAGATAAAGAAAATCATCCCGTAGTACAGGTTTCCTGGTATGATGCTATGGCTTATGCAAAATGGGCCGGAAAACGTTTACCTACCGAAGCAGAATTTGAATACCTGGCCAGAGGTGGAAAAGAAAATCAAATTTACCATTGGGGAAACGATTTTGAGAAAGCAACCGCATTCGTGAATTTCCACCAGGGAGATTTTCCGGTATCTAACGAGATAAAAGACAGTTTTGAAAAAACCGCCCCGGTAAAAAGTTTTCCTCCCAATTCTTTCGGGCTCTACGAAATTTCTGGAAATGCCTGGGAATGGGTTTTGGATACCTATTATCCAAATGCGTATTCAAAATTAGAACAGCGCATAGATGGTTACTTTAAAGAATATTTTAATCCCCAACAACAAAAAGTTATTCGGGGAGGTTCATTTTTATGCAGCGAATCTTATTGCACCGGTTACCGGAATGCGGCAAGAATGAGCTCTACTCCCGAGAGCGGATTGGAACATTTAGGTTTTAGGTGTGTCAAGGATGCTGAATAGTTACTTACAGCCTTTTTTACTACGTGTATCTACCAAATAGATAATTTTCCATTCGCCCCATGATTTCATGAGCTGGAAAGTATTTACCCCGCAATGACTTAATTCATCATTTACATAAAAAGAATAAGGAGTGCTTACATTGGCGATCATTCCATTAACTTTAATATCAAAATCGTGTAATTTTTCTTCAAATTTAGTCGAAGCAGGAATTGAAGCTATCGACCTTAAAAAATGTGAATATTCTGAAGTAGATAAAACTGTATTCCCTTCATTATCTATAGCTACAGATTGCATTTTAATATCGGGATGTGCAAAACTTTTTAACCTCACAGAATCCTGAGCGTGAAAGGCTTCAAAGAAATTCTCAATTAAAGTCTGAAGATTTTCTTTTTCGCCATTTTGGCTCCACCCAATTTGGCACAAAAGCAAAAAACTAATTAATAATAACTTCTTCATAGAATTCATTTTATTTAAACGCTAATTTAGTATTTTAAAGTTTTTACGCTAATCCATCAATTATGAAAAGAATTACGATTATTTTCTGGTGTCTAAGTCTTTGTTTTTTCTTTAATAATCTTCACATGAAGGCCCAGGGAAAACAGGAAAAAAAGATTGTAGCCTACATTATTAGTGAGAATATTAATGATAAATTTGATGAAATTTCTGCTGAAAAACTCACCCACATTAATTACGCATTTGCTAATATTAAAGATGGAAAAATCGTAGCAGGAAATCCTAAAGACAAAGACCGCCTAAAGAAAATAAACACTTTAAAAAAGAACAATCCCGAACTAAAAATATTGATTTCCGTTGGAGGCTGGACCTGGTCTGGAGGTTTCTCTGAAGCAGTTGCAACCAAAGCTGCCAGAGAACAATTTGCAAATAATGGTATTTCATTTCTTAAAAATCACAAGATAGATGGAATAGATTTAGACTGGGAATATCCCGGGTTGCCAGGAGCGGGAAACCCTCATATGCCTGAGGACAAACAAAACTTCACCTCTATTTTAAAACTTTTTAGGAAGAAATTAGATTCCCTAGGCAAAATAGACCAGAGAAATTACTTACTAACCATAGCAACGGCTGCTACTCAGGAATATTTAGATAATGTAGAATTGGATAAAATTCATCCTTACCTGGATTTTATAAATATTATGAGTTACGATTACCAGGGTGGGTGGAACGATTCTACATCACACCATACAAACTTATATGTTTCAGAAACAGATCCTAAGGATTACAAACAGAGTACTCAAACAGCAGTGAAGGAACATTTGGCGGCTGGCGCTCCTTCAGAAAAAATTGTTGTGGGTATGGCTTTCTATGGCCGTGGATGGCACGAGACAGAAAATAAAAACTTCGGGTTACATCAAAAAGCTCTTGGGAATGCTTTCAGCATCAATTATAGAGATTTAAAAGATAGTATAGAAACTGGTAAATATAAACGCCATTGGGATAAAGAAGCCAAAGCACCTTTTCTTTGGCGCGAAGCTACAGGAACATTTATCACTTATGATGACCCCCAATCAATAAAAGAAAAAGCCTGTTATATTTTAGATAATAATTTGGGTGGTGCGATGTTTTGGCAATATCACGGAGACGATGGTGAATTATTAAAAACGCTTTATGCTGAGCTTAAAAAACATTAAAACCAGCTTCTTACCTTAAAACCGCGTGTTTTTGTACTTTTACCATCCAAAATTGAAAATATGTCTGTAGCTAAGAAAGAATATAAAAGAGTCACTACCAAGTCTCTCGTAGATATGAAAAAAAATGGTGAGAAGATTGCGATGCTAACTTCTTACGATTACTCTATGGCGAAAATTGTAGATGGTGCTGGAATAGATGTAATTCTTGTGGGAGATTCTGCCAGTAATGTGATGGCAGGACACGAAACCACACTTCCTATTACTTTAGATCAAATGATTTATCACGCAACCAGCGTGGTAAGAGCTATAAATCGTGCCCTTGTTGTTGTAGATCTTCCCTTTGGAAGTTACCAGAGTGATCCAAAAGAAGCTTTGCGCTCTGCCATTAGAATTATGAAAGAAAGTGGCGGTCACGCTGTAAAACTTGAAGGCGGAAAAGAAATTAAAGAATCACTTAAACGTATATTGCACGCAGGAATTCCCGTAATGGGACATTTAGGCTTAACCCCGCAGTCTATCTATAAATTCGGGACTTATACCGTTAGAGCTAAAGAGGAAGCTGAAGCCGAAAAATTAAAATCGGATGCGATCTTATTGGAACGCCTGGGTTGTTTTGCCATAGTTTTAGAAAAAGTTCCGGCTAAGCTAGCTAAAGAAGTTGCCGAAAGTATAAGTATTCCTGTAATAGGAATTGGTGCCGGAAACGGTGTAGATGGCCAGGTGTTGGTAATTCATGATATGTTAGGGATGACCCACGAATTCAACCCCAGATTTTTAAGAAGATATGCTGATCTTCATACAGAAATGACCAAAGCTTTTGAAAATTATCGGGACGATGTAAAAAGCAAAAGTTTCCCATCTGATGATGAACAGTACTAGTTTGGTAAACAGTGAATTGTTAAAGCCGGCAGTATAACTAAAATCTTCTCTTTGGAAAAAGTAATTTCAGATAAAAATAACCTCCAGGTTCTTTATGAAGACAATCACATTATTGTGGTTAATAAACGTCCCGGTGATATTGTGCAGGGCGATAAAACTGGCGATAAACCGCTAAGCGAGGTTGTAAAATCTTATATAAAGGAAAAATATAATAAACCCGGAAATGTTTATTTAGGCGTAGTTCACCGTTTAGACAGACCAACCAGCGGAATTGTTCTTTTCTCAAAAACATCTAAAGCCCTACCAAGACTTAACAAGCTTTTTCAGCAAAAAGAAGCGAAGAAAACTTACTGGGCAATTGTGAAAAATGTTCCCCCGAAAGATTCAGATACTTTAGTCCATTTTTTAAAGAGAAACCCAAAACAAAACAAATCTTACGCGCATATTAAAGAAGTTCCCGAAAGCAAAAAAGCTATTCTGGAATATCGCCTTTTAAAAAAACTAGACAACTATTTTCTGTTGGAAGTAGATTTGCATACCGGGCGGCATCACCAAATTAGAAGTCAACTTTCGGCAATTGGCTGCCCCATTAAAGGCGATCTAAAATACGGTTTTGACCGAAGTAATAAAGATGCCAGTATTCATCTACACGCAAGGGAGCTAAAATTTATTCATCCCGTAAAGAAAGAAGAAATACACATTACTGCTCCTCCTCCCGATGAAGTACTTTGGAATAATTGTTTAAATTAAAACCCGCCTAAAATACTTATGAAAAACCTTTTCCTCAGCTTAATTCTTACTGTAATTTCATTTTCCGTATTTGCCCAGGATACTATCTATATGGATAATAATTACCAGGAATTGGATAAGAAAGAAAATGCTAAATATTTTAAAATTGTTACTCCTACTCCAGACAAAGACTATGAATTTTTAAGAACCACCTATTTCGTGGATGGAGCAAAAAAAGCTGAGCAATCTTATGATCTAAAAGATGAAAAGAAAATCTATGAAGGATTACATAAACATTATTATGAATCTGGAGAATTGTTTCATTCGATAGAATTTAAGAACGGAAAAATGCACGGAGAATTAGTTGCCTACTGGAAAAATGGGATCAAAAGGAGACATGATTATTTCAAACGAAATAAACTAAAAAAAGGTACGGTTTGGAATAAGGCTGGTGAAGAAATTGAATATTTCCACTTTGAGATTCCACCTGAATTTCCTGGAGGACAAAAAGCTCTACAAAAGTATCTAATAGAAAATATTAAAATACCTACTTATCATAATTCTATGCAGCGAGTAGTAATAAGATTTACTATTAATTGCGAAGGAAATACGACTGACATTAAAATAGTTGAAGAAGCCCCCGCTGAATATATGGTGGAAGCTTATAGAGTTGTAAAAGAAATGCCAAAATGGAAACCAGGGAAGCAATTTGGAGAGGTGGTAAATGTAAGTTATAGTCTTCCTCTCGTATTTCAGAAATAACTATCTGCTTACCAAAGCTACTTTTTCAGCAATAACATCAGCCACCGGTCTGTTTTCTATTTTACTCTCGAGCCAGGAAAGGATATCCAGGTATAAAAATGCCCTACGCTCATAGGGATGATCTTCAAAATCTTTTAATTTGGTATGCAGTTTCCTAAATTCATCTTTAATTTCAAGCGGAGAAACTTCTGGTAAATTTCTAAGAAAACGTATCATTTCTTTCTGCACCTCGTGCAAATCGTTCATTTTAATTAAAAATTTATAGGTAGATTTTACAAGGCGATCTAAGTGATAGTCCAGCCCGGCTTCGTAATGAGCCACCAAACTCAAGATACGGGCAAAACACATAAGGTCTTCCCGCATTTCAAGCGATTTATTATTAATAATCTTATTAAGAAATTCTATACATTTTTTATTGTTTCCATCTCCAAAATATAGACAGGCAATCTTATAGTAGAACACCATAATGTGATGCTCATCAATTCGGTCCTTATATTTTTTAATTCGTTTCTGGATTTTCTCTACCAATTCATCGCCATTCGCAAAGTTCCCCTGCATAAAACGTAAATTCAGCTTATTGGAGTATAGATAAAGAAAAGCCAGGGCTTTTATATTATCATCGTCAGGGATTTTGGCATCTTTCAGCATCCCTTCAAGATTCCTAAGGGTTTTCTCGAATAAATTGGTGTGATTCAGGTAAAATAACGATTCCAATAAATAGTGATTCCCTTTTAAATAGGAAACCGGGTGAATAGGCACCAAATGTTTGTGTTCGTTAAAAAGATCTATCCATTTCATAGAATAGCGGTAGCAAGCCAGAAAATCCTGGGTGATAAAACTAAACCATAAATGAGCTTTATATAGCCACAATTTTTCCCTGAAACCTATATTCTTGATTTGATATTCAGGAAGATTTTGATAAAAATAATTTCTAATACTTTCAGCCTCTTCTTGGGTTCTGGCATATCCCATTTTTAGAAAAATAGCATATAACTGTAATGACAAATTTGAAAGTTTACTGGAAATTAAATTCAGATCACTCAAATCCCTGGTTTGCTGAATAAGGCTTTCGGCACGGTTTTCTATACTTCGGGTAATATATTGCGATTCTATTATTTTCTCCAGCTCCAGAATTTCATAAGCCAGATTTTTCTCTTCATATTCCAGCGCCTGGCCTTTAATTTTATCGAGCAATTTCAAACTTTGTTTGTAAAGACCTTTTCTATAAAGGATATAAGCAAAATCAAACTGTTCCCTAATTTGCACCGGTATGCTTTGATGAGCAGGATTCAGTCTAAGACTAATAAGGATTTGTTTATATAAATGTGCTTTTACATTAGATAATTGTTGCTTACTTATTTTAGTTTTTAGAAGAATTTCTTTCTCATTGTATTTTTTCATTTTGGTCATCACCTTAAATAAATTTAAAAATTTACTATCGGTATTCACACCAATTCTTCCAACATACAATGAAAATTGACGCTTTTCTGAAGGTGAAAGCGACTTAATCAAAGAAAATAAGTTATCAGTTAAATCATTAGTCATTGTAACAGAATAGTTCGTAATAAACTGATTTACAGTAGTATTACATTATATTTTTTAGTTTAATTATCGTAATGACCTTATAGGCAAAGGTCTTGAGTGTATAGATTAACAATACTTTAGTTAAAGATAAAGTAAAAAAAATCTCTTATGAGCACAGAAAAGGTAGAAATTTTTGACACGACGTTACGAGACGGAGAGCAAGTTCCAGGTTGTAAATTAAATACGGCCCAAAAACTTAAAATTGCTGCGCGCCTTGATGAGCTGGGAGTAGATGTTATTGAAGCAGGTTTTCCTGTTTCGAGTCCCGGCGATTTTCAATCGGTTTACGAAATCTCTAAGCTGGCAAAGAATGCCGCCGTTTGTGGACTCACCCGTGCTGTTAAAAAAGATATCGAAGTTGCTGCTGAAGCTTTAAAATATGCTAAAAAACCGCGTATTCATACCGGTATTGGAACATCAGATTCACATATTAAATATAAATTCAACTCTACCAGAGAAGAAATTATTGTGCGTGGTGTAGCCGCGGTTAAACACGCAAAGAATTTTGTAGACGATGTTGAATTTTATGCTGAAGATGCCGGAAGAACAGATAATGAATTTCTTGCCCGCGTTTGTACCGAAATGATCAAAGCCGGAGCAACTGTTCTTAATATCCCTGATACTACCGGATATTGCCTTCCTGATGAATACGGAAGAAAAATAAAATATTTAAAAGACAATGTAAAGGACATCGATAAAGTTAGAATTTCCTGCCATTGCCACAACGATTTAGGCCTTGCTACGGCAAATGCTATTGCAGGTGTGCAAAATGGAGCACGCCAAATAGAGTGCACTATTAACGGGATTGGTGAGCGTGCGGGGAATACCGCTTTAGAAGAGGTCGTCATGATCTTAAGACAACACCCAACTTTAAATTTAAATACAAATATAGACCCCAAATTCCTTTTTGATACTAGTTGTATGGTTTCCCGTGAAATGGGAATGTTTGTACAGCCAAACAAAGCGATTGTAGGTGCAAATGCCTTTGCACATAGCTCTGGAATTCACCAGGACGGGGTAATTAAAAACCGTGAAACTTACGAAATTATAGATCCTGCAGAAGTTGGAGTTACTGAATCTGCAATTGTTCTTACCGCCAGAAGCGGAAGAGCAGCTTTAGCTTACAAAGCCAAGAAAATGGGCTACAATTTAACCAAGCTTCAGTTAGATGAGGTTTATGCAGAATTCCTGAATTATGCTGATGCCAGAAGATGCGTGGAAGACCATGATATTCACGAAATTATGGAAATTTCAGAAAGAAAAATAAGAGCAATAGCTTAATAATCCAACAAAAAGTTTAATACAACAAGGATTGAATTTATAAAAATGAAGAAAACTTTATTCGATAAAATTTGGGATGCACACGTGGTAGAATCTATACCCGATGGTCCCGATATTTTGTATATCGATAAACATTTAATACACGAAGTTACAAGTCCACAGGCTTTTAACGAGCTGAAAGAAAGAGATATTTCGGTATTTCGTCCAGATCAAATTGTTGCGACGGCAGATCATAATACCCCGACTCAAAATCAGCATTTACCGGTTAAAGACTTATTGTCTAGAAAACAACTTAAAGAATTAACCCAAAATTGCGAAGAAAATAATATTACGCTTTATGGGCTTGGCCATCCTTACAACGGAATTGTTCACGTAATGGCTCCTGAACTTGGGATTACCCAACCGGGAATGACGATGGTTTGTGGAGACAGCCATACCTCTACCCACGGCGCATTTGGTACTATTGCCTTTGGAATTGGAACCAGCCAGGTTTCCCAGGTTTTTGCCAGCCAGTGTGTTTTGGTTCAAAAACCTAAGAAATTACGTGTAAATGTAAACGGAAAACTCAAAAAAGGGGTTTTACCTAAAGATGTGATCCTTTATATAATAAGCAAACTTGGGACAAATTCTGGTACAGGATATTTTTGTGAATATGCCGGAAATGTATTCGAAGAAATGTCTATGGAAGGCCGAATGACGGTTTGTAATATGAGTATTGAAATGGGAGCACGAGGAGGATTAATAGCTCCGGATGAAACTACATTTGAATATGTAAAAGGAAAAGAATTTGCACCGGAAGGTGAAGATTTTCAAGCTGCCCAAGCTTATTGGGAAACTTTAAAAACTGATGAAGACGCTGAGTTTGACCAGGAATATTCATTTGATGCAGAAGATATTGAACCGATGATCACCTACGGTACAAATCCAGGGATGGGCATAAAAATCACAGGTGCAATCCCGATGGAAGGTGGAAAAAGCGATGCTAAAGCTTTGGCCTATATGGGCTTTAAACCTGGAGAATCTTTATTAGATAAACCTATAAATTGGATTTTTATTGGTAGCTGTACTAACTCTAGAATTGAAGATTTTAGACAGGCAGCAGCGTATATAAAAGGTAAACAAAAAGCTGGAAATGTAAACGCTTTAATTGTACCGGGTTCACGACAGGTAGCAGCTCAAATTGAAGCGGAAGGTTTACGAGAAGTATTTGAAAATGCAGGTTTCAAATTACGACAACCGGGATGTTCGGCTTGTTTAGCAATGAATGATGATAAAATTCCCGCAGGCGAATACTGTGTATCTACCAGTAACCGGAATTTTGAAGGAAGACAGGGACAGGGTTCCAGAACTATATTAGCAAGTCCGTTAACTGCGGCTGCAACTGCAGTTTCAGGAAAATTAACCGACTTTACAAAACACTTAAATTAAATGGAAAAGTTTATCACATTAACAGATACGGCGGTTCCTTTAGAAGTAGAAAACGTAGATACCGACCAGATTATTCCTGCAAGGTTCCTGAAAGCAACCGATAAAGCGGGGTTTGGAGAAAATCTTTTTCGGGATTGGCGTTTTGATAAAAATGATGAACCTAATCCGGAATTTGCTTTAAATAAATCTGAATATAAAGGTTCAATTTTAGTCGCCGGGGATAATTTTGGGTGCGGTTCCAGCCGGGAACACGCCGCCTGGGCTCTTAAAGCTTACGGCTTCATTGTAGTAGTCTCCAGCTATTTTGCCGATATTTTTAAAGGAAATGCACTTAATAACGGATTGCTTCCGGTTCAGGTAAGTCCGGAATTTTTGGACCAACTTTTTGCTGAAATCACCAAAGATCCTTCCGTAGAAATTATAGTTGACCTGGAAGCCCAAAGGATTAGAATTCCGAAGAAAGATATTTCAGAAAATTTTGAAATAGATCCTTATAAAAAAACCTGTATGATCAATGGGTTTGACGATATAGATTTTCTGGTAAGTAAACTGGATGCAATAAAAGAATATGAACAAAAAAGAACACAAAAATTACAAGGGACCACAGCCTTGTAGATTTGAATATGAGTAGATATCTGGAATTAAGGTCATCCTGAACTTGTTTCAGTATCTAAATTGATTAAACATATTAGAAGCTGAAACAAGTTCAGCTTGACAAGAGTTATAATTCTTAGACGGTTTAGGATTAAAAATTAACCACACATAAAGAAGAAAAATGAAATTAAAAATAGCAGTCTTGCCCGGAGACGGGATAGGCCCCGAAATTACACAGCAATCAGTTAAAGTTTTAAAAGCTGTAGCAGATCGATTCGATCACCACTTTCAATTTGAAGACGCCTTGGTAGGTGCGGCAGCAATAGATTTGCTGGACAATCCGTTACCTGAAGCTACGCTGGAATTGTGCAAGAAATCTGATGCTGTGTTATTTGGGGCAATAGGACATCCAAAATACGACAATAATCCAGATGCAAAAGTTAGACCTGAGCAAGGACTCTTGCAACTAAGAAAAGGCCTGGGACTTTTTGCCAATATTAGACCGGTAAAAGCTTACGATAAACTTATAGAACAATCACCCTTAAAAGCTGACCGCATTGCAGGCGCCGATATGGTAATTTACCGAGAACTTACCGGCGGAATTTATTTTGGTGATAAATTTACAACAGAAGATGGCCAAAGCGCTACCGATGTTTGTACCTATTCGGTAGAAGAAATTTCCAGGATGGCTCACCTGGCTTTTAAAGCGGCTGAGAAACGTTCCAAAAAATTAACTCTGGTAGACAAAGCCAATGTATTGGAAACTTCAAGATTATGGCGAAAAACTGTAACTGCAATTGGTAAAGAATATCCTGAAGTAGAACTGGATTTTCTATTTGTAGACAATGCCGCAATGCAAATGATCCTGAACCCAACCCAGTTTGATGTTATCCTTACGGAAAATATGTTTGGTGATATCCTTTCAGATGAGGCCAGCGTAATTGGTGGTAGTATTGGGTTATTAGCATCAGCATCTGTAGGAAAAGAAAATGCGATGTTTGAACCTATTCATGGTTCCTATCCGCAGGCAACTGGAAAAGGTATTGCCAACCCGGTGGCTTCCATTTTATCGGCGGCGATGCTTTTAGAGCATTTCGGTTTGGTAGAAGAAGCTGAAGCAGTAAAAAAGGCTGTAGAACTTAGTATTAAACTAAATGTTTGCACCATAGACATTAACAAAGACAACCATTATACCACAGAAAAAGTGGGTGATTTCCTTGAGGGGCTTATTAGTGAAGTTGATAATATTAGTATCAACAACGAAAACCTGAACCTTGGGCAAATGACTATTATTTAAGATTATTTTTTCTTCATTTATGTTTTGAACCCTTCGCATTTCGTGTGGTTTTGCGGGGGGTTTTTTAGTGATACCCACTTTGCAGGAGTTTAATTAAGCTTCTGAAAAGTGCTGGTAGAACTATCCCGACTTCAGTCGGGATCTTATTAATCTATAATCACATAAAAATTCAAAACTCCTAAACCTCATCCTTTTTTCTCCTAATTTCGGCTAAAGCAAGATTATCCTTACTTCCTAAATGCGAATGCCTTTTACCTTCAGCAGCTTCATAAGTTCCTTCCTGAACCTGATCCCCAATTATTTGATAAGCCTCTCTAAATGATTTCCCCTGCATCACCAAATCGTTAATGCTATCTACTGTAAAGAGGTATTTATATTTTTCATCCTTAAAATTGATATCTTTCACCTTAATTAAAGCGATAGAGTGAATAAAAATATCAAGGATCTCTTTAATATTTTCAACTGCATAAATACTGTTTTCTTTAATTAATTGATAATCCCTGTGATAACCGCTCGGTAAATTATTGGTAATTAAAATCATCTCGTTGGCTATGCTCTGTAGTTTATTGCATTTACCCCTAATCAACTCGAAAACATCGGGATTCTTTTTATGAGGCATAATGCTGGAACCGGTGGTGAGTTCATCGGGGAAAGTGATAAAATCAAAATTCTGACTCATATACAAACAAATATCCATAGAAAAACGAGCCAACGTATTTGCTACAGACGAAATATTAGAAGTCACTGTTCGTTCGCATTTTCCTCGTCCCAATTGCGCTGCCACCACATTATATTTCAAGGTTGAAAAACCTAATTCTTTAGTGGTAAATTCACGGTCTATAGGAAAAGAAGATCCATAACCTGCAGCAGAACCTAACGGATTTTGATCTACAACTTTCAACCCAGCTTCCAGCAAATAAAGATCGTCGATAAGCAATTCGGCATAAGCCGAAAACCATAAACCAAAGCTTGATGGCATTGCTACCTGTAGATGAGTATATCCAGGGAGTAGTTTTTCCTGATGTTTCTCTGCAAGACCCAAAAGAACATCTATTAGTTGTTTGGTTTTACCTGAAATTTCCTTCAAATTTTCTTTAAAATACAATTGCATCGCCACCAAAATCTGGTCGTTTCTGGAGCGAGCGGTATGTATTTTTTTTCCGGTATCGCCTAAAGTTTGAGTAAGTTCAAATTCAATTTTAGAATGTACATCTTCAAAATCTTCTTCAATCTGAAAAGTTCCATTTTCAAGCTGCTGGTGAAGTTTTGCCAGTTCATCTTCAATATTTTTCACTTCTTCAGAAGTCAAAATATCCACTTTCCCAAGCATTCTAGCATGTGCTTTTGAAGCTTTTAAATCGTATTCAGCGATATGCATATCTAACTCCCGGTCGTTTCCAACCGTAAAGTTTTCAATCTTTTTATCTATAGCTAATCCTTTATCCCAGAGTTTCATAGTGTTTATTTTAAGCTGAAAATTAATTATAAACGTCATTCTGAATTTATTTCAGAATCTAAGTTGTTCTATACCCGCAACACATTAGAAGCTGAAACAATCCCGAAGCTTCGGGACAGCCTGACGCAAATATTTTCTATCAGTCTACTTATAGTTTTTTATATTTTTAAAGCTTTAGCAAGCAATTTTATATACTTTTCAATCCCTTCTTCAATTTCCTTTACATAAATAAATTCATCTGCCGAATGCGACCTGGTGGAATCTCCCGGACCTAATTTTAGGGAAGGACAATTTAGCATTGCCTGGTCGGAAAGTGTAGGTGAACCATAGGTTTCCATTCCCAAGGAAATTCCGGCTTTTATCAACTCGTGATCTGAAGGGATAGAAGAAGAATTCAATCGAAGCGAACGGGCTTTGATCTCATCTACCGGCGCATTTTCCTGCAAAATTTGCTCAATTTCAGTATTAGAATACGCATCATTCACCCGAACATCAATTACCATATCTACATGTCCTGGCACTACGTTATGCTGACTGCCGGCATTGATTTGTGTTACCGTAAGTTTTACTTTTCCCAATGCGTCCGAGTCCTTCGGAAAATCAAATTTCTCAAACCATTTTAAAACTTCTGCGGTTTTGTAGATCGCATTATTATCATTGGGATGTGCCGCGTGAGAAGGTGTTCCTTTTACCTTCGCATCAAAAACCACGAGGCCTTTTTCAGCAATTGCTAATTGCATTAAAGTAGGTTCTCCAACAATTGCCACATCAATTTTCGGCATTTTTGATAGCATACAGGCAATCCCATTTTTCCCGTTTATTTCTTCTTCGGCAGTTCCCGCAAAAATCAGGTTATATTCCAGGTCTTTGGATTCATAAAACCAGGTAAAAGTTGCGAGTAAGGAAACCAGGCAACCTCCGGCATCATTACTACCCAATCCATATAATTTCCCGTCTTCAATTTCGGCTTTAAAAGGGTCACGGGTATAAGCTGAATTTGGCTTTACGGTATCATGATGTGAATTTAGGAGCAAGCTAGGCTTGTCTGGATCAAAATATTTGTTGGTGGCCCAAACATTATTTAAATGCCGATAAAAGGTCATTTCTTTAGTTCGAAACCAGTCTTCCAACAAGTCGGCTGTTTTATCCTCTTCCTTTGAAAATGATTGTGTTTTAATAAGATTTTTTAGTAATTCTAAAGCATCCTTTTGTAATTCGAGCTTCATTGGTTACTGATTTTAGTATAAACAGATTCATTTTTTAATAGCCTGAAATCTCCCAGAAATATATTTTCTACACCACTTTCCAACGCCTGAAAACAATTATGTAGTTTTGGCAACATCCCGTCACTAATTACTTTTTCTTCCAGTAATTCCTGATATTTTTCCCTGTCGATTTTTTTAATTACCGAGTCATCATTTTCCGCATCGGCCAGGACGCCTTTTTTCTCAAAACAGAAATAAAGTTCTGTTATATAAATTGAACTCATCGCTTTGGCAATTTCTGCAGCAACAGAATCGCCATTAGTATTTAAAAGTAATCCTTCTGTGGTACAGGAAATTGCCGAAAAAACGGGGGTGATATTTTGTTCTAAAAGTGAAGTTATAAATTCTGAATTAACCTTCTCCACATCTCCTACAAAACCAAAATCGACTTCCTTCACCGGGCGTTTCTTGGAAACGATACTCATACCGTCTGCACCACTTAAACCTATGGCGTTGTTTTGAAGTGCCTGAAGTTTGGCCACAATATTTTTATTTATGAAACCTCCATAAACCATAGTGATCACCTTAATTGAATCGGCATCGGTGATTCTTCGTCCTTCGAACATTTGGGTTTTATAACCGAGCTTTCCTGCAATTTCGGTAGCGAGGTTTCCTCCACCGTGAACCAGGATTTTGGGATCATCTAAAGCAACAAAATCGTCCAGGAATGCTGAAAACTTAGTTTCATTTTCAATAAGCTTCCCTCCTATTTTTATAACTTTTAAAACTTCGTTTTTCATAATTCCTTAATTCCGTCAATTCAAGTTAGATCAAACTACGCAATGGTTAAGCATTTTTACCTAATTCGGTTTGCTTTACCTTCTCTTCTAAAATCCTTTTTAAAACAGCTTGTGCAGCAAAAGTTCTATTTCCCGCCTGTTGAATCACTACCGAGTTTTCTGAATCAAGAACCTCATCAGCAATCACCATATTTCTTCTTACCGGCAAACAATGCATCACTTTTGCATTATTGGTTTGCATTAATCTTTCCGCGGAAAAAGTCCAGGTTTTATCCTCGGTTAATTTTCTCCCATATGTTTCATAACTGCTCCAATTTTTCACATACACAAAATCGGCATCTTTTAAAGCTTCATCCTGGTTGTGAATTACAGGAGTATTTTTAGTAATTTCAGGATTCAAATCATAGCCTTCAGGATTCGTTATCACAAAATCAACATCCATTTTTTGCATAATTTCAGCAAAAGAATTGGGTACGCTTTGCGGTAAAGTTTTTGGGTGCGGAGCCCAGCTAAGCACAACTTTAGGCCGATCTTTTTTATTTAATTCATATATGGTAATCGCATCTGTAAGTGCCTGTAATGGATGGCCCGTAGCACTTTCAAGATTCACCACGGGTACAGAAGCGTATTTTTTAAAACTATTTAAAACTGTTTCAGCTTCATCTTTTTCTTTGTTCTGTAAATCTGGAAACGCCCGTACCGCGATGATATCACAATACTGTGATAAAACCGCAGCCGCTTCTTTGATATGTTCAGCTTTATCTGAGTTCATAACCGCGCCGTCTTCAAATTCCAGTTTCCAACTATCACTACCGGCATTCATTACCATCACTTCCATTCCCAATAATTTTGCCGCTTTTTCAGTACTTAAACGCGTACGTAAACTGGGATTAAAAAATAGCATTCCAAGGGTTTTTCCTTTCCCGATTTCCAAAGTAGGAGTGCCTCTCTTTAGTTCCAGCGCTTCAGTAATTAATTGCTGTAAATCTTCTATATCTGATAATTCTGTGTAATTCTTCATTTTATTTTCTTCTTTTAAAGCGATCTAAAAGTTTTCAATCTCGTCAAGCTGTCCCGGGCAGCTTGACGATTTTTTTAGAAAGCGCTTCTTGTGCTTTTTCAGTCTAAAACAATCTTCAAAGCTTTAAATAACTCATCAAAATGTTCTTTTTTAATATTTAAGGGTGGTAAGATCCGTAGTAGTTTTTTATTTGCAGAAGCACCGGTGAAAATTTGATGTTTAAACAAAAGCTCTTTTCTAATTTGTGCGATCTCAAAATCGAATTCCAGGCCAATCATTAACCCCCGGCCTTTGATTTTTTTAATCTGGGGAATTTCAGCCGCTTTTTCTTTTACATATTCAAATAATTCAGCCGCATTCTTCAATAAATTTTCTTTCTCAATAACTTCCAAAACCGATATTCCTGCGGCACAGGCTAGATGGTTTCCACCAAAAGTGGTTCCCAACATTCCCGATTTTGCTTCAATAGTATTATCTATCAAAACACCACCAATTGGGAAACCGTTCCCCATCCCTTTGGCAATAGAAATAATATCAGGACGAATATTATGTTTTTGAAAGGCGAAAAAATCCCCTGTTCTGCCGTAACCTGATTGTACCTCGTCTGCAATCAAAACTGAATTATATTCTTTACATAATTCAGCTGTTTTTTGATAAAATTCTGAAGAAGCCTCGTCCAGACCACCAACACCCTGGATCACTTCAAAAATAACCGCGGCAACATCGCCTTTTTTTAATTCAGCTTCTACAGCTTCAGAATCTTCAAAAGCTATTTTCGTAGCCTTATGGTTTTGATTAAACGGAGCTTTAATATTTTCATTATCAGTAACTGCCACTACTCCGGAAGTTCTACCGTGAAAAGCATTTTCGAAATATATAATTCTGTCTTTTCCGGTGTGAAAAGAAGCAACTTTTAAAGCATTTTCATTTGCCTCAGCTCCCGAATTACACAAAAACAGGTTATAATCTTTTACGCCAGAAATTTTTTCCAGATTA
Source organism: Salegentibacter sp. UBA1130 (assembly GCF_002311535.1). Lineage (NCBI taxonomy): Bacteria > Pseudomonadati > Bacteroidota > Flavobacteriia > Flavobacteriales > Flavobacteriaceae > Salegentibacter > Salegentibacter sp. UBA1130. The sequence continues at coordinate 45,307 of NZ_DCAP01000032.1, read as the reverse complement.
TCTGCAAGTTGCTCTTGTAATGGATTTTTAACCGAATTGGAATAAAAACCCAGTTTGCTTACTTGTTTGGAAATTGCATTTACATAAGCGGGGTGAGAATGGCCAATAGAAATTACTGCGTGACCACCATAAAGATCTAAATATTTATTTCCGTCTTTATCTAAAACATAGGTGCCCTCGCCTTTCATCGGCGTGATATCGTAAAGTGGATACACATCAAATAAGTCCATAGTTATTCGGTTGTAATTGTGTTTATTTTTTTAAATGAAGACTGGATTCCTTTTATTAAAGAAGAACTAAGGCCGTTATGCTCCATTTCGTTTAGTCCTTCAATGGTACAACCACGGGGTGTGGTCACCTTATCAATTTCTTCTTCGGGGTGTTTACCAGACTCTATAAGCAAGCTGGAAGCTCCCAAACAGGTTTGCATAGCCAGTTGCTGTGCATCCTTAGCATCAAAACCAAGTTGTACCGCTCCCTGGGTGGTAGCGCGTATAAGCCGCATCCAGAAAGCGATCCCGCTGGCACAAATTACCGTAGCGGCCTGCATTTTATTTTCGGCAATAATAATACTTGTTCCCAAACGATTAAAAATAGCCTCGGCAATAGCGATGCGTTTCTTCCCTTTTTCGTTACTGCAAAGACAGGTCATAGATTTCCCCACAGCAATAGCCGTGTTGGGCATTGAACGTACAATAAACTGTTCTTCCCCAACTATAGCTTCAATAGCCGCAATTTTAAATCCGGTAATCGTAGATATTAAGACGTGCTTTTCATGCAGATCATCTTTAATTTCTTCCAGAATTCGCTGCATTTGCGTGGGTTGTACTGCAAAAATTAGGATATCGGAATTTTTAACTGCCTCACGATTATCACTGGTGACCTTAACTTTGGCATATTCCTCGTATTCCTGAATTTCTTCAGTTTTTCTTTTGGTAAGGTACAAGGTGGTAAACGCATTGTTTACAATAAGACCTTTCGCAATGGAAAGTCCCAGGTTTCCGGCTCCTATAATAGCTATTTTCATTTTTTTTGTTTTAGTTGGTTAGGCTTACCACGAATTCACTAAAAATTTTTGTCAAACCTCACAGGTTTTAATTCCCGGTCCTAAGTGAATTAGATCCTGAAACAAGTTCAGGATGACGGCAATTTTATAATTAAAAATAACTCGCTTTTAATTTTAATCCTGAAGTCTCTTCAAAACCAAACATTAAGTTCATATTTTGAACTGCCTGCCCAGAAGCGCCTTTCAGTAAATTATCAATAATACTGGTAATCAAAATTTTATCGCCAAATTTCTGTATTTTCAGCAGACATTTATTAGTGTTTACCACTTGTTTTAAATGCAAATCTTCTTCAATAACAAACGTAAAAGCGGAATTCTTATAAGCTTCAGTATAGATTGCTTTCGCTTCCTCCAAACTGCCTTCAAATTTCGTGTAAGCCGTGGCGTGAATTCCTCTTGAAAAATTACCTCTATTCGGAATAAAATTAATTTCTGGGAGCTTATTATTCTGAAGTAGTTTTAGGCTCTGCCCTATTTCATTTAAATGCTGATGTTCAAAAGCTTTGTAACTGGAAAAATTATTGTCCCTCCAGGTAAAATGGGTAGTTGCAGAAAGTGAAGTTCCCGCTCCGGTTGCGCCGGTTACTGCATTTACATGCACTTCATCCTGCAACAATCCGGCTTTTGCAAGTGGCAAAATTGCTAAACTTATGGCCGTGGCAAAACAACCGGGATTAGCGATAAAACTTGCTTTTTTAATTTTTTCTTTATTGAATTCCGGCAGGCCGTAAATAAAAGAGTGTTCACCACTCATTCTATAATCGGTGCTTAAATCAACAATTCTAGTGTTTTCAGAAAACTGGTTTTCCGAAAGGAATTTCACCGAATTTCCGTGTCCAAGACATAGAAATACCACATCTACTTTTTTATTGATTTCTCCGCTGAACTGGAGATCGATTTCTCCCAGTAAATCCTGGTGTATTCCTGCTACAGGTTTCCCCGGTTGCGAGGTACTGTACACAAAATCCAGTTCAACTTCCGGGTGATTTATTAGTATTCTAATAAGTTCACCGGCCGTATACCCGGCACCACCAATTATTCCTGCTGTTATCATTTCTCTTCTTTTACGTGTTGGTATATCTTCCCAGCGTTTGATAGGATTTTTATAAATCCTTTGGCATCATTTGCTGTCCAGGCTTTATTTTCTTCACCATAATTTCCAAAACTGGAATTCATTAAATCGTTGTCAGATTTAATTCCGTCCAGTGTAAATCGGTATGGATGCAAGGTGACGAAAACTTCTCCGCTTACCTGCTGTTGTGAACTTTCTAAAAAAGCTTCCAAATCCCTCATTACGGGCTCCAAATACTGACCTTCGTGTAAATGTGTCCCGTACCAATTGGCCAAATAATCTTTATGCTGTAATTGCCATTTACTTAGCGTATGCTTTTCCAGTAAATGGTGAGCTTTAATAGTGATTAAGGCTGCGGAAGCTTCAAAACCAACCCTGCCTTTTATTCCTATAATCGTATCACCAACATGAATATCTCTTCCAATCGCATATTTTGAGGCGATATCTTCCAGAATTTCGATATTCTTCTCAGGGGAATTTTCTTTTCCATTAACCGCGGAAAGTTCTCCTTTTTTAAAAGTTAAACTGATTTGTTTCGCTTCTTTTTCCTGAAGTTGGGAAGGATAAGCACTTTCAGGTAAAGGTTTTTCTGAAGTAAGCGTTTCTGCTCCACCAACACTCGTGCCCCAAAGACCTTTATTCACCGAATATTTTGACTTTTCCCAATTCATTTCCACGCCATTCTGTTTCAGGTATTCAATCTCTTCATGCCGGCTGAGTTGCTTATCTCTAATTGGGGTGATAATTTCAATTTCGGGAGCCATAATTTGAAAGATCATATCAAATCTTACCTGGTCGTTTCCTGCGCCCGTACTACCGTGCGCAATATATTTAGCATCAATACTTTTTGCGTAATTCACAATCTCTATGGCCTGTACAATTCGTTCTGCACTTACCGAAAGGGGATAGGTATTGTTCTTTAGCACATTTCCGAAAATTAAATATTTTACCACTTTTTGGTAAAATGAAGAAACTGCATCAATGTTTTTGTAGGTCTTAGCCCCAATTTTTTGTGCATTTTCTCCAATTTTCTTTACCTCTTCTTCTGAAAATCCGCCGGTATTTACACTCACGGCATGGACTTCAAAATTTTCTTCTTTAGATAAATATTTTGCGCAGTAAGAAGTGTCTAAACCTCCACTGTATGCTATTACTACTTTTTTCATTTGACTTATTTATTGTTACGTCATCCTGAACTTGTTTCAGGATCTAAGTAGTTTAGAAGCTGAAACAATCCCGAAGCTTCGGGACAGCTTGACGATAATTTTAATTTCTAATTTCCGTTTTTCTCTTTTTTATAAAACAAGGTCTGTTTTATATTTTTCAACCTTTTAAAAGCTTTATCATTCAAGCTTTCCTTTTTATCTCCTTTTTTTGCATCCTTCTTTCTTTCAGGATCATACATCATTCCTGTGCAAAGGCACATATTACGCTCGGTCCTGGTTAAGATATCGTAATTCTTACAGGTTTGACAGCCTTTCCAAAAGGCATCATCATCGGTAAGTTCAGAAAAGGTTACGGGTTGATATCCAAGCTCGTAATTTATTTTCATCACGGCCAAACCGGTAGTGATCCCGAAGATTTTAGCATTGGGATACATTTTCCTGGAATGGTTAAAAACCACTTCTTTAATATCTTTGGCCAATCCCTGGTTTCTGAAATCTGGGTGTACAATTAAGCCTGAGTTTGCCACATATCTTTCGTGGCTCCAGGTTTCGATATAGCAGAAACCGGCAAATTTTTCGCCGTCTAAGGCAATGACAGCATTACCCTTTTCCATTTTACCAATGATATATTCAGGGGTTCTGCGGGCAATACCCGTGCCTCTAACCTTTGCAGATTCTTCTATAGTTGTACAAATAATCTCAGCATATTGAGCGTGAGATTTATTAGCAATGACAATCTTCATTTGCTAAGAAATTAGTGAGAAAATAAATTTGATTTGTTCTTTTTGAAAGGGGAACCGGACTCACCTAAGTTCCATTAAATTATACACGCACCAAGGTGCGACGCGGGAAGCGGCGGCGTATAGGTGTAATCTCAGAAGTGATTCTGAAATTTAAATTGGACGGTATATTTTGTGGATCTTTCAAGTTATAATTAAAATCAAATAATATTAAAAAAAGAATAATGCGATTTACTTCTTACCTGCGGCGGCGCGGGAAGAAGCGAAAAACGGGAAATATTATTTGTCTCATTGAAAGCATAGTGTAAAAGTACATAATTATTTTAACCAACAAAATATTTATACCAAATATTGAAACAAATTAGGCTTATCGTTAAGATATTCCCCGTAAAAATTCTTCGCTTTCATCCTGGCTACCAGTGGCTCAAAATCGGCAGGATCGTTTAATTCTATCCCAACTACCGCCGGGGCATTTTCACGATGATGCTTTTTTGAATATTCAAAATGGGTGATATCGTCTTTAGGTCCTAAAACTTTTTCCAGAAAATCTTTTAAAGCTCCGGCTCGCTGTGGAAAACTAATCACAAAATAATGTTTAAGTCCCGCGTACAACAAAGCTCTTTCTTTGATCTCGGCAGTTCGGGTGATATCGTTATTGCTTCCGCTTACAATACACACCACGTTTTTTCCCTTTATTTCTTCAGCAAAAAAATCAAGGGCACTTATGGCCATCGCCCCGGCAGGTTCCACAACAATAGCATCCTGATTATAAAGATCCAGGATACTTTGGCAAATTTTCCCTTCAGGAACCGTGATCATTTTATCAAGATTTTGCTTACAAATTTCAAAATTTCGGCTCCCGACTTTCTGCACCGCGGCACCATCTACAAAACGCTCAATGGATTTTAATTCTACCAGTTTTCCTTCTTTTAAAGAGGAAGTCATAGAAGGTGCACCTTCCGGCTCTACCCCAATAATCTTAGTATTTGGCGAAAGTTCTTTGAACATTGATGACAATCCTGCTAAGAGTCCACCACCACCAAGGGGTGCAAAAACATAATCTATAGGTTCCTTAGCTTGCTCCAGGATTTCCAAACCAATAGTGGCCTGGCCTTCAATCACCTTTTCATCATCGAAAGGGTGAATAAAAACCAAACCAAATTTATCGGCATGTTTCATAGAACTTTTAAACGAATCGTCAAAAGTATCACCTTTTAAAACTACCTCAACCCACTCGCCACCAAACATTTTTGTCTGCTCTACTTTTTGTCTTGGGGTAGTAATTGGCATATAGATCACACCCTTAACCTGCAGTTTATTACAGGCAAAAGCTACACCCTGGGCGTGATTCCCTGCGCTGGCACAAATAACCCCTTTATCCAGTTGTTCTTGCGGCAGGCTCGAAATCTTATTATAAGCTCCCCGAATTTTATACGAACGTACCTGTTGCAAGTCTTCCCTTTTCAACATAACATTTGCTGAAAATTTCTTGCTATAGGTAAAAGATTGCATCAAAGGGGTTTTTACCACCACTTTAGAGATGCGCTCCGCCGCTTCTTTTACAGCTTCTAACTGAGGTTTATATATTTTTTTATCTGCCAGCAAAGTATCCATTTTATTCCTGTATTTTTTTCATTGCAGTCATCGCTTTTCTAAGCCTTCCACCTACTTTTTCAACCGGGTGTTGCCTAATTTCATCATTCACGGCTATTAACTGCTGATTATCTACTCCGGTATAATCAGTTCCAAAGGAATGACCAATAACCTCTTTTGGTAAGCCATTTACATAATCCTTAATAAGCGGTTTTGCTGAATGATCAAATAAATAACAACCGTATTCTGCCGTATCAGAAATAATCCTGTTCATCTCAAACAATTTCTTCCTGGCAATGGTATTCGCGATTAGCGGAGTTTCGTGTAAAGATTCATAATAAGCCGAATCTGCAACAATCCCGGCTTCTACCATAGTTTCAAAAGCCAGCTCTACACCAGATTTTACAAAGGCTACCAATAAAACACCTTTATCAAAATATTCCTGTTCTTTTATTTCTTCAGAAGTTGCTTCAGATTTTTCAAAAGCGGTTTCCCCGGTTGCTGCACGCCATTCTAATAATTCCTTATCATTATTTTCCCAGTCGCGCATCATTCGGCTACTAAATTCACCTGAAATAATATCGTCCATATGCTTTTGAAAAAGCGGACGCATTATTTGTTTTAATTCTTCGGAAATCTCATCGGCTTTGATCTTGGCCGGATTTGAAAGCCTGTCCATCATATTGGTAATTCCACCATGCTTTAAAGCTTCAGTAATAGTTTCCCAACCATATTGAATTAGCTTTGAGGCGTAAGAAGGTTCTACGCCTTCAGCAACCATCTTATCAAAACTCAAAATAGAACCCGTTTGTAGCAATCCGCATAAAATGGTTTGTTCTCCCATTAAATCAGATTTTACTTCAGCCACAAAAGAAGACTCTAAAACCCCGGCTTTATCTCCACCGGTAGCAACGGCATAAGCTTTGGCCCATTCAAAACCAATTCCCTGAGGATCGTTCTCCGGATGTACCGCAATAAGTGTAGGCACTCCAAATCCTCTTTTGTATTCTTCTCTAACTTCACTTCCGGGGCATTTTGGCGCCACCATAATCACAGTAATATCTTCCCGAATCTTCATTCCTTCTTCTACGATATTAAAGCCGTGGGAATAAGAAAGCACCGCGTCTTTTTTAATATGCGGCTGAATGGCTTTTATAACCGAAGTATGTTGCTTATCTGGCGTTAGGTTAATTACCAGGTCGGCGGTAGGAATCAATTCTTCATAGGTTCCCACCTTAAAATTATTTTCTGAAGCATTTTTAAATGACTGTCGTTTTTCTTTAATAGCACCTTCACGAAGCGCATAAGAAATATCCAGGCCGCTGTCTCGCATATTCAAACCCTGGTTAAGGCCTTGAGCGCCGCAGCCCACAATCACTATCTTTTTTCCTTTTAAAGCAGCCACTCCGTCGCTGAATTCATCACTACCCATAAACCTACAGGTTCCTAATTGGGCTAATTGTTCACGTAAAGAAAGACTGTTAAAATAATTCGTCATCACTTTTATTTAATTGGTTGTATCAAATTGTTCTAAAATGTTCGAGATTGGCATTTCGTTCTTGGTTACGGCAATAGTGCCTGAACGTACAAACTGCATCAATCCATAAGGTTTTAATTTTTCGTAAAGGCTATCGGTTTCGTGGCGTTTTCCGGTTTTTTCAATTACAAAAAACTTTGGCGTAACCGTCACGATACGTGCATTAGATTCTTTTATAAAATCCTGGATATTAAGATCATCAACAAACTCGGCTGAATTTATTTTGTAAAGTGCAGTTTCCTGGTAGATCATTTCCTCATCGGTATGATAAAAAGCTTTAATTACTTCAATTTGCTTTTCTATTTGACCAACTATTTTCTTAACCTGATCTTCGGTAACCTGCACCACGATTATAAAGCGCATCACTCCGTTCACCTCACTTCTGGAGGCTGTAATACTCTCTATATTAATATGCCTTTTTTGAAAAATAGCAGCAATTCGGCTCAACAAACCTATGTTGTTTTCGGTATAAACCGAAACCGTAAAATTTTTCTTTTCCATTACTCTAATCTTATATCAGAAACTGAAGCCCCGGTAGGAACCATAGGGAAAACATTTTCTTCCTGTTCAACTTTTACCTCTAGGAAATAAGCCTCTTTAGATTGCATCATCTCCGTAACCGCTTCTTTTAAATTTTCTCTTTTACTAACCTGTTTGGCCTTAATATGATAACCTTTGGCAATTGTTATAAAATCGGGATTAATCATTTCGGTAGAAGCATATCGTTTCTCAAAAAACAATTGCTGCCACTGCCGCACCATTCCAAGAAAATCATTATTTAAAACCACAATTTTTACGGGAACTTTTGTCTGAAAAATAGTTCCTAATTCTTGGATAGTCATTTGATAACCACCATCTCCAATTACTGCAACCACATCGCGCTCTGGTGCGCCCATTTTTGCGCCAATTGCAGCCGGAAGCGCAAACCCCATTGTTCCAAGTCCACCGGAAGTTACATTGCTTCTGGTTTGGTTGAATTTTGAATAGCGACAGGCCACCATTTGATGCTGGCCAACATCTGAAACAATTACCGCGTTTCCTTGAGAGCATTTATTAATCTCATCAATAACCTCGGCCATTCCAATTTTTCCGCGTTCGGCATTTAGATCATTTTTAATAATTTTATCAAATTCAATTTTATAATGCTCCTTGAACTTTTGATGCCAGGCTTCGTGCTTATTTGGTTTTAAAAGTTCTAATAAAACTTTAAGCGTTTCGTTTACATTCCCTAAAACCGGAATATCAGCGTGTACGTTTTTGTTAATTTCAGCCGGATCTATTTCAAAATGGATCACTTTAGCTTGTTTGGCATATTTCTCCAAATTTCCGGTTACCCTGTCGTCAAAACGCATTCCTATAGCGATAAGCACATCACATTCATTTGTTAAAACATTAGGGCCGTAATTGCCATGCATTCCTACCATTCCCACATTAAGCGGATGATCGGTTGGCATAGCCGAAAGACCTAAAATAGTCCACGCCGCCGGAATACCCGACTTCTCTACTACTTTTTCGAATATTTCTTCAGCACCACCTAAGATCACACCCTGGCCAAAAACAATCATTGGTTTTTTAGCATTATTCATTGCTTCCGCGGCTCTTTCTACTTCCTTTAAATTAACTTCAGGCTTAGGTTTATAACTTCTAATGCCGGAACATTTTTTATACGAAAAATCAAGGGTAGCAAACTGCGCATCTTTGGTAATATCAATCAATACAGGCCCCGGTCTTCCAGAGCGGGCGATAAAAAATGCTTTTGCCAGAATTTCCGGAATTTCTTCTGCTTTTGTAATTTGATAATTCCACTTGGTAATAGGCGTAGAAATTCCAATAATATCGGTTTCCTGAAAAGCATCACTTCCCAGTAAATGCGAACCTACCTGCCCGGTGATACACACCATTGGCGTAGAATCTATTTGTGCATCGGCAATTCCTGTGACCAAATTCGTGGCTCCAGGACCAGACGTAGCCATCGCTACTCCTACTTTTCCACTTACTCTTGCATAACCCTGTGCCGCGTGTGTTGCGCCTTGTTCGTGGCGCGTGAGGACGTGGTGAATTTGGGTTTGGTATTTATACAATTCATCATAAACGGGCATAATTGCTCCGCCGGGATAGCCGTAAAGCGTATCCACCCCTTCCTCTAGCAAACATTTTATCACCGCCTCAGCTCCTGAAACCGTGGTTGCTTTTGGGGAAGCCGTTTTTTCGAAACTAGCTGTTTTAACTTCCATAATTCACCTTATTAAAATTCGTCGGTAACACAACCTTGAGAGGCCGAAGAAACCGTTCTTGCATATTTGTAAAGCACACCCTTATTAAATTTTAAAGCGGGTGCTTTCCAGTTTTCTTTTCTTTTCTCTATTTCTTCTGCTGAAAGCGCAACTTCAATTTTATTGGTTTCAGCGTTTATGGTAATTTGGTCTCCATCTTTCAAGAATGCCAGCAAACCACCTTCCTGGGCTTCCGGGGTAATGTGCCCGACGACAAAACCGTGGGTTCCCCCAGAAAATCTTCCGTCAGTAATTAAAGCCACATCTTTACCGAGTTTTGCACCCATTATTGCTGAAGTAGGTTTCAACATTTCCGGCATTCCAGGACCGCCTTTTGGCCCTTCATACCGAATGACGACGACATCCCCCTTTTTTACTTTTCCTTCTGAAATTCCATCGTTAGCATCATATTCACTATTAAAAACTTTAGCCGTTCCGGTAAATTGCAAACCTTCTTTTCCGGTAATTTTCGCTACCGATCCGCCTTCAGCTAGATTTCCGTAAAGAATTCTAATATGACCTGTTTTCTTGATCGGGTTATCTAAAGGTCTAAATACATCCTGACCTTCTTCCATATCTGGAACATCGGCAAGGTTTTCGGCAAGAGTTTTTCCAGTTACCGTCAAACAATCGCCGTGAAGCATATCGTTCTTCAACATATATTTTAGAACCGCTGGAATTCCGCCAATTCTATGCACATCTTCCATCGCATACTTTCCGCTTGGCTTTAGATCGGCTAAAAACGGAGTGCTATCACATATTTTTTCAAAATCTGTTAAACTAAAATCAACTTCGGCCGATTTCGCAATAGCCAAAAAGTGTAATACCGCATTGGTAGATCCACCTAGAACCGTAAGTAAACGAATCGCGTTTTCCAACGATTTACGATTCACAATATCACGAGGCTTAATATCTTTTTCAATTAGCAGGCGCACCGCTTTCCCGGCTTCCTCACTTTCAGTTTTCTTTTCTTCTCCTACCGCAGGGTTTGAGGAATTATAAGGCAGGGCCATTCCCAAAGCTTCAATTGCAGAAGCCATAGTGTTCGCGGTGTACATTCCGCCGCAGGCACCTGCACCAGGGCAGGCTTTCTCAATTATACTATCGTACTCCTCTTTGTCTATATCCCCGGCAGTTTTTGCTCCCCAGGCTTCAAAAGCAGAAACCACATCCAGTTTTTTACCATTATGACATCCTGAAGCAATTGTACCACCATACACTAAAATCGCAGGACGGTTAATTCGCAGCATTGCCATAAGCGCACCGGGCATATTTTTATCGCATCCTACCACGGTGATTAACGCATCATAAGACATCGCGTGGATTACCGTTTCCATAGAATCGGCAATAATATCACGGGATGGCAGCGAATAACGCATTCCCGGGGTTCCCATAGAAATCCCGTCGCTTACGCCAATAGTATTAAAAATTAAACCAACAAGTTCGTTTTCATTTGCACCTTTCTTAACCAATTTTGCCAAATCGTTAAGATGCATATTACACGGATTACCCTCGTAACCGGTACTGGCAATACCCACAAATGGTTTTTTAAAATCTTCTTTGGTTAGACCTATAGCGTGCAACATTGCCTGTGATGCCGGTTGCGAATCGCTTTGTGTTAAAACTTTACTGAATTTATTGTGCATTACTTATTCTTCTTCGTGTGATTTAAAGATTAAAAGTAAGCCGATAAGAATTCAACAGGTAATTTGCAGTATAGAAAGCACTACTTTCGGAATAAAAACAATTAACTTAAATAACTGTTTTACAGGGTTTTAATCGTGTTTTAATTACGATAGCTGAAAAGGTATTTTCAAGAAGAAAAATTACAGTAAGAAAAAGCCCGAAATTCGTTGGATTTCGGGCTTTTGAAAAATTCTTAATTTATTGAATTATTTTTTGTGTTTTAAATGTTTTAAGCTGAATTTCTAATAATTTGATAATTATACCAGATTCTGAAAATAATTTACATTTTTAGAAAAGATTGTCACGGCCGCTGGCCTCGCAATGACGGTTAATAAGTTAATTTAAATATCTAATACTTCCTACTGAAAACTGATAAGTCAGAACTGAGACTGCTTACTGAGAACTACTTTTTCTTCTTCAAAGAATATAAATCCTTCCTGCGGTCTTTCATATTTCTTACACTACCAAAGGCGTGAAGTTCTTTTAAGAGGTCTAAATCAACATCTACCAATAAGGTACTCTCGGTATTAGGAGTAGCTTCGGCTTTTATTCCGTTTACGGGAAATGCGAAATCTGATGGCGTTAATACCGCGCTTTGAGCATATTGAATATCCATATTATTTACTTTAGGTAAATTTCCTACAGATCCTGCAATAGCAACATAACATTCATTTTCTACCGCCCGGGCCTGTGCGCATATTTTTACACGAGAATATCCATTTTGGGTATCAGTCATAAACGGAACAAAAAGAATATTCATTCCTTCTTCGGCTAAAATTCGCCCGACTTCAGGGAACTCAATATCATAACAAATTAATACCCCAATTTTTCCACAGTCGGTATCAAAGGTTTGGAGTTTGCTACCGCCCTTCATTCCCCAGGCCGATTCTTCAGCCGGAGTGATATGTAATTTTTCATAACGCTCATAACTTCCGTCACGGCGGCATAAGAAACCAACATTATACATGTGTTCACCAATTACCATTGGCATACTTCCGGTAATGATATTTATATTGTAATTCACCGCAAATTCCTGGAAAGTTTCCAGCAAACGTTCGGTATAGGTAGAAAGTCCGCGGATGGCTTCAGGTTCCGTAAGCTCATTGAATTCGGCCATAAGTGGCGCATTGAACAATTCAGGAAAAAGGATAAAATCACTCTGGTAATCACTTACCGCATCCACAAAGAATTCAATTTGTGAAACCAGCGCATCATAATCCTTAAAAAGTCGCATTTGCCATTGTACCAAACCAAGACGAACCACGGTTTTAGGCGTATCTATCAATTTGGTGGTTTTGGTGTAGTAAATATTATTCCACTCCATCAAAACCGCGTATTCTTTACTTTCGGCGTCGCCCGGCAAATAACCTTTAATCACTTTCTTTACGTGAAAATCGTTGGAAAGCTGAAAAGATAAAACAGGATCATGAATTTCCTGCAGTTTTACTTTTTCAATATATTTTTTTGGGGTTAGTTCTTTAGAGTATGTCGCGTAATTAGGAATACGACCACCAAACACAATAGATTTGAGATTAAGCTGCTCGCAAACCTCTTTTCGGGCTTCGTATAAACGTCTTCCCAGGCGCATTCCGCGGTAATCTGGATGAATAAAAACATCTATTCCGTATAAAATATCACCGTTTTTAGTATGTGTAGAAAAATTTTCACCACCAATTATTTCATCGTAAGTATGATCTTCATCAAACTTTTTAGAATCTATAATGATAGAAAGTGCGCAACCAGCAATTTTATTGTCTATAATAATGCAAAACTGTCCTTCGGGAAACTTATTGACCAGATTCCTAATTTCATCTTTACTCCAGTATTCCTCTGGCATTTTCTGGTAGCTCTTTATCATAGAAACCTTGAGTTCCTGATAATCTTTAAGCTTTAAATTTCGAAGTTCAATTTTGGGAGTTTCGTTCACGACATTATTTTTTTGAGATTGCGAAGATACAGCAGAAAGTTATCTATTAAAAATGGGAAAGGGATTTGACTTGAATTCGCGAATAGTTATTTTGACCTATGACCTTTTAAAATCAGTTTGACGTCACCCTGAACTCGTTTCAGGGTCTAAGTAGAGCTTAACTACTTTTCAACCTAGATGCTGAAACAAGTTCAGCATGACGTTAAAATGGAGATAAAAAAAGCTTACAACAGCAAAATTCTATGCTTAATAGCATAAAGCACCAAACCGGTACGGCTTCTTACGTTTAGTTTCTGAAACAAACTTTCGCGATATCCGTCTATAGTCTTCGGACTAAGATTCATTTCGTTTGCCACTTCTTTATAGGTCATTTCAGAACAGGCCAGGCTAAGAAATTCCAGTTCGCGTTTGGTAAGGTTAACGAGTTTATTTTCTTTATCCTTATTTTTAATGGCTTCAGAAACCGCATCGCTATAGAAAAAGCCTTCTTTTATCACTTCATCCAGCGCAAATTTAAACTCATCTGGATCTATATCTTTTAGTAGATAACCGCGACAACCCAATTTCACCATAAAAGTCACGGTTTCCTCATCGTCTTCCATAGTAAGCGCCAAAACTTTTTGGTCGGGATAATTCTCTTTGAGCCAGGCCATCGTTTCAGGACCATCCATTATAGGCATTCTAATATCCAGCAATACCAAATCGGGTTTAGGCTGGTTGGCTTTAAATTGAGTCACCAGTTCATGCCCGTTTTTATGCACGCCATTAACCTCGTAATTTTCAAAAGAATTCACCAGGTTTTTTAAAGATTGTGAAAATAAAGTGTGATCGTCTACAATTGCTACTGTATTATTCATCTTGTTGCCCCATTAAAGAATAACGTAAAGATAAGGAAGTTCCCGCGCCTATAGAAGTTTCCATCTCAAACTTTGCCTGTATCAGCGCTGCCCTGCTTTCCATGTTGAATAACCCTGAATTCTTCTTTACCCCTTCCATATCAAATCCCATCCCGTTATCTTTTGCAGTAATGATGATTTCTTCGGAAGTAAAATTAATATGAACATCTAATGCTGAAGCCTTTGCGTGTTTGATCACGTTAGAAAAGAATTCCTGAAGTATTCTGAATAAAATAATGCTGTGTTGCTGCGGAATTTCCTGTTTTTCTCCGGTTACTTTCAATTCCGTTTCAATAACGTCCATACGCTGAAACCTTTCCAGTTCATTTTCTACAGAAACCACCAAACCGGCATAACCAATCACCTGGTTGTTTAAGGATTTTGAGAGCGAACGCACTTCCTGAAGTGAATTCGCCACGGTTTCTTTAATTTCTAAAGCTGAGTTTTTTTCGGCTTCAGGTAGGCTTCTTGAAAAAATATTCAACTGCATATTAGCAACAGAAAGTAACTGACCAATATTATCGTGCAATTCCCAACCCACATTTTTTAAGGTTTGTTCCTGCATTTCCAAACGCGATTGGGAAATTTCCCGCTCAAAACGCTGTTTAGCCTCAAATTGCTCTAGCAGCATTTTATTTTTACGCCTTTGGTACACCACAAAAAAAACGATTACAAAAGCCGTTAACAGTAGGATAACTACCACAAAATAGATGATAAGTAAAATTTCTTCTTTAGAAAGCATTTGTTATATTCTTAGAAGTTGGTTTTCTCTTGTTGGCCAGAGATAAAAAGGCAATGCTATAGGAACTATACATGAAAATACTCAAACCAATTAAAACAGATCTACTTAGCTTAATAAATTCCGGACTCTGAGTAGTATAATATTTATAATAAATCAAAATAGGTGTAGTAGTTAAAAAAAACAGAAGTGCAGGAATGGAAATATAGAAACTGATCTCTCTTTTGATGTTTAGAATTTTAGAACTCAGTAAAATTTCAAAATAATAATAGAAAATCACTCCTAACAGCAAAAAATTTCCTAAAATGTAGGTCACTACAGAATGACTTTTAAAAAATACATCTGAAAAAATCAGATTGATAACACAGATAATAGTGTAGAAGATCAAGCTCGTATTAACAACATGTCTTATTTTTCTATTTGATATATTCCAGGTGAAATATAGAATATAAACTACGAAACTAATAATAAGGTAAGGATTATAAAGCCAGAAATTGCTATACAAAAAAGTATTTTTCAGAAAATGTAAAGGTTCATTCCAATAAATTATTGCAGGTATTGTAGCTAGTACTTCTACAAAAAAAGTAAGCAATAAAAAATAAGAAAAAAAACCGACCGCTTTATCAGTCGGTTTTTTTTGATAGTAATATAATCCGGAAATAGCAGCAAAACCTTCAAGTAGAATTACTAGAAAACCAAGTTCTTCCATTAATAATTACGAGGCGGATGACCGCCTTGGATTATATTCATTGGCTCAATTTCATAATTATTAGGGTCAGAATCTTCCCCGGCAGTTGCTGCATCTCCCACAGCTTCTTTGGTAGGGGACAGGAACATGGTGGTATAGCTTTTTTTCTCCTTAGTTTTAGGATAAGCGCCTAAATAAAACCGAATCCCCGGTTTTTCTACACCCTGTTCTTTAGATTTCTCCTTTACGTAATCCAGGTATTCCTGTAGTTCGTCCACACTATACCAGAATTCGCGGGTATCTTCATAACCCTCGGCTTCCCTAATATCTTTCCCACGAGTCTTCACCCATTCGTCCTGTTCCCTGCGCGCTTCGTCAACGCTAATGCATTTTTTCGGTTTTTTCATTTTAAGTTGGTTGGTTAAAAACTTAATTTTTTGTTAAGGTAAATTTAGGAGAATTTTTCATTTTGGCAAATCTTTGATTTTCAATTATCGGTTGTTGGTTGTGGGTTGTGAGTTTTCGATTCTCGGTTCTCAGTTATGGGTTCTCAGTTTTTGGTCGAACTAGATTACAAGTTGCCACGAATACACGAATGTTTTTTTAAATCACTGTGCGTAGGAGCTCCATAGTCCCCATAGAGGGAGTTTTTATTTATCCCATTATCTTCTTCTTGAAAACAGTTCGTCACCCTGAACTTGTTTCAGAGCCTGCTTCGAATTTCATTCGGAGGTCTAACATGTTAGATGCTGAAATAAATTCAGCATAACGTTTAGAAGAAAGGGGATTTTTCCCCTTGTGACGAGCGTACTTATCTTCTACTTTTGACATAGTCATTTTAGTTAGCTAAAGTGTTTTGGGGCAAAAAAGTGTCGTCAACGGTGAGGAGTTTGATTGGTAGGGTAATCAAGCTTCTCGTAACCAGGGCGGCACTTTTTTATTTTAGTGAGCCTATGTTTTAAAAAGGCCTCTGGCCGCATTTAAAATATTAGAGCGAACTAATCCCGATTTCACATCGGGATCTTCTCAAACTTAATGCTGTTCCAACCGATACACTGAATTTATTTCAAGGTCTTGTTCTCAGGGAATTCAAAACCACTTAAAACCCAAAAGATAGTTCAGCTTGCCACGAATACACTAATATTTGTTATCAAATTCATTATCAGGACTGCGATAGCGGGATGTGGCAATCTCTTGTTGATTAGTTTTCGGTTTCAAACCAACTTAGATGCTGAAATAAATTCAGCATGATGTAAGTATAAAGAAAAATATAACCCTACTTTTTCAGGATAATGCTTCTCCCCCCTTTTGGGGTTGGGGCGTTTAACATATTAGATTCTGAAACAAGTTCAGAATGACGTAAAAAAATTAAGATTTAAACAAAAACCTAACCTTATCCCCTGCCTTTTTCTGCGCCATCATATTAATTCCTTTTTCACTTAGTTGCAAAACCCTAGGATAGCCACCCGTGGTTTGACAATCGCGCATAAGAACGATTAATTTTCCGCCGGGAGTGAGTTGAACGGTTCCGGGAAGTACGGGGCAGGTAATAATAGGCTGCAGTTCGTTCTCTAAGAGCTCACTTAGCTGAATAGCCATTCTATTATTATTTTTATCAATACTAAACTTACTCTGTCTTAAATGACTTTTTAAAGTTTCTGGCAGTTTTTCAAATTCAGGGCCGGGAAAAACTTCTATTCCTTCAGAATTAAGATATTCATTATCAAACTTTATGGCAGCGTGAGTCTCATATTTTTCCTCCTCAGAAGCTTCGTATTGAAGCTTCATTCCTTTTTCGAACTTTTCGTGGCTGGTAATATCTTCGTACCAACTACGGCTTCCCAGGACTTTTTCGGTTTTAAATCCGTCAAGGATTGCTAAATAGGAACGCATTCCGTATTC
This sequence comes from Salegentibacter sp. UBA1130, assembly GCF_002311535.1. Taxonomy (NCBI): domain Bacteria; kingdom Pseudomonadati; phylum Bacteroidota; class Flavobacteriia; order Flavobacteriales; family Flavobacteriaceae; genus Salegentibacter; species Salegentibacter sp. UBA1130. The sequence continues at coordinate 28,022 of NZ_DCAP01000032.1, read as the reverse complement.
CGGCCTTCCGAAAGATAAAATATCACCTTCGTGAATTTTCACCACTTCATTATTGTCAATTTCAGTATCATTTAGTTTTGGAGAAAGATGTGCTCCGCTAATGGCGATTTTTGTAGCTGCTGAAAATTTAAGTTTGGGACCCATTTGTGTAATTTCCATCACTGCGGCATCGGCCTGATTTTGCAAAATAAGGTTGGCGGTTTTTAAAGCGATCCTATCCATCACTCCACTTAAAGGAACTCCATATTTTTGAAATCCGCGACGACCAAAATCCTGAATTGTTGAAAATAATCCCGGATGTAAAATTTCAACTTCAGCCTTCATAATTTTCTTTTTTTAGTTGAAAAGTTCCTTCGGAAATTTGCTCTGAAATTTCTTCAAATTCTTCTTTGGAAACCGAATAAAATTTCACTTTATCGCCAGCCAAAATTTCACAAGGCGGATCGTTATTTTTATCAAAAAATTGAACTGGACAATTGCCCAAAATTTGCCATCCGCCGGGACTGGATTTCGGGTAAATCCCGGTCTGGTTTTCTCCTATTCCAACAGCCCCTTTTTCGATCTTCATTCGGGGTTCATTTCTACGCGAAATTTGAAGCTTTTTATCAAGGCCTCCCAGATATAAAAATCCGGGTAAAAATCCTGTGAAAAACACCGTATAAAATGGTTTGGTATGCAGCTGGATAATTACTTTTTTTGAGAGTTTTTTTTCTTTGGAAATGTATTCCAGGTCCCAACCGAATTCCTCCTCATAGCAAACCGGTAAGTGGAAAATTTGCTGGTTATTTATTTTTCCTATCTTAGCCTCTCCAAACAGCTCTTTAATCGCTGAAACCTCATTATAGACGTTTTCTATACTGAACATATAACTAATTAACAACGAGTTATATGTATTGATTACCTCAACATTTACTTCATCATAAAACTCTTCCAGTTTATTTTTGTAAAAAAGAAGCTTTCTGAGAAGTCTTTCACTGATTTCAGGCTCAAATTCTATCAGAATTCCCCGCTCCCCCATCGGTGTTATTTTAGGAAAATCATTCATTTTGCATTCTTAATTTTAATATTGTGTTCAGCAAATTTCTGCTGTAAAAAGTTTATAATTTCAACTGAATTTGGCGTGTCACTATGCAGGCAAAAAGTAGTGGCGACGCAACTTATTTTAGCACCATTTTCACAGGTAATTTTTCCTTCAGAAAACATAGAAAAAAGATGTTCAAAAACGGCTTCTTTTTCGCTTATTAAAGCATTGGATTTTGAACGCGAAACCAAGCTGTAATCTGGGTTATAATTTCGGTCGGCAAAAGCTTCAAAAACGATTGGAATTTTCCCTTTCGCAAGTTTAGAAATCACAGAATTTACTGGACAAAAAAGCGCTAAATTTTGATCGAATTCCAGTAAAGAATCTATGATAATTTGAGCTGTTTTTTCGTCTTTTGCAGCTTCATTATAAAGTGCTCCATGAGGTTTTACATAGGTAAGTTTTACCCCTTCTGCTTCGGCCAATTGTTTTAAACTTAAAATTTGCGCAACAATAGAACGCTGCAATTCTTCCGCAGAAATCTTCATAGTTTTTCTTCCAAAATTCTCCTTGTCGGGATAAGAAGGGTGCGCCCCTATTTCTACTCCATGCTTCACGGCAAGTTTAATAGTTTGCTGCATGGTTTCAAGAGTTCCTGCGTGACCACCGCAAGCAATATTGCAGGCAGAAATATGCGGCATTAGATCTGCATCAAAGTCGCCGCCTTCACCTAAATCGCAGTTTATATGGATTTTTTTCATCTTTTTATATTAAGTTATGCAACTTTCTACTAATTAAATTTCTATACAATATCAGGAACTTTATACCTACAAGGTTTTAGAAACCTTGCAGGAAAATAAAATAGATATATTAAAAACCTTGTAAAACGCTTAGAATCGCTTTAATTCCTAAAAATACAGAAAGCGCAATAACAAGTATTCCTAATACATTTTGAAGCTTAGAATTGCGGTGTTTACCCAAAACCGAGGCTTTATTGACTACCCAAAATAAGAAAATAGCAATTACCGGCAAGAGGATTCCGTTAGCGATTTGGGCAAAGCGTATAATCTCAATAGGATTAATTTGCAGGGAAGAGAAGAACACACCCAAAATAAGAACCAAGGCCCAGACTGATTTAAATTTCGCTGACTTCATCCCGCCTTTCCAACCAAAGCAGCCTTTTACTACATAAGCGGCGGCTAAAGGAGCGGTAATAGAAGAAGTGATCCCGGCAGCCAAAAGTCCCAAGGACATAAACCAGGTAGCAAATTTCCCGAATAGCGGCTCGAGGCTTACCGCCATATCAGCTGCAGAATTCACATTAGTTAAGCCTGAAGAAGCGGCGCTAATTAGAATTGCCATAGAAACCGTACCGCCAAGGATTATAGAAACTATGAGTTCTTTCCTTGCAGTTGGCAAATAAGAAGCTTCTTTCCACTTTTCACTAACGAGAGAAGCGTGTAGAAATAAGTTGTAAGGAACCACGGTAGTACCTACAATAGCCATCACCGTAAGCAATCCGGCAGCATTACTTGTAGGCATAAGTCCGCTTAAAATTTCTAAAATATCAGGTTTGGTAAGAATAGCAGTAAGCACAAAACTTATACTCATTAGTAAAACCAGGCCAATAAAGATCTTTTCGAGGGTTTTATAACTTCCGGTGAATAAAAGTATAAACGCGACTGCGCCAATAAAAATACTCCATAAGTTGAGCTTAAAATCGCCAATTTGCAGATTCTGAATTCCGAAGATAGCTTCAGCTCCAAGAACAGCGCCGGTAATATTACCTGCTTGGTAAGCAGCATTCCCGATAACTATAGCTGAAAAAATAAGGATAATTGCTAAAACTCTGAAGATCGGTTTTTTTATCTCCTCCCGAATAACATCACTTAAACCCTTTTGAGAAACCACGCCAAGCCTGGCTGCCATTTCCTGTAAAATTATACAGGAAAATATAGAAAGCACTAAAGCCCAAAGCAGGCTATAACCAAATTCAACCCCGGCGAGCGTACAAACTGTAACCGTTCCCGGCCCAATAAACGCAGCCGAAACAAGGATTCCCGGCCCAAGGTTTTTCAAAAAATTTCGCACTACATACCTTTAGATTCCTGAAGGGCGTAAATAGCGAAAGATCCTAACCAATGACCGCCTTCATAAGAATCTCCTACCAGGTTAGGAAAAGAATAAGCCACGTGCCTATCAGCGATTTCCTGTAAATGCGAGAATTTATCGGGATATTGATTTATAAGTCCGTAGAAAACCCAGGCACGGCTAAAGTTCAGTCCGTCAAGATGCACCAGTTTTCCATCGGTTCTATCAGAAACTTCTCCAACTTCCATTTCAAAATCTTCAGATTTTAACTGCGGAAGAAAATCTTCCAACCACATTTCAAAGGCATTTTTTGGTAAAACACGGCGCATTATATTAACTTCTTCCAAACAAGGTGAAAGAAAGTCAAATCCGCCCGGTTCCCAGGTAATTGGGCAATTATCGTCCTTCAAATAAAAATCCCTGGCCCTATTTGAGATCAATTGCTTAAATTCGGTATTTTCGGTAGCTACGGCATAATCGTAAGCAAAACTAAGTCCGAAAGCTGTATTAGCGTGTTCCCCTACTCTAATTGGGTAATTTAATTTCGGAAGAAACTCTAAGTATTTATTCACAATAAGATTGGTAAGCGGATCTAAATTCTCTTTTAATTCTTTGGCCAGGGGATCGTTCCAGGTTTCAATTTCTTCGGCGAGCTTCAGTAGCCAGGCCCATCCATAGGTACGCTCAAAAGAATCGCTTTGTTCTCTGTTAAAATAAGCCACCTCGCCCTGAATATTTTCTTCAGAAAGAGATTCCTTTAATTTCTCTCTAATGGTTTCAGCTTTCTCCAAATCTGGAAATTGCTTAAGTAAACTAACCATAGACCAATGCGCATGCACCGATGAATGCCAATCAAAACAACCGTAAAATGCAGGGTGTAATTCAGAAGGTTCCCCTATAGCCTCTATATTTTCCAGGGTTTGATTAAGTTTATTAGGATATTCGGTATTAATACAATTTAGCGGAAGTTCGGCTAATCTATTGGCTTCCTCCCTGGTAAATTCTACACGATTTTCACCTAATAGGTCGCTGGTTAAAGAATTTTCTTCTTTAATAGTATCTCGCTCCATTTCTGAAACTTCTTTAACTTCGGGTTCCCCTTTACACGCGAATATTAAAATGGCAATAAGCAACAATAAACTTTTTTTCATAGTATCGTGGTCTTAGCTAATAAATTACCCCTAAACCAATTTGTGGGACTTTAATCAATTTTTATAGCAAGTAAATATAAATTTAAAAGTTGACATATTTCATGGCTTCTTTTTTTCAAAAAAATCAAAATTAACTTAAAAGAAGATTTTAGCCAAGCCAGCCATCTCGATCCAGACTTCTATACTGAATAGCTTCGCTAATATGGTTCCCTTTAATATTTTCTGAATTTTCTAAATCAGCGATAGTTCTTGAAACTTTAAGAATACGATCGTAGGCGCGAGCAGAAAGATTTAAACGCTCCATTGCGGTTTTAAGCAAAGCTTTTGAAGCATCATCTAGAGCACAAAACTTTCGAATTTGGCGTACACTCATTTGCGCATTGTAATGCACTGAATCAGATTCTCTAAAACGTTCGGTTTGAAATTGGCGTGCCTGAGTTACTCTTTTCCTAATTTCAACGCTGCTTTCCCCATGGCGTTCTTCACTTAATTTTTCAAATGGAACGGGAGTCACTTCAATATGAATATCTATTCTGTCTAATAAAGGGCCGCTAATCTTACTTAAATAGCGTTGCATTTCTGCCGGGGAAGAAGTTGCAGGCGCATCGGAATCGTTAAAATATCCGCTTGGACTGGGATTCATACTCGCCACCAGTATAAAGCTAGAAGGATAAGTTACCGTAAATTTAGCTCTGGAAATCGTTACTTTGCGATCTTCCAACGGTTGACGCATTACTTCTAAAACGCCGCGTTTAAATTCTGGTAATTCATCTAAAAATAAGACGCCATTATGTGATAAAGAAATTTCTCCTGGTTGCGGATACGCCCGACGCCGACTAAAGCGACGTCTGAAATTGTATGGTGTGGACTTCTAAATGGCCTTTGAGACATTAAACCCACGTGTTCTTTAACACGACCAACCACACTATGAATTTTAGTAGTTTCCAGGGCTTCGTGTAAAGTCATTGGTGGTAAAATACTGGGCAGGCGTTTTGCCAGCATCGTTTTCCGGATCCCGGCGGACCAATTAAAATAATATTGTGACCTCCCGCTGCGGCAATTTCCATACAACGTTTTATAGATTCCTGGCCTTTAACATCGGCAAAATAGTGTTCGGGATGATCCAGGTTTTTGTAGAATTCTTCGCGGGTATTAATTATGGTTCGCTCTAAAGCTTCATCTTTATCAAAAAAGTTAATTACTTCTGTGATATTTTCCACGCCATAAACTTCAAGCCCGCTAACAATGGCGGCTTCTTTGGCATTTTGATTCGGAAGGATAAATCCTTTAAAACCTTCTTCTTTGGTTTTAATAGCAATGGGCAAGGCGCCCTTTATGGGTTGCAAGCTTCCGTCTAGCGAAAGCTCACCCATAATTATATATTCTGAAATATTTTCTGCTTTAATTTGGCCCGAAGCGGCCAGAATTCCAAGGTTTAAACTAAGATCGTAAGCCGAACCTTCTTTTCTAAAGTCGGCTGGCGCCATATTGACGATGATCTTTTTACCCGGAAACTTATAGCCGTTATTTTGTAGCGCGGCTGCAATTCTAAAACTGCTTTCCCTAACCGCATTATCTGGAAGACCAACTAAATGATATCCAATACCGGTTGCTACGTTTACCTCTATAGTAATTGTAGTTGCCTCTACCCCAAAGACGGCACTTCCATAAACTTTTATAAGCATTTAAGTGTAAATTTCTTAAATGTAATAAAATTTATGAAAAACTGTAATTAATTAGGAGCAAGCACTTCTTTTCTATAGTATTCTATTAATGCATCAATAGGTCTACGTACAATATTCCCAATTTCTATTCCATAAGGTTGCGCTACTGCACGAATAATATCTTCACTAAAGTAAGCGATGGTACCAATAAAATGCACAGGCGTATTTTGGGCTTGTTTGTAGCACATTACACGGGAATGCATAAAATCTGTAATTCCTTCGTGTACTAATTTGTAGAAATAACCATTACGTTCGTTAGAAAAAATAAATTCAGCAAAAGAAGCGAGGTAAGTATTTGGATTCTCTCTGCGATAGAGGTTTTTCTTAATCTCATCTGACTCCATATTGTATAACTTACCAAATTCTTCAGCAAGTTCTGGAGGCATTCTTTTATAATAATAATCTCTAATTAGTCTTTTTCCGAAGTAATTTCCACTGGCTTCATCCATAAGAATATAACCAAGAGAGTGCACGGCCTGGTGAATATCCTTGCCGTCAAAGTAACAACTATTAGAACCTGTACCAAGTATACATACAATTCCTGGCTCTGTAGTGGCGGCGTAAACCGCAGCTACCATATCTTCCAGGATTATAACTTCTTCTACATTGGTAAAGAAATTGGTAAAAATTCCTTCCAATAATTTTTTAGGCGTTTCGGTACCACAACCGGCGCCATAAAAATGCACGCGTTCTACTTTATCTTTTACTTCTTTTAATTCGGCATTTTCTTCAATACGTTGTTCCAGTACTCCCTCGGGAAATACTGCCGGATTTAATCCTTTGGTGCGGGTTCTAAGTAATTCTTCTCCCGTTGCACTAAGTAAAATCCAATCACATTTTGTAGAGCCACCGTCCGCTATTAATATCATGTGTGTGAATATGGTTTAATTAAAAAGCCTGAGGAAAGGGCTAAAGATTAAAAATAACCTAAGCGTAGCTTTCTTCAGGCTCTAAAATAAAATATTAAATTGAATTAACGTGTGCCGCTAAATCCAAAAGTTTGGCAGAATAACCATATTCGTTATCATACCATGCGATTAATTTGAAAAAATTATCGTTAAGTGCGATTCCTGCATCGGCATCAAAGTTACAAGTATGTGCGTCTGATACGTAATCCTGAGAAACCACAGCATCGTCAGTATAAGAAATCACTCCTTTGTAAGCTCCTTCAGAAGCTTTTTTGAATGCAGCTTTTACATCTTCGTAGCTCACAGACTTGTCTGTCTTAACCGTAAGGTCTACTACAGAAACATCTGCGGTTGGTACTCTAAAAGCCATCCCTGTAAGTTTCCCATCTAGTTTAGGAATTACTTTCCCTACAGCAACTGCTGCACCTGTTGAAGATGGAATAATATTCATAAGAGCACTTCTACCACCTCTAAAATCTTTTGCTGATGGTCCATCTACAGTTAACTGTGTAGCTGTAGTTGCGTGAACTGTTGTCATTAAACCTTCTACAAGACCAAACTCATCGTCTATTACTTTTGCAAGTGGAGCAAGACAGTTTGTAGTACAGGAAGCGTTAGAAACAATTGTATCTTCCGGTTTAACATCTTTATGGTTAACACCCATTACAAACATAGGTGCGGTTTTAGATGGTGCAGAAATAACTACTTTCTTAGCACCGGCATCAATATGCGCCTGTGCAGAGTCTTTTTCTTTAAAGATACCTGTACAGTCAATCACAACATCTACCCCTACATCGTTCCATTTAAGGTCTGCCGGATTTTTTTCTGCTGTAATACGAATGGTATTTCCATTAACAACCAGATTTCCGTCTTTAACAGAAACATCTCCTTTAAATCTACCGTGAACAGAATCATATTTTAGCAAGTAAGCTAAATGATCTACATCAAGTAAATCGTTGATTGCAACAACTTCTACATTATCTTTTTCAGCCGCAATTCTAAACGCGATACGTCCTATTCGGCCAAAACCATTAATTCCAATTTTTGTACTCATAATTTAAATTTTAAAAATTTACACTGAAGTGATGTTTGCCACCCTTCTTAATTCCTGATCAAATTCCCTGTCTTCTTTTAAAGCAGTTTCCAAAGGCACGTGAACCACTTTTTGGTGGTGCACGCCTAACATGATATTGGTTTTACCATCGGTTAATGCTTCAACCGCACCAACACCAAGCTTACTGGCCAGAACACGATCAAAACAACTTGGAGAACCTCCTCTTTGAATATGACCCAATACAGAGACTTTAATGTCATATTCTTCGTGGCTTTGCGAAATAAATTCAGCTAACTGAAAAATATTCTTTCCGCTCTTTTCACCTTCAGCCACCACGATAATGCTGGAAGTCTTTCCGGATTTTTTACTTTTTTCCAAAGAATCCATCATTCGTTGAATTCCCTGGTCTTCTTCCGGCAATAATATTTCTTCGGCTCCTGCACCAATACCACTATTTAAAGCAATATCACCTGCATCCCGACCCATAACTTCAATTAAGAATAATCGGTTATGAGAACTCGCGGTATCCCGAATTTTATCTATGGCTTCCACTACCGTATTTAAAGCGGTGTCGTAACCAAGTGTATAATCGGTACCGTTAATATCGTTATCTATAGTTGCGGGAATTCCCACAATTGGAAAATTAAACTCGTTGCTAAAATAAAGGCCTCCGGTAAAAGTTCCATCTCCACCAATCGCAACCAAAGCATCTATACCGGCATCGGTAAGATTTTTATGAGCTTTTGCCCTTCCTTCTTTAGTTTTAAATTCTTCAGATCGGGAAGATTTTAAAAATGTACCTCCTTTATTAATGATGTTTCTAACAGATCTTGCGTTAAGTGGTTCAAAATCTGCTTCTATAAGTCCCTGAAACCCGCGGTAAACACCCACACATTCCAGGTTATAGTATGAACAGGATCTAACAACCGCCCTTATAGCGGCGTTCATTCCGGGTGCATCACCCCCAGAAGTTAAGACTGCAATTTTATTAATTTTTTTCGCCATTAGGCCAAATCTATTTTAATTCTACAATATAACCTAATTTCCTAAAAAACTAAAACGTTTTCGGTTAATAACTAACAAAAACAGCCCTTTCGAGAGGGCTGTTTTTAGTTTTTTAGTAAATTTATTACTTATTTATTAAGATAAAGTACTGCCAGGGTTCCAAATCTATATTTTTATCTTCTGAAATCTCTAAGCTTTCTCCAGATAAATAATCTTCAAAACTTCCGTTTAACTGAATGCTGAAGCTAGTATTTTTATCGCTCATATTGGCAATATAAAATAACTTAGCTCCATCTTTTTCCCTTTTAAAAGCTAAAACTTTTTCTTCTTCTGAAGTTTCTATATTTTCATAAGAAGCAGCTTCCTTTGCACCGTGCAGGGCTTTGTTTTCGTTTTTCAATTTTCCAAGTTTTTCCAGTAAAGGCCAAACTTTTCCTTTTTCCTTCGGAATAGTATCTTTTTCAAAAAATAAAAGTCTTTTATCCATATCATATTCCTGCCCACTGTATATTAATGGCATTCCAGGTAAAGTATAAGTAAGTGCCATCATAGCTTCTGAAGCATCTCCCATTCTCTCTTTCACGGTTCCGTTCCAGGAATTCTCATCGTGGTTGGTAACAAAATTCATCAAATAATCATCTTCCTGGTAAGTGGAATCTATTTTCTGCATATAAGCATCCCAGTCTTTGGCAGTTTTCTTACCCTGTGCCATTTCATTCATAATATGGTGACCTTCCCAGTTGTAACCCATATCAAAAGCATTTTCAAAAAGATCCTTGTCCTCTGACTCTGCTAGCATGAAAATCGGCTTAATTTCCTCTAATTGCGGAACAATGCTTTCCCAGAATTCAGTTGGTACTTCCCCGGCTACATCGGCTCTAAAACCATCAATATTATATTCTTCTACCCAAAACCTCATTTCTTCCCCCATAGCTTTATGAAGCTCTTTGTTCTCAAAATTTAAATGAGCAACATCTGTCCAGCCCCAGGATTCCCCTGTTGCAGGATTTATAGGATCGGTAACTTCACCTTTATCATTTTTATGATAAAATTCAGGTTTTTCCTCTATCCATTTATGATCCCAACCGGTGTGGTTAGCCACCCAATCCAGAATTACATACATATCGTTTTCGTGAGCGGTTTCTACCAGTTTTTCAAAATCTTCAAAGCTCCCGAATTCAGGGTTTACATCGGTGTAATCTGAAATCGCATAATAGCTTCCAAGATACTTCTCTCTTTCTTCCGGATCCTCAATATCTTCTACTGAAAGATCTCCGGTTGCCTTTCTATTTTTCATAGAAATAGGATAAACAGGCATTAACCAAATCACTTTCACACCCAGTTCCTTTAGCTGCGGAATATCTTCAGTAAAGGCATTAAAGGTTCCTTCCGGTGAATACTGGCGAATATTTGCCTCATAAATCACCGCAGATTCCATCGCCTCATTAGAAATGGGAGCTATCGCTTTTTGTTCTTCTTTTTGCTCTGGCTGCTCTTGTTTTTCATTTTCCTTACAGGAAAATAAGGCCGTAAAAGCCAGCAGCATTATTAATGTTTTTTTCATTATTCTTTATTTAGTTGATATTATATTTTTACTCTATTTTATTATTGACGTCATGCTGTCCCGAAACTTCGGGATGTTTCAACTTCTAATGTGATATTAAATTCAAACATGTTAGATCCTGAAACAAGTTCAGGATGACGTGCCCTATACTTTTTCTCCTGCAAGGTTTCTAAAACCTTGTAGGTTTTCCTTTTTGTATACCTACGAGGTTTTAAAAACCTCGTAGGAAATTCACTACTCCATTTTCGTAGTAAAGAAATAAACTCCTTCTTCCGATAATTCCAATGAGTCTTCCCACTGAAATATTTCTTCGGAAATAATATTTTTAAAAGTTTTTCCTTCTAAATTTAATTCACTGAAACGTTCCAAGTCTAAAGTAATTGCTTCTTCATTTTTATTCAAAATTAGCACTAGAACCTCATCGCCCGCCTTTCTTGTAATTAGGTAAGTACCGTCTTCCGGAGCAAAATGTTTGGTTACTCCTGAATGAATTGCCTCGCTGTTTTTGCGGTAATTCATCACTTTTCTAACGAATTCCTGCATATCAGCCTTTTCTTCCGACAGTCCTTCACCAGTAAAAGCATTCACTTCGCTATCATCCCAACCACCGGGAAATTCGGTTCTAATTAAACCGTGATCGCCTGGATTTTCGGTATCATCCATTAGAATTTCGGTACCGTAGTACATTTGGAAAATTCTCGGCAAAACAGCCATATAAGCTACGGTCATTTTGGTTTTGGCTACATCTTCTCCAAGTTGGGTATAGATTCGACTTTTATCGTGATTATCGGGGAAAATCATAATATTTTCAGGATGGGCATACGCGAAATCGTTGGCTAAGCCCTCGTAAATTTCCACCAGGCCGGTGCCCCAGGTTTCTTCAGCTTTTAAGCCGGTTACAATTCTTTCTTGCATTGCGAAATCCATCGTAGATTTTAGGTTAGAATCATAACCATTATCCACACCATCCTGCCAGTAACGAATAAGCAACGGATTCAAGCTCCACTCTTCGCCTACAATATTAAAGTTTGGATATTCGGTCATAATTGCGCCAGCCCAATCACTCATAAATGCTTTATCGGGATAAGGATAAGTATCCTGGCGAATCCCACCTAAACCAAGAGTTTCAATCCACCAAATACTATTCTGAATAAGGTATTTGGCCATAAACGGATTTTCCTGATTTAGATCGGGCATGGTTTCTACAAACCAACCTTCAGTCATTCCTTTTTTATCGGTTTCTGAAGTATATAGATCCTGGTTGGTCGTTCTACGGTGATTGGAATAAACCAAATCTTCGCCATTTTCAAATTTCTCCTGGAAGTTGATCCAATTGTCAAATGGCAGATCGTCCATCCACCAATGCTCAACGCCGGCGTGATTAGCTACCTGGTCCATAACCAGTTTTATTCCACGAACGGTAGCTTTATCTGCTAATTCTCTGTATTCTTCTAAAGTTCCAAACCGCGGATCTACCTTATAAAAATCAGTCATCGCATAACCGTGATAAGAACCCGATTTCATATCGTTAATCACCAAAGGCGAAGGCCAAATAGCGGTAAAACCCATTTCATCTATATAATCTAAATGATTGATGATTCCGCGGATATCTCCCCCGTGGCGACCATAATCATCTTCGCGGTTTTTCGTTTTTTCGTTTAGAAAATTAAAACTATCATTAGATGTATCTCCATTCGCAAATCGGTCTGGTGTGATTAGATAAATCGCATCGGTATTATCAAAACCTACATATTCTGATGCAGCTTTTTCCCGACTTTTCAATTCATATTCATATACTTCTTCTGAGCCGTCCTCAAGCTCAAAAGTGAGCTCAAAAGTTCCCGGTTTTGCTTCCCCGATTTCCAAATCGATAAACAGGTAATTAGGGCTATCGGCTTTTTCAACATTTTCAATGCTTACTCCGGGATAATCGATGTTGGGAGTGGCATTTCCAATATTTTCGCCGTAAACCATTAACTGGAGTTCGGTTTCTTCAAAACCCGTCCACCAGTTTGGCGGCTCTACACGCTCTATTTGCGCAAACCCGGTTAAACCGGTGAGGAGCATTAAAGTGATTAGTATTTTTTTCATGATTTTTTGTTTTAAGTAATTGTTCTGCTAATTATCGTCAACCTGAACTTATTTCAGTCTTTATCCCGAATTTGCATCGGGATTCTAACATCTTAGATCCTGAAATATCCCGAAGCTTCGGGACAGGATGACGTATTAAACCTCTAATTCCTGATTTGGCTGCAATTCAACAGCTTTTCCGTTTACATTAATTTCAATCGCGTTATCTCCTTCCAGGTAGAAAACCGTTTTATCTGCAGAGACTTTCACTTTTAATATCTGGTCTCTAAAATTCACTTTAAAAGAATAGGTTTTCCAGTCTTCAGGAATTGTGGGATTAAAAGAAAGTTGATCATCTTTAACCCGCATTCCGCCGAAACCTTCTACAATACTCATCCAGGTTCCGGCCATACTTGTAATATGACACCCCTGCTCTACTTCTTTATTATAATCATCTAAATCCAGCCTTGAAGTTCTTAAATAGAACTCGTAAGCCTGCTTTGTTCTTCCCAGAAGTGCAGCCTGAATGCTATGCACGCAAGGAGAAAGCGAGGATTCGTGAACGGTGATAGGTTCGTAATAGTCAAAATGTTTTTCAAGTTCTTTTTTGCTAAAATGATCTTCAAAAAAGTAGAAGCCTTGCAAAACATCAGCTTGTTTAATATAGCAGGAACGTAAAATCCTGTCCCAACTCCATTTTTGGTTAATGGGACGTTGAGATTTGTCCAAATCGGCTATTGGAACGATCTCTTTATCTAAAAATCCGTCCTGCTGAAGGAAAACCTCGTGCTTTTCGGAATATGGGAAATACATATTTTCAGCAACTTCTCTCCATTTCGCCATTTCGCCTTCATTGAGCCTGGTTTTACCCATTACACGCTTATAATCTTCGGCATAAGCCTCCTTCACCTTTTCAATGGTTTCCAGGCAATATTCAATACACCATTTCGCAAGATAATTGGTGTACCAGTTATTGTGAACATTATTTTCATATTCGTTTGGCCCGGTTACACCCAGCATTACATATTTATTTCTGTGTTCGCTGAAATTGACTCTTTGCTGCCAGAATCTTGCAATTGCGATCATTACTTCCAGGCCTTTTTCCGGAATATAATCGAAATCGCCCGTGTAGCGTACATAATTATAAATGGCATAAACCATTGCGCCATTTCTATGAATTTCCTCGAAAGTAATTTCCCATTCATTATGGCTTTCTTCGCCATTCATCGTAACCATTGGATAAAGCGCCGCGCCATTGGTAAAACCAAGTTTTTCGGCATTCTCTATGGCTTTGTCTAAATGATTATAACGATAGGTCAATAAATTCCTGGCTACCTGCTGATCTTTGGTTGCCATATAAAAAGGAATACAATAGGCTTCGGTATCCCAATAAGTACTTCCGCCGTATTTCTCGCCGGTAAAGCCTTTTGGACCAATATTTAGACGCTCGTCTTTTCCTAAATAAGTTTGATTGAGCTGAAAAATATTAAAGCGAATTCCCTGTTGGGCTTTTACATCACCTTCAATAGTGATATCTGCCATTTCCCAAATTTTCTCCCAGGCTTCTTTTTGATCCTGAAGCAATTTGGAAAATCCGGCTTTAGTGGCATAATCTAATACTTTACTAGCCGCTTCCACGAGATCTGAACGCTTATGGTTCATATCGGTTACGTAGCCGGCATATTTTCTAAGACTTACTTTTTGTCCTTTTTCAGCTTTAACTGAATAGGAAAAAGTGAGTGAATCTGCAGTTTTGGTTTCAGTAAAATCGACATCTTGTTTTTGCCCGTTCAGCAAAACTTCAGATTGCATATAGGTGTTTACGTGGAACTCAGTTTTTAAAGTTTTAGAAAGCACAAAACCTTTGTTGCCTTCAGATTTCACTTCTAAAGTCTTCCAAAAACGTTCTTCCCAGTTGGCATCGGTATTCGTGATTCCGCCATCTAGATACGGCTCAAAACGAACCTCAGCATCGCTGTTCAAAACTTCAATTTCAAAATCTATCGCGCCAAGTTCATCTTCAACAATAGAAAGAAAACGGGTGGCTTTTACCGAAATTTCGATTTCGTTTGGAAGCGTAGCTATAAAACTGCGGCGGTGAAAACCTTCTTTCATATTAAGTTCACGCTTAAAATCTTCAACTTTTTTACAGGTAAAAAGGTCTAAGGCCTCATCGTTTATAAACACGTTTACCCCAATCCAGTTGGGTGCGTTAAGTACTTTTGCAAAATATTCTGGATAGCCGTTTTTCCACCAGCCAACTTTGGTTTTATCAGGATAGTAAACCCCACCAATGTAGCTTCCCTGGAAACTGGGCCCTGAATAGTTTTCTTCAAAATTGGCTCGCTGCCCCATAACGCCGTTACCTATACTAAAAAGGCTTTCAGACGATTTTACGCGTTCTACATCAAATCCTTCTTCCAGAATGGACCACTCGTTAGGTTGTATATAATCTTGGTTCATTGCTTTATTTCTGTCTAATTTCTAATTGATAAACCCGGGACAAACCCATAGGTTTAAGTTGTATTATTGAAAGAAATTATCTCAATTACTGAGTAATTTCTTTATAAAATCTATATCTATTTCGGTGAAATCGTTGAATACATAATCGGCTTCACCCAATATTTCTTTTTCGCCAATTCCAATGCTCATCATATTTGCATTATTTGCAGCCTGCACTCCGGCTACAGAATCTTCAAAAACGATACTGTTTTCTGGATTAATATTTATCTTTTCTGCAGCGATAAGAAATACCTCAGGATCGGGCTTTGCTTTGTTAACATCATTGCCATCAACAATGGCGTCAAATTTTTCCAGCAAATTGATCTTTTTTAAGATATTACGTGCGTTTTTACTTGCGGAACCCAAAGCGAAAGGAATATTATTTTCAATTAAATAATCTATCACCTTTTGAACTCCCGGAAGAATTTCGTCATCGTCCATTTTAGCAACATAAGAGAGATAATTTTCGTTTTTAAGCGCCATTTGGCGTTTAAATTCTGTTTTAGAAAGTTCCAATTCTCCCCATTCCAGTATTTTTTTAAGAGATTCTACCCTGCTAACACCTTTAAGTTGTTCGTTTTGGGCTTTGGTAAAATCGAAACCCAAATCGTTAGCCAGTTTTCTCCAGGCCAAAAAATGAAATTTTGCGGTATCTACAATTACGCCGTCTAAATCGAATATTACTCCTTTTGTTGTCTTCATTATCTTAAATTATCTCTTTTAATTATCATTTCAGCATTTCTTTATCGATGCAGTTCTCGAGACGTTTTGAGCCCACTAAGTTTCATCAAATCTACTCGAACTGATATTGTTATGCTTTAACGGGTTCGTCCACATCGTCTATTCTAAAAGTAAGTATAGCGGCGATTAGAAAAGCAATTCCGCTGGTAACTAAGGCGTAGATTGGGTTTCCGTCGTAAAGATATTTTACCATTAATCCTCCAATAAGTGCATTTACAATTTGTGGGATCACAATAAAAAAGTTGAAGATCCCCATATACACCCCCATTTTTTTCGGTGGAATTGATCCGGCAAGAATTGCATAAGGCATTGCCAAAATACTGGCCCAACCAATACCAATAGCGAACATAGAAAGCAATAGCCAATATTCATTCGGCATTATATAAATGGACAGCATTCCCAGGGCGCCAATAAATAGCGACATAATATGCGTGCTTTTTCTTCCAATTTTTAAGGCAATAGCCGGAAGAAAAAATGCAAAAACCGCTGAAACAGCATTGTAAACCCCGAAAAGCACACCAACCCAGTCGCCGGCATCCTGATAGGTTTCACTGCTACTATCTGAAAGTGGTAAGCCATAAATATGATGGGCAATTGCGGGAGTTGAGAAAACCCACATTCCAAAAAGCCCAAACCATGAAAAGAACTGAACCCAGCTAAGCTGCCGCATAGTATGAGGCATTTTAGCAAAATCTGAAAAGATATCCAGCAAACTGGATTTTTCATTTTCATCGACCGGTTCTTCAACGTGGTCATCCATTTTTTCCAGTTCCTCGGGAGAATATTCTTTGGTAGTAATTACCGTTACCAGAATACTCCCGACTAAAATAGCCGCTCCAATTACAAATGAAAGCAGCAGGTTTAGCGGAACTTCTCCCACCACCGCTCTATTGCTAATATCAAACCAGTTGGTCAAAACATAAGGCAACCAGGAACCAATTACGGCCCCAATTCCTATTAAAACGGTTTGCACACTAAAGCCAAGGGTTCTTTGATCTGAAGGTAACTTATCGGCCACCAGGGCGCGAAAAGGTTCCATCGCTACATTAAAGGAAGCATCCATAATAAAGAGCATCCCGGCACCTACCCAAAGGGAAGGCAAAATAGCGATAAACCAATCGGCGTTAGGCATTAAAATAAGGCCTATTGCCGCTAAAATTGCTCCAGTTAGAAAGAATGGTCGCCTGCGACCAAGGCTGGTCCAGGTTCTATCGCTATAGTAGCCTATAATAGGCTGAACGATTAAACCGGTAACCGGCGCCACTAACCAAAACCACGAAAGCTCGTGAATATCGGCTCCAAAGATTTGTAAAATTCTACTTGCGTTGGCATTTTGGAGTGCAAACCCCATCTGGATTCCAAGAAAACCAAAACTCATGTTCCAGATCTCCCAGAAACTTAATCTACGTTTTTGCATATCGTACAATTAACGTTTACGATAAGCATAAGGCTTATCAAAACTTATTTTAGGTAGGAAGTAAAAATATAAGTTCTGATAAATTAACTAAGCTGGGGTAAATATATATAAAATTTTAAAGATGGTAATCGAAAATTACTCGAGAATCGAGAATTAAATACTCCAGACAGTATTTAAAATTCAAAAATAGCTCTCCACGGCTGGATTAAAAGTAGTTTACAATTTGGTAGAATTTCTTTCTATCAAATTGGTTTCTACAATTACTGTTCTATAAGATTCTTCTTCCTCTGGTTTTCTTTCCAGTTTATCTATTAAAAGCCTGGCAGCTTCAGCTCCCATACGTTCGCCGTGTTGACTTACAGTGGTAAGGCTGGGAATAAATCTTTTTGAAAGCTCCCCATCTGTAAAACCAATTACAGAGACATCTTCTGGAACTTTTAAACCTTTTTCCTGAATGGCTTTTATCGCGTAAATGGCAAAATGCTCGTTCACTGCGAAAACTGCATCGACTTCATTTTTATCAATAAAGTCTTTAATTTCAGTTTCACTATTATCCATATCCTCTATTTTAAGGATAAGCTTATCATCAATTTCTACATTATTTTCTCTTAAAACTTCAAGATAACCACGGGTTCTTAATTTCCCTACGCTCACATAATCTACCGTAGAAACCAGTCCGATTTTTTTCGATCCTTTATCAAGCAAATATTGAACAGCTTTTTTGGCACCAATAACATCATCAATAATCACTTTATCGCAATGTATTTCATCTACTACCCTATCAAATAAAACTACGGGCATTCCTTGGTTGGTAACTTCAGTAAGGTGATGGTAATCTTCCTTTTGCATGGTTTCTTTTGCCAAAGAAAGGATAAAACCATCGGTACTGCCATTTGCCAGCATTTCAAGGTTTAGTACTTCTTTATCAAAAGAATTGTTGGAAAGACATACAATTACGTTATACCCCATTTCGTTGGCAACCTGCTCTACCCCACTAATTACTGTAGTAAAGAAATAATGAACAATTTCAGGAATAATAATTCCTATAGTTTTTGTTTTTCGGTTTTTAAGACTGAGTGCGATATTATTAGGCCGGTAGTTATATAATTTTGCAAAAGCCTTGATTTTTTTACGGGTTTCTTCCCCAATTTCTGAACTGTCTCTTAGGGCTTTTGAAACAGTAGAAATTGATACGTCTAATTCTCTTGCAATTTGTTTTAGGGTCAATTTTGGCTTCATAAAAATCTATTATTTAAAAATAACTCAGGGATAATTTTTAAGATGTCGTAAAAATACCATAAAAATTACGCTATACCCGCAAAAATCAAAAGTTTTCAACACTCAAACGTTTGCGCAAAATACTGGTAAGGGAATGCCTATTTCTTTACATTCTGTTTACATACTTTTAACCTCAGGAAGTAAAAATATAAGCATAATTTTTAGTAAAAATCAATAAAATAATTTATGAAAACACTATTTAAAAGCACGTTGATGTTGCTCTTAATGCTACCAATGAGCTTTTTTGCGCAGGAGACTGTGAGTGGCGTTGTTAGCGAAAGCGCAACCGGCCTTCCAATTCCCGGCGCAAACGTTATTGTAAAAGGAACAACTAATGGTGCAGTCACAGATTTTGATGGTAATTATACCATTCAAAACGTAAGTGAAGACGATATTCTTGTCTTTTCTTTTCTTGGTTTTGCCAGTCAGGAAATTCCTTATGAAGGACAGGCAACTTTAGATGTTCAGTTAGACGAAGATCAGGCTACTTTAGAAGAGGTAGTTCTTATTGGATACGGTAGCACATCTGAACAGGATGCAACAGGATCTGTAGAAAAGATTTCTGCTGAAAGCTTTAACCAGGGAGCAGTAGTTTCACCAGAACAATTAATATCAGGTAAATCGGCCGGGGTTAGAATTACTCCCGGAAGCGGTGAACCAGGTGGTGGTTCTGAAATTAGAATTCGTGGTGGTTCTTCCTTATCGGGTAACAACTCCCCACTTATTGTAGTAGATGGTGTGCCATTAGACCAAAGAGGAGTTCAGGGTGTTAGAAACCAGTTAAACTCCATTAACCCAAATGAAATTGAAGATTTTGTAATTTTAAAAGATGCTGCTGCAACTTCTATTTATGGTTCCAGGGCTTCTAACGGGGTAATCTTAATCACCACCAAAACTGGTAAAAAAGAATCTCCGTTGGCTTTATCTTACGATCTTAAAGTATCTGCCGGAAGGATTATAGATAAGGTAGATGTATTGAATGCCGATCAATTTCGTACTTTAATAAACGAAACCCCGGGAACAGACCCTTCTTTATTGGGAGATGCTAATACCGATTGGCAGGATCAAATTTACCAAACCGCTGTAGGAGCTATTCACAACTTTACGGCAACACAGGGATTTGAAAATTTCACTTACCGTATAAATTACAACCACACTTCACAAACAGGAGTTTTAAAAACCGATGTTTATGAAAGAAACGCTCTTAATATTGCGCTTAACCAGGATTTATTTGATAATCACCTAAAATTATCCTTAACTTCTAAAGGAATTGTAGATGAAAACCGTTTTGCAGATCAGGGTGCTATTGGCTCAGCCGTAGGCTTTGACCCTACCCAACCGGTTTATAATGAGGGAAGTTACTTTGATGGATATTATGAGCACACACTTTCACCTCAACAACAACAAATCCAGGCTACACGTAACCCATTAGCACTTTTAGAGCAATTAGATGGCCGTGGAGTTACTAAAAGAAATATCACCAACCTGAATGCAGAATATAAATTCCATTTCCTTCCGGAATTGAAATTTAATGTAAATGCAGGTTTTGATTATTCAGAGAATGATGGTTATAATAGAAGACCATTAACTTCTGCTGCAAACAACCAGGATATTCCTTATTTTGAAGATTATGGTGGTTTCAACAGAAATACACTTCTGGATTTCTATTTCAATTATAAAAATGATATAGATTTTCTGGATACTGAAATTGATTTAACTGCAGGACATTCTTACCAGGAATTCTTTATTACCAGCCAAACAACTGAAACAGTTTCTAACGATATTCAGGATTTCCCAAGAGATATTAATCGAAATGCATTGGAATCTTACTTTGGTCGTGCCAGTTTTGATATTGCCAATAAATATTTGGTTTCTGGTAGCGTGCGTAGAGATGGTTCTTCAAGATTTGGAGGAGACAATAAATGGAGTATTTTCCCTGCATTATCTGTAGGTTGGAAATTACATAACGAAAACTTCCTTGCAGATTCTAATGTATTGAACCAATTAAAACTTCGTGCAGGATACGGGGTAACCGGTAACCAGGAAATTGGACCTAATTATGGTTACTTCGGAACTTATAACCCAAGTGTAGGTGGAGCGCGATACCAGTTTGGTAATCAGTTCTACAATACCTTACGTCCTGAAGCTTACGATTCTGAACTTAAATGGGAAGAATTAAAAACTTATAATGTTGGTATAGATTATGGTTTCTTTAATAACAGGATCTCTGGTACCATAGAAGCTTATTACCGTGAAACTGAAGATCTTTTAGCAACAGTACCGGTACCGGCAGGTGCTAACCTTACCGACCTTTTAGTTACCAACGTAGGTAGCACGGTAAGTAAAGGACTTGAATTTGGAATTAATGGTGCTATTATTCAGCAAGAAGATTTCAACTGGGATTTAAATTACAATTTAACCTTCCAGGATTTAGAAATCACCAATTTAACCCTGGGTGACAACCCGAATTTCCAAATTCCACAAGGAGAAATTAGCGGTGGTGTTGGTAACAACATCCAGCTATGGAAAGAAGGCTTTGACCCTACTACCTTTAATGTTTTCCGCCAGGTTTATAATGAAAATGGGCAACCAATAGAAGGTGCTTATGTAGATGTGAACGGGGATAACGAAATTACAGAAGAAGACAGGGTTGCTTATAAAAAAGCCACACCAGATTACTTTATGGGATTAACAAATACTATGAGGTATAAAAACCTTGATTTCAGCTTTACCTTTAGAGGTAACTTCGGAAATTACATGTACAACAACACCCAGTCAAGTAACGGATTTGTAGGCGCAGGTACAGTTACCCCGCAGCCTTACTATTCAAACTTTAATAGCAATGTTTTAGAAAGCAACTTTAACAATAACCAGTTCTTTTCAGACTATTATATTCAAAAGGCTGATTTTGTGAAGCTAGACAACATTTCTGTAGGATATTTATTCCCGGGAGAAGACCTTGATATTAGAACTTCACTAACCGCAACCAATGTATGGACTATAACCGATTATGAAGGTTTAGATCCAGAAATTGCTAACGGTATAGACAACAATTTTTATCCAAGATCTACCACCATTGTACTTGGTTTAAATCTTTCATTTTAAGAAAAAATATATAATAAATTAGTTATGTTAAAAACACTAAAACCATTCTTAATCTTATTTATAAGTGCCGGTTTCCTCTGGTCTTGTGAAGACGATTTAGATTTGCAGCCTGAAGATAACAGGCTCACGGCCGAAACTACATTTGAAGATCCAGCATCTTACAAACAGTTTTTGGCTAAACTTTATGCCGGTCTTGCGGTTAGTGGCCAGGAAGGTCCAGCCGGAGATCCAGACCTTATTGGTCTTGACGAAGGTTTCTCTCAGTATCTTAGATTATACTGGTCTATGCAGGAACTTACTACAGATGAAGCTGTAATTGGCTGGAACGATGGTACAATCCAGGACTTGCACGCCCAAAACTGGACTGCAGGAAACGAGTTTATTAGAACTATGTACTCAAGGATTTTGTACCAGGTTTCTCTTACTAATGAATTTTTAAGACAAAGCACTCCAGAACTTTTAGAGTCTAGAGGCATTGCAGCTGAAGAAAGAGAAAATATAGCCATTTACCGTGCTGAAGCAAGGTTCCTAAGAGCACTTCATTATTATCACGCTTTAGATTTATTTGGTAATGTTCCTTTTGTGACCGAAGAAGACCCTGTAGGAGCTTTTCTTCCGCAGCAAATTCAAAGACCAGAATTATACGATTTTGTAGAAAGTGAACTTTTAGCCATAGAAAGCGAAATTGTAAGCGCTAATTCTAATGAATACGGGCGTGCCGATCAGGCTGCAGTTTGGATGCTGCTTTCTAAACTTTATCTAAATGCTGAAATTTATACCGGTGAGGCTCATTATACTGAAGCTTTAGATTATTCGGAAAGAGTAATTAACGCAAACTATAGTTTAGCAGATGATTACCAAAAATTATTCCTGGCAGATAATGATTCCAATGGAGCACAATCTGAAGTGATCTTCCCTATTACTTTTGATGGGCAGCAAACCAGGTCTTATGGCGGTATGGCATTTATTATTCACGCTGCTGTAGGTGGCGATATGGATCCTGCAGACTTTGGAGTAAGTAGTGGTTGGGCCGGTTTAAGAACCACCGCTGCCCTGGTAGATAAATTTCCAAATGGAGCAGATTCTGAAGATGAAAGAGCACTTTTCTTTACAGAAGGACAAACTAAAGAGATAGATGAAATTTCCAGCTTTAATGATGGCTTTGCCATTACCAAGTTCAAAAATGTTACCGTAGATGGCGAATGGGGATCTGATGATACCGGGGAATTCCCTGATACAGATTTCCCAATGTTTAGACTTGCAGATGCATATTTAATGTATGCTGAAGCCCACCTTAGAGGCGGTGGTGGTAGCCAGGCGGCTGCTTTAGATTATGTAAACGAATTGAGGGAACGAGTTGATGCAGACCAGGTTGGCGCATCAGATCTAAGCTTAAATTTTATATTAGATGAGCGCGCCCGTGAATTATACTGGGAAGCACACAGAAGAACAGATCTTATAAGGTTTAACCAATTTACTGAAAATGGAATTTGGCCATGGAAAGGAGATGTTCCACAGGGAGCAACTACACAAGGTTACAGAAACCTAATGCCTATACCAGCTTCAGACTTAGGAGTTAACACCAATTTAGAACAGAGTCCAGGATATTAATTTTATAAAAGAATTAAAATGAAGAAATTTTCAATTTTATTTTTAGCATTTATCGCGCTACTAAGCTTTAGCGCGTGTACACAAGACGATGATATTGTATTCGTTGCGCAACCAGACCCGGAAGGAATTCAGTTTAGCAATTCATTTCAAAACACCTATGTGTTACCATCGGGAAATCCAGACAATCTTGCCGAAAGATTTGTTTGGAACGAAGTAGATTTTGATGCACCTACTACTATTACCTATGAGCTTCAGGGCTCTGCAGATGAAGCTTTTGGAGACTTTATGGTAATAGGAAGTACAGATAATAATAATCTTGGTGTAAGCATTGGCCAAATGAGAGATCTTGCTGAAGATGCAGGTCTTGATAACGATCCTGAAACCGAAGCGCCAAATACTGGCAGCGTTTACTTTAAAGTACGTGCATTTGCCGGTGACGGTGAAGGAAATGCTTTAGAAGAATTTTCTGAAACTATTGGCCTTAATGTAGAGCTACCAGAAGCCGAAGAAGAAGGTGAAGCACCTAAAATGGAACTTTATCTTGTAGGAGATGCCACCGCAGCCGGTTGGGATCCTGCAAACAACAACACTCCTTTGTTTAGAGATGGTGAAAATGAAAATATCTATTACTTCGAAGGAAGATTTGCCGGAGGAGGAGATATAGAAGGTTTCAAATTTTTACAAACTACAGCGTGGCAACCACAATGGGGACTTTCTAATGGTGAACTTACTAACAGTGATATCTTAGGTAATGATCCTAATGCATTCCCGGTAGAAGATGATGCCTATTATTCTCTAATGGTGAATGTTGATGAAATGACTTACACCTGGGAAGAAATAGATGAAAGTGCAGTCGAAGTTGAAACAAACATCGGGATAATTGGCGATGCCACTCCTGGTGCGTGGGATGATGATACTGATATGACTCAGTCTGAATTCAACCCTCATATCTGGTATATCGAAGGAATTGAATTAACTGATGGTGAAGCGAAGTTTAGAGCAGATGACGCATGGGATCTAGATTGGGGTGGAGCAACTCCAGTTAGCGGGGAAACTACAGTAGCTGGACCAAATATTCCAGTGAGCGCAGGAACTTACGATGTGTGGTTTAACACACTGGATGGTCGATATATCTTTATCCCACAAGGGGAAGAGTAAAAGACTCAATTAACTAAAAGGGCTGCCGCGTGCAGCCCTTTTTAATTCTTATTAATTATGAAAAAAACTAAATTTTTATTCCCTTTTCTTTTCAGCTTGCTTTTAGTGGTATCTGGCTGTTCTAAAGACGACGATGAAGTTGTTGATGAAACAGATGATATTACCGGTGGCGAAGAACCGGAAGAAACCCCTAATGATCCTGAAGCCTTAGACCTTTCCCAATATTCCAGCGGGCAAAAAGTAATGATGCAAACTTTTTACTGGGATGTAGAACCACGCTTTGAATGGTGGAATAACCTTTCAGATAAAGTTGAAGGCTGGGCAGATGCCGGGATAGATAGAATATGGCTTCCCGTAGCTACCAAAGGTCAGTCTGGCGGTTACTCTATGGGCTATGACCCTTCAGATTATTTCGATTTTGGAGAATACGATCAACACGGGACTGTTCCTACACGTTTTGGGACTCGCGAAGAGCTGGAAAATCTTATCTCTAAATCTCATGAGCTGGGCTTAGAGGTGATTGCAGATATCGTTTTAAACCATAATTCGGGCGGCGGCCTGGAATACAATCCATATCGCGAAAAGGATACCTATACCCTATTCAACGAAGAAAATGGAAACGCTTCAGGGATGTTCAATAGAAACTACGAACATTTTCATCCAAACGATGTAAGCCAAAGTGATGAGGGAGATCTTTTCTTTTCTGAACAGGATGTAGATCACGATGTTCCTTATGTACAGGACTGGTTTTGGAAGAATGAAAATTCTGTCGCAAAATATTACAAAAATGAAATGGGTTTTGACGGCTGGCGATTTGATTACGTAAAAGGTTTTGGAACCTGGGTGATTGAAGGTTGGATGAACGAAGTTGGCGGATTTGCTGTTGGAGAGAATTTTGACGGAAATGCAGATGTTCTGGTAGACTGGGTTGACGCCACTGGAGTTTCAGCTTTCGATTTTGCTGCCTTCTATAAAATGGAAGAAGCTTTTGATCGTTTTGACGACCTAAATTATTTAGACGGAAATACACTTCGTAAGGTTAATCCTGACAAAGCTGTGACTTTTGTAGCGAATCATGACACCGAAAAAGACGAAAATGAAGACAATCGCATCGCTACAGAGAATAAAATGAAAGCTTATGCCTATATTTTAACACACGACGGATATCCTACAATTTTCTACTCAGATTACGAAAATGAAGCTTTCAACGAAGAAATTAAGCAGTTAATCGAGATTCATAATAGTCTGGCACTTGGTGATGTAGAAGTACTTCATGTAGATAATAACGAATATGTAATGAAAAGGGAAGGGAATGCTGAAAACCCCGGATTAATTCTATATATTAGCACCGGAAATTCTACAAAACGTAGAAACGTTCAAACTAATTGGAATAACGTTACCTTATTAGATTATAGTGGTAACACAACATACACCCCTACCTCCGATGAAAACGGAATGGCAATAATTGAAGCTCCGGCGAATGGATATTCAATATACTCCATCACGAAATAGGTTTTATTTTGAATTTTCATAGGTGTTAATTCAAAGACTGGCTGGTTGTTAATTCAACCAGCCTCTTTTTTTTTCGAGACATTCGGCTTTTATTTTCTTTTCACTATTCATTTAATCAATTTCTCTTCCCGGTTTTCTCCTAAATTTATCTATTAACCAAATCAATTACCCTGTCCCAAAAATCAGCCTATCTATTAATTAAGATTATCGCATATTCCGAAACCTACCAGGGTAAGATTCATTATTTAGAAGAAAACAATTACCCTTCAGTTCGTTATGCTGTAATAACCCAATTTTAATTCAACCAGTCCTATTTTTATTTTCGTTTTGAAAATAATTTTGTCTTATTATTTATAATTTATATAATTTTTTTATAATTATAATATCTTTATAAAAATTTATTTATAGTACTTAATCCTAATAAGGACCTATGCCGAATTACAGAGTTTTCCTTTGTTCACTAGTCTTAGCAACAACTTTATTTTCTTGTAAAAACGAAGAAGAGAAAAAAGAGTTACGCCAGGACAAACGTCCTAATATTGTCTTTATGATGTCTGATGACCATGCATACCAGGCAATAAGTGCGTATAATGATAAACTTATCAATACACCAAATATTGACAGGCTGGCCAGTGAAGGGGTTCTTTTTAACAATGCCTCGGTAACCAATTCTATTTGCGCCCCATCGCGAGCTGTTATTTTAACTGGTAAGCACAGTCATTTAAATGGGAAAATTGACAACCTTAGTAAGTTTGATACTACTAATATAACTTTCCCGCAAATCTTACAGGATGCCGGTTACCAAACCGCAATGTTTGGAAAATTACACTTTGGAAACAATCCAAAAGGTTTTGATGAATTTAAAATCTTACCCGGCCAGGGAAGTTATTATAACCCACGCTTTATAACCAAAGACGGAGATACCGTAATAGATGGTTATGTTACCGATATAATTACAGATCTCACCATAAACTGGTTGGAAGAAGAACGCGATAAAGAAAAACCGTTCTTATTGATGTATTTACACAAAGCTCCACACCGCGCCTGGTTACCAGCGGAAAGACATTACAAAGAATTCACGAAAAAAAAATTCCCACTACCAGAAACCCTTTTTGATGACTATACTCGTATTCAGCCCGAAGATCTTAAATCAAGTTCTCCTGATTCGTCTAAGGAATACAATTTGGATGAGCCGAATACCCGCAAAAGTACAGCCGCAAAAACGG
Source organism: Salegentibacter sp. UBA1130 (assembly GCF_002311535.1). Taxonomy (NCBI): domain Bacteria; kingdom Pseudomonadati; phylum Bacteroidota; class Flavobacteriia; order Flavobacteriales; family Flavobacteriaceae; genus Salegentibacter; species Salegentibacter sp. UBA1130. Next base: position 884 of record NZ_DCAP01000032.1, on the reverse strand, counting down.
CTGAAATGAATATTCTTACCCATATGCTACTTACCAACGATAATAAGTTAAAGGATACTACAATCAAAAAACTGGGAATAAAAGAACGTTACCTGGGAGATCCTACCAAAAGGATGAATAAAGAGCAAAAAGCTGCCTGGGATAGGGTCTACGATCCAATAAATAAAGAGTTTGAAGAGAAATATCCAGATATGGATGATGAGGATTTAATGAAATGGAAGTACCAACGTTATATGCAGGATTACCTGGGAACTATTGCTTCAGTAGATGAAAACGTAGGTCGCGTATTAGACTATCTAGATAATAATAACTTATCTGACAACACCATAGTGGTTTATACTTCAGACCAGGGTTTCTATTTAGGAGAGCACGGTTGGTTCGATAAAAGATTTATGTATGAAGAATCTTTTAGAACTCCTTTACTTATAAAATGGCCAAACAAAATAAAAGCAGGTATTACCGAAGGGGAAATGGTGCAAAACCTGGATTTTGCACAAACATTCTTAGATGCTGCCGGGCTAAATGCTCCAGATGAAATGCAAGGTAAGAGTTTATTACCATTGTTAACAGGAGAAAAAGAGGCCTGGGATAGAGATGCTGTTTACTATCATTATTATGAATATCCTGCCGAGCATGCTGTAAAAAGGCATTACGGTATTGCTACTAAAGATTATAAGATCATCCACTTTTATTATGATGTAGATGAATGGGAACTTTACGACCGTAAAAACGATCCGCAGGAATTGCATAATGTATTTTACGATCCAGATTATTCGGAAGTAAGGGAAATGATGATGAAAAAATTACGAGAAACTAGAAAAAAGTATAAAGATTCAGAAGAGCTGGATAAGCAATTTATTAAGGTTTACGAGGATAAATAAGCA